>QCPC01000038.1 GCA_003212695.1 Prochlorococcus sp. AG-436-C13 | reverse complement strand
TAACCACTAGAGTAATTGCCTCGAATGATGATGTTTTGCAAAAGGTTGTCTTATTGGCAGCCTTTATCCCTTTGCTAATAGGGACTGGAGGAAATGTTGGAGCTCAGAGCTCAACAGTTGTAATTAGAGGATTGAGTACACAGAGGATACAGGCTTTGGGTTTATTCAAAGCTATTTTTCGTGAAAGTATTGCAGGTGCTTTATTGGGTTTGCTTATGTTGGTGTTTGTTGTTCCTTTTGCTTGGTGGCAAGGTGAGGGACCATTGGTGGGCGCTGCAGTTGGAATAAGTCTTATGGCTATATCAATTTTGGCGGCTACAGCAGGTGCTTCATTGCCTTTGTTGTTTCATCGTATGGGTTTGGATCCTGCCTTGATGTCTGCACCTTTCATTACAACTGCCACAGATGTTGCAGGTGTATGGATTTACCTAAGAACTGCTTCATGGCTTCTTGCTAATGCGGCAAGTTAGCTGTAACAAGATTGCTAATACTAATGAATAAATCGTATAGGTATTTCTACCTAAAACAGATAAAACTCTGACCATTTTTTTGATCTTTACAGTTCTTAATGATATTGTTTACAAAACTCAATAGAGTCGAAATGCCTCTGAGAAGTCAAACCACTCAATCTCAAAGCAAAATAGTTGCATCCGCTCAAAGGTCAGATGGAGAGGTGGACTTGGTGCGCTCTTATTTAAGAGATATTGGTCGAGTTCCTCTTTTAACAAATGAGCAAGAGATAACACTTGGTCGACAAGTTCAAGATTTGATGATTTTAGATAAGTTAGAGAAAGAGATAGAAAGTGCTAATGGAAAAAAACCTACGCTAGATGAATTGGCTAATGAGTCTGGAATAGAAATTCAAAAAATCAAGAAGATATATAAATTGGGTACTAGAGCAAAGGAAAGAATGGTGGCTGCTAATTTGCGATTAGTAGTAAGTGTTGCAAAAAAATATACTAAGAGAAATATGGAGCTTTTAGATTTAATTCAAGAAGGAACAATTGGTTTGGTAAGAGGAGTTGAAAAGTTTGATCCTGCAAGAGGATACAAATTCTCTACATATGCTTATTGGTGGATTAGACAAGGAATAACAAGAGCTATAGCAGAAAAAAGTAGGGCAATCAGATTACCTATACATATCACTGAGCTTTTAAATAAGTTAAAGAAAGGTCAGAGAGAATTAAGTCAGCAGTTGTCTAGAACACCATCAATGAAAGAACTATCTGATTATATTGAAATTCCTATTAATGAAGTGAAGGATTTAATGTTTAGAGCAAGTCAACCTGTGAGTTTGGAGACAAAAATTGGTAACGGAGAAGATACTATTTTATTAGATTTACTTTCTGCTAATCAAGGATTACCAGACCAAGAGATTGAAATGGATTGTATGAAAGGAGATATTGAGGTTCTTTTGCAAAAGTTGCCTGAACTTCAAAATAGAGTATTAAGGATGAGATATGGTTTAAATGGAGAAGAACCAATGACTTTAACTGGTATTGGCAGAATTCTTGGAATTAGTCGAGATAGAGTTAGGAATTTAGAGAGAGATGGATTGAGAGGATTGCGAAGACATGGTAATGATGTAGAAGCTTATGTTGCTTCTTGAATTAGTTTTTTTAAAACAGGATTCACCTTTTCTGGAGCTTCATCATGAGGACAATGACCGGCTTTAGATATTATTTCCAATGACTTTATGCATGATATTGAATTGAACCATTTTTGAGCTTCTACAACCGATTCCCAAGGATCATCTTCTCCCCAGATCATGTCAACAGGAATTTTGAGGTTTCGCATAAGCTCTGGAGCTAAATAGTCATCAAAGATATTAATGAAACCATGGAATGCTTCTGATGAACCTAATCTTTGGCTTGGTTTATGAAGTATATTTATTAATTCTTGATCTATGTTATTTCCACTAGGATAGGCTTTCTGAAGAACTTTTTTAATAACTGATGGTCTTGCAGCATTCTTAAAAAGTCTTTTACTAATCCATCTTTGCTTAGTTAAAGTTTTAAGGATAAGTCTTATAGGTTGTTGGAATTTTGTTTGATTAATTAGTTGTTTATCATCCATTAATCTTTGAGCACAGTTGATTAATATAACTCCTTTGCAATTTTCCCCTAGCAATTGTGCTGCTCTTAATGCAATAACTCCCCCAATTGAATTGCCTATTAACAATACTGGTTTATTAATAATTAATCTAGAAAAATCTCTAATTTGCTCTGACCAATTCTCGAAATTATAATCAAAATTTTCCTTGGTTCTTTTCTCTCTATATAACCTTGAGGCTGGTTGACTGCTTTCTCCAAAACCAATTAAATCTATTGAGTAACATGCTGTGATTTTACTAATTTCCTTTTGATTTTTCCTCCAGGAATTTTTTCCAAGAAATTTAACTGTGTTCTATGAGTACCAACTCCCTTGAGTACACCATGAATCTTTTTCTTATCAATCCAAACACCTATATTTGTTCCATTAGCTGTAAGCAAACGAACCCTAGATGTAGTAGGCGTAATAGTTTCAATCAAACCT
>QCPC01000037.1 GCA_003212695.1 Prochlorococcus sp. AG-436-C13 | reverse complement strand
GAACTCCATTCCTGTGAGCCTTATGCGCTCATCCCCTCTATAAACCTTTCTCCTATTAGTATCTATTCTAAATGCAGCAACTTGTATCACACCTGAATTAGGTAATCCTGCAATTTGTTCCTTTTCTACTCGACGCAAAACACAGCGTATACGAGCTTCAAGTTCTTTTGGACTAAATGGTTTAACCACATAATCATCAGCACCCAATTCAAGTCCTGTAATACGATCTGCAACATCACCTAATGCCGTAAGCATAACTATTGGCACATCCGATTCTTTTCTCAATTCTTGAATAACTCCATAACCATCTAGCTTTGGCATCATTACATCAAGTACCACTAGATCTGGCTCACAATTTTGAAATTGTTGGAGCGCTTCATTTCCATTGCAAGCTGTGACGACTTGATAGCCGATCATTGATAAGCGAGTTTCCAGGATTCTCCTGATACTTGCTTCATCATCTGCAACGAGGATGATTTCTTTAGATGGACTGGCGACAGTCATGTTGTCTTTTGCTGAGTCCTCTTCAAAAATTGAATCTTAGACAAACCTTTAAAATCATCTAAAAGACTTCCTACATTCAACTACAAAAAACTTTCTTTAGACAACCTCGTGACACGAACTAGCACTATTTATATCTGCCAAACCTGTGGTGCAGAGACACCTCAATTCTTTGGAAGATGCACCAGTTGTGGCGACTGGAATTCAATAGTCGAGGAAGTCATTTCACCATCAGCATTAAGAACTAAGAGAAAGAAGAGTAATTCTTTAAACATATTGGTAGACAGGCGTTCTCAACCAATATCATCTTTAAAAGACACCCCTGTTGCTCGCATTCCTAGTGGGTTTAAAGAATTCGATAGAGTTCTCGGAGGAGGGTTAGTCCCAGGTTCTCTAGTGCTCATTGGAGGAGATCCTGGCATTGGTAAAAGCACCCTCCTGTTGCAAAGTGCAACTGAAATGGCTCTTTACAAATCTGTTCTTTATATAACAGCTGAAGAATCAAGTAGCCAAGTACAACTTCGCTGGAATCGACTTAACAGAAAAGATTCAAACCTACATATTCTTGCAGAGACTGAACTTGCATTAATTTTGGAAGAAATTGAAGAATTTGCACCCGATATTGCAATAATCGACAGCATTCAAGCTTTGCATGAGAAAGCTCTAGGAGGAACTCCAGGATCTGTCACACAAGTTAGAGAATGTGCCGCAGAATTACAACGATTAGCCAAATCTAAAAATATTGCATTATTAATCGTTGGGCATGTCACAAAAGATGGAATGTTAGCAGGGCCAAAGGTTCTTGAACATCTTGTTGATGCAGTTCTAACATTTGAGGGAGATCGTTATGCAAGCCACAGAATCCTTAGAACAGTTAAAAATCGATTTGGTGCTACGAATGAACTTGGAGTTTTTGAAATGCAAAGTAAGGGACTAATTGAGGTGATAAATCCAAGTGAACTATTTCTCAGTGCAGATAATGCACCTGGCATATCAACCATAGTTGCTTGTGAAGGGACTAGACCTATAGCTATTGACCTACAAGCTCTTATAAATCAAACAAGTTTCCCCTCCCCAAGAAGAACTACTACAGGAATCGAAATCAATAGACTTCATCAAATACTCGCAGTAATTGAAAAGCATTTGGATTTAGCACTTTCTAGATTTGATTGCTATTTAGCTGTTGCAGGTGGATTAGAAGTGGATGAACCTGCAGCAGATTTAGGAATTGCAGCTGCAATAATATCTAGTTATAAGAAAAATCAACTTCCCAAAGGGGCTATATTTATTGGAGAAATTGGTCTTGGAGGTCAAATAAGATCAGTTGGACAAATGCAATTGCGTCTTCGTGAAGCAGAAAGGCTAGGTTTTGAAAGAGCTATTATTCCTAAAATGAATAATAAGGATGTTTATTCAAAAAATCAACAAAAAATTAAACTAAAAGAGGTTTCAAATATCAGTGATGCTTTTGATTTCTTAATCTTATAAACATTTTTATATGCATTACAAATAAACATCTATTTTACTTCTACCCGTTGTTTTTAACCAGTTTTCAATATCAAGGTATCCCCCAGGATAAAGCCTTACAGCCTTTGACCAAACCTCTGCAGCTTTATCAAACCAAATATCGCTTTGATCTTGCTTGCCTTCTTGTTGTAAAGCTCGTCCACGTTTTTCATAAATTAAGCCCATATTCTTTAAACAGGAAGGCTGCTTAGGGTTCTCATCTAAAGCCTTTTGATAAGTAGTCAAAGCTCTTTCCTCTTCTCCATTACTCATATAAATAATCGCCATGTTTTTCAAAGTCTCACCTCTATCAATTGCATTCTCTTCCAGTTTCAGACTCTCTTCATAATTTTCCAAGGCCTCAGAATAATCCCCATTATTCTGAGCAGCAAAGCCTTCTCGGTAATAGATGTAGGCTTGTTTCTCCTTTGCTGCAATGGGCATCATCTTGACTATTCCTTCTGCAATTACAGTGAATGCCTTATCAAGAAAATTGTCTTTGTTATTACTGCTAGGCACGATAAAAAATTACCCAAAATAGTTCTGATACCATCCTGACGGCATTAGTGATTTATTGCCCAGATGACTTAATTTTTTTTAAAGAGCATAAATACTTCCCTAAAAAAATTATTAGATTTAGCTTAAACAAATTAGAAACTGAATTCTTGAA
>QCPC01000036.1 GCA_003212695.1 Prochlorococcus sp. AG-436-C13 | reverse complement strand
AATGACTATTATAATTTTGCAGCCTTAAAATTCCTGAAGACCATCCCGCTAGGGATATGCAAGACACTTTTTATTTAGAAAATAATTTACTTCTTAGAACTCATACTTCGCCAGTTCAGATTAGATGTTTAGAGAAAAGCCCACCTCCAATAAGAATCGTTGCACCAGGAAGAGTTTATAGACGTGATGCAGTTGATGCTACCCATTCTCCTGTTTTTCACCAAGTAGAAGTTTTAGCAATTGATGAGGGTTTGGATTTTAGTCATCTTAGAGGAACTGTAATGGCTTTTCTAAATGCATTTTTTGGTGACTTGCCTATTCGATTTAGAGCCAGTTACTTTCCATTTACAGAGCCTTCTGTAGAGGTTGATGTTCAATGGAGAGGTAAATGGCTTGAGGTGATGGGTTGTGGGATGGTGGATCCCTCTGTATTGGAAGGTTTGGGGATTGATTCAGATAAGTGGACTGGTTTTGCTGCAGGACTTGGAGTAGAGCGTTTTTGTATGGTTAGGCATGAAATAGAGGACATTAGAAGGCTTTATACAAGTGACCTTAGATTTTTGGAGCAGTTTTAAGTATTAAATTTCTCTTATAATGGTTTGTATAGAGTGATTATGTTCTTTATTGGTTTTGTCAGTGCCTAGTGCAGGACTGATTTTTAATGATGGGAAAGAGCTTGCTTTAAAAACAGCTCTAAGTATTCAGAATTTGCTTGAAAAATCAGGCTATAAAGTTGTGCGTGCTAGTAGTTCAGGTGGAATGCTTGGGTTCGCAAACCCTGATCAACATATGCGAACACTTGGATATAACGCTTGTGTCCCTGAAGGATTTAATTCTTCAATGCAATTAGCAGTTGTTTTGGGGGGAGATGGCACAGTTCTCTCAGCAGCACGTCAGACAGCTCCGATTGGTGTGCCAATTCTTACTATAAATACTGGTCATTTAGGATTTCTTGCTGAAACATATTTGCCAGATGTTGATAAAGCATTAGAGCAAATTCTTTCAAATCAATGGGAAGTTGAAGAAAGGACTAGTCTTATTGTAAGCGTTATGAGAGGAGATCAAAGGCGTTGGGAAGCTCTTTGCCTTAATGAAATGGCATTGCATAGAGAACCTTTGACAAGCATGTGTCATTTTGAGATATCAATTGGAAGGCATGCACCGGTTGATATTTCTGCAGACGGTGTAATACTCTCTACTCCCACAGGGTCGACAGCTTATTCGCTAAGTGCCGGAGGACCTGTTATTACACCTGATTGTCCTGTATTTCAATTAACTCCTATAGCCCCACATTCTTTGGCGTCTCGAGCACTTGTATTTAGTGACTCAGAGCCAGTAACTGTTTTTCCGGCCACTCCTGAAAGGCTCATGATGGTTGTTGATGGAACGGCAGGTTGTTACGTTTGGCCAGAGGACAGAGTCCTTCTTAGAAAAAGCAATCATCCTGTTAGGTTTATTAGATTATCCGACCATGAATTTTTTCAAGTTCTTGGAAATAAGTTGGGCTGGGGGTTGCCTCATATTGCTAAGCCAGATAAAAATTGATTTGATTGTTTAATAGCTAAAGCTTTTTAATTAACTTTAACTTTGACAATGAATACAGGATTAATTGGCTGAAGTCTGGTGCCTTTTAATAAGTCTACACCCCTAAAAGCCAGATGCTGACTGACTTTCGTAATGCAATCCTTTCCTTCTAAAAAAGATAATACTTTGCCTAATTGTTCCAAAGTTGCCAAAGGAATGACAATAATTCCACCAGAAGTTATATGAACTAAAACTTTGTCGAGAAGCAGCAATTTCTCTATATTTCCACCACCTAAAATGACTCTACTTGGCGATTTGACTTGAGAGGGCATATTCCCTTTTTCTAGAAAATCTAGTGCTTCTGCTTCTACTACTTTTGAGGGAAAAACAGATAGTTGTGATGCATTTGCATTGATTAATTCTTTTCCACCTAAGCGCTTTTCTATCGAGAGTAACTTTAGTGATGGCCTAATTCTTAGGGCTTCCAGCCCAATGCTACCTACACCAGCGCCAATATCCCATATAACACCACTTTCGGGAAGCTCAAGGTCTGCTAAGACTTGAATGCGAATCTCCCTTTTAGTCATAAGAGAGGGTCTGTCGTCATGTTGAAAATAACAACTGTCTTCTAATCCAAAAAGGGGCAAGTCTTTTTTTTTGATTGTCGATTTTTTTTCTTTAATTAAAACCACTAAGTGAAGAGGATCTAATTCAGGTATTTTTTCATTTTGGGAAATGTTTAATATTCGCTCATCTTTATGCCCTAATTTTTCGAAAATCCATGGAAACAAATCCAAAATCAGAAAGAGGGGTCATAGAAGGAATACCACCAAGTAATTTCGGAGACAAAAACAAGACTATTTCCTGAACACAATTCTGCTGAATTGCCATTGAAGCAAGATTGCTCCCGCATTCCCATAGAACTTTATTGCATCCTTTTTTAGCAATTGTCTCTAACAGATTAACTGGACTAGTCTCATCAAGAAGAATAGCTGTAGGACCTTCTGGCAGTTTATTCAGAAGCTCAGGATTACTCTCAGGACCATAAAAAATAAAAGTTTGTGCTAATTCTGTATCCCAAAGTTTTGCCTTTAGCGGTAAATCAAGAGAAGAGCTAAAAACAATTCGTAAAGGCTCTTTTTTAGCTATTCCTCTACTTGTCAAAAGTGGATCATCAGCTCTAACTGTACCACCACCAACTATTACAGCATCACACTTTGCACGAAGCTCATAAACTTTTAGCCTGGATTTTTCTCCACTTATCCACTTACTTTCACCATTAGGAAGACCTATCCTTCCATCAAAACTCATTGCAAATTTAAGAATACCCCAAGGTCTTCCAGTCCTTTTACGAAAAATATACGCCCTATTAAGGTATTTTGCCTCCTCCTCGAGTATTCCAGTAATAACTTCTATCCCAGCCTTTTGTAATAACAATATTCCTTTACCAGAAACTCTAAGATCTGGATCTTTAACTGCAATAACAACTCTTTGAACACCTGCTTTCAGAATTGCCTCAGTACATGGAGGTGTTCGTCCATGGTGGCAACAAGGTTCGAGATTTACCAATAGAGTACCTCCTATTGCGGCAGAACCTGCCTGAGCCAAGGCTCCAATCTCTGCATGAGCTTCTCCTGCACATAAATGGTATCCTTCCCCGACTAAATTCT
>QCPC01000035.1 GCA_003212695.1 Prochlorococcus sp. AG-436-C13 | reverse complement strand
ACTCGAACCCCCGACTCTCAGAACCGGAATCTGATGCTCTATCCAACTGAGCTACATGCCCTAAATCGGCTTTATATGCCGCAAATGAGAACTAATTAAGTCTCAATAGAGCTACTTTAGCTAAAGGTGCCATAAGTAAGATCAGTCTAAAGCAAATAGAGCTGCATTATTTTCGCAGTTACAGACAACTGAAATTGCCACTAAATGAAAAACGTCTTTTAGTGATTGGTCCAAATGGGGTTGGAAAATCCAATCTGCTTGAGGCAGTTGAATTATTAGGAAGCTTGCGTTCTCATCGTTCTAGTAGTGATCATGATCTTATTTATTGGCATCATGACACTGCAACTGTTAGCGCAATTAATAGTGAAGAGGAGAAAATTTCAGTGGAATTTAAGAAAGGAGTGGGAAGGAAAGTATATAAAAATGGTAAGCATCTTTCAAGACAATTAGATTTACTAGGATCAATAAGATGCGTTGGATTTAGTGCACTTGATTTAACTTTAGTTAGAGGAGAACCTGCCCTTCGTCGTCATTGGTTAGATAGAGTTGTTCAGCAATTTGAGCCTATATATGGAGAGTTAACCACAAGATTTAGTAGATTGTTGCGTCAGAGAAGTCAGATTTGGAGGAATTGGAAAAATTCACCAAAGAAAGATCTTGATGTTCTTTTAGATGCATTTGATGCTCAAATGGCACTAGTTAGTACGCGTATTCATCGCCGTAGAAGTAGAGCTCTGAAGCGATTAGAACCTCTGGCTTCCGCATGGCAAAAAAGACTTAGTAAGGGTAAAGAGGATTTAGAATTAAAATATCTTCCTGGAAGTGCTTTAGAAGGAGAAGAAGATGAATTGACCTGGAGATTATTTATTGAAAAACAGTTAGCTGATCAAAGGATTGATGAAGAGAGATTAGGTATGTGTAAAGTTGGCCCTCATAGGGATGAGGTCTCATTTTTGCTTAATGGTGTACAAGCTAGAAAATTTGCATCTGCAGGACAACAAAGAACACTTGTTTTGTCTTTAAAGTTAGCTGAATTAGAATTTGTTGAAGAAATGCATAACGAGCCGCCAGTTTTGGTTTTAGATGATGTTTTTGCCGAGCTGGATCCAATGAGACAACTTTTGCTGCTGGAAGCAGTTGGGAATGATCATCAGTGCTTGATAAGTGCTACTCATCTAGATGTCTTTGAAGGTAATTGGAGGAAAGAGTCTCAAATACTTGAATTGGGACTTCAGCAAGATGGAAAACTAGAAGTCGGTTAATCTAATCAACGTTTAGCATCTTTAGATGAAAGAAATTCTTTCTTGTTTGCATCCAAACCCTGGATGGAGAAAAAAAAATATAGAAAAATCCATTAATTCGGAAGATGTCATGCATGGTGACATAGTTGGCAAGCATTGCATTCTCGAGTTGTACGGTTGTGATCAATCTAAGCTTGATGATGAAGCATTTGTTCGGACAAGTGTTACTTCTGCATCAAAGATCGCAGGTGCGACACTTCTTAATATGATCACTCATAGATTTGAGCCACAGGGTGTGACAGGGTTAGCTCTTTTAGCTGAATCGCATATATCAGTACATACATGGCCTGAAAGTAGATATGCGGCCATAGATGTGTTTACCTGTGGAGATCAGACCATGCCTGAGAAGGCTTGCGAGTTGCTTGCAAAAGAGTTTTGTGCTGAAAAATTTTCTTTGAAAAGCTTTGCTAGACAAACAGAAGTCAAAATAGAATCATCTAAAAGGAATCCATAAATCATTGCGTCAAAGTAGAATTTATTTTGTTTTTTAGCTTGTGTTCTCTATTTAGTTTCCCGCTCACTAGTCCTTCAATATCAAGACTGACTGTAGAGAAACCAAGTGACAAAATATATTCTAAGGCTTTCTTTCTTTTAGAGCTAATTAATAAATCATTGATTCGATTATTAGGTACTTCTATTCTGGCCACAAATCCTTGAACTCTTACCCTTACTTCTGGAAAACCATTTTCAATAAGCCATTTCTCAGCCTTGGCTACTTGCTCTAGTCTTTTTGAACTTATTTTTTCTCCATAGGTGAAACGGGAAGCCAAGCAAGGTTGAGCTGGTTTATCCCACCATGGGAATCCAAGGGCTTTTGAAATTGCACGAATATCAGATTTATCGATACCCAACTCTGCCAATGGAGAGCGCACTCCTGCAAGATTTGCGGCTTGAATACCTGGCCTATAATCTTTCAGGTCATCAGAGTTGACTCCATCAATTACTTTTGACCCTAAAAAATTATGAGAAATTTGTTTTAGATGATGATGTAATTCTTGCTTACAAGCAAAGCATCTATTTATTGGATTTTCTGTGTAATTTGGATCTTTGAGTTCATTGGTTTCGCATTCTTGATGTTCTATTCCAATCCATTGGGCTTGAAGACGTGCTTCTTCAAGGAGGTGATTTGCTAACGAAGGGGAGACACCAGTAACTGCAATAGCATTTGAATTTAATTGTTCGTTCGCAATGGCAGCAATGAGTGAACTATCTACTCCCCCTGAATAAGCTATACAGACTTTTTTAAGATCTTTAATGAAATCTCGCAAAAGATCAAGCTGTTTAATTTGTGACTTTGCAAGTTGCTCTTGTAGCTTTAGCATCATGTCTTAAGCCTTTCATTGAAGATTTTCTTCATTGGTTGAACTGGTTACGATCTTTTTAGGAAGGAATTATTGAATGGAGTCCAATCAAGATCCAGAGAGTTCTCAGACAAAGGATAAATCCTCCAAGAAAGAGCGCAAAAAATCAATTGGAATAGTTACTGCTGCTCATAGTAAGGAACGGATGCATGGTCAATTGCATGTTTATGATGGAGAAGGTAAGGGTAAAAGTCAGGCGGCACTGGGAGTTGTTTTAAGAACAATTGGCTTGGGCATTTGTGAGCAGCGTAGAACCAGAGTCCTATTACTTAGGTTTTTAAAAGGTCCTGGAAGATCTTATGATGAAGATGCAGCTATAGAGGCCTTGCAACAAGGTTTTCCTCATTTAATTGATCAAGTTAGAACTGGTAGAGCAGACTTTTTTACAGCAGAAGAATCTATTGCATTTGATAAAAGTGAAGCAAAGCGTGGATGGGATATTGCTAAAGGTGCTATAGCAAGTGCTCTTTATTCAGTTGTAGTACTTGATGAATTGAATCCTGTATTAGATCTTGGCCTTTTATCGATAAATGAAGTGGTGAAAACAATTTCCTCTAGACCGGATGGTATGGAGGTAATTGTTACTGGTCGTGCTGCTCCAAGAGAACTTGTTAAAGCTGCTGAGTTGCATTCTGAAATGC
>QCPC01000034.1 GCA_003212695.1 Prochlorococcus sp. AG-436-C13 | reverse complement strand
CAAAAGGGTTCTGCATCTAGCGGCCAATTCTTCTAGTCCAAAAGGTTTACGTAAAACATCATCTGCACCGTCATCTAAAAGTCCAACTAATGTTTCTACTCCCGCCCTAGCTGTAAGGACCATAACAGGGCATCCCAATTGCTGGCCAAGACTCAAAGCAGAGCTTTGCTCAAGAAGTTCAGCACTTACTAAAAGATCAGGTGATTGATCTCTACATAAATCAATTGCCTCAAAAACGGAACCAACTGCTGCGGCAAGATGACCATCCTGCCTAAGCCGTTGAACAAGAACTGTTCTTAAGGTCGGATGAGGCTCAACAACAAGTATTCTCGAAGGACTTTGTGAAGTCGGATTCAATGTACTGGAAGCTAATGAATCCTGCGCACTCTGCTCATCAGAAAGCAAATCTGGAGTTAATGTCACAGGGCAAAATTCAATTTGGTATAAGATAACGAATCAAGGGCATAACCGTAAGAAATACCTAAACATCATCGCAAAATGACATCACAAGCATTTCAAGATCCTGAATCGATAAGACATTTTCAATCAATTTGTGATGTATGTCAGCAACTTATTAATAGTTTTCACACTCCAGCAGAATTAAAACTTTATACAGATGGGTACTTACACGCACTTAGAAAGGAAAGAATACTTAGCCCAAAAGATCAAGAGAAGCTGGAAAAGCTAGTCTATGCCTGGATAATGGATCCATCCAGTTTCATTGGACCAGATGGTGACATAAATAATCTTTATTTCCAAAAGTTTCGATAAGGATTTAAGAAGCTAAAGCAATTTCAATCTTTTCTTTCAATTCTCCTGAGTTATACATCTCAATCAAGATGTCAGAGCCTCCCAAAAACTCTCCTTTCAAGTAAACCTGTGGAATAGTTGGCCAATTTGAATATTCTTTTATAGCCTCCCTAATATCCATATCTTCAAGCACATCAAAAGTTTCAAAATGAATCCCCAAGGAATTTAATATTTGTACAACATTATTCGAAAACCCGCACTGGGGCATCAATTTGTTTCCTTTCATGAAAACCATTATTGAATTTGAATTGATTAAATCTTCAATTCTTTTTTTTGAATCAAAATCCATATTTAAAAAACAAGAGGTTCAAGGAGTAGAAGTTTTTAAAGCCAACGCATGAATAGCTTCACTTGCCAGCTCTTTATGAAGTGCCTTGTAAACAATTTGGTGTTGTTGAACTTTTGAAAGTCCTGCAAATGCTGATGAAACAACATTAACCTGCAGATGATCTCCACCTCCGTTCAAATCCTCTACTAAGACCTGAGCATCTGGCAGAAATTTATTTATTGAAGCAACCACCTCTTGAGGAAGAACCATAATTTCAATTAAATAATATTGTTAAATAAAAAAATTATAAACCAAGGCAATTAATAATTTATTTAACTCCAACATATGGCGTGTCAACAAATCCTAATTCTAAAAGCAATTGATAAGCCTTTTGACCATCTTGATTTGAAGCGCTTGATATTCTTATAACTTCAACAAGCAATGGGACTGCTAATTCAGCTTTATTAGTTTTCCTGAAAAGTACCGCAAGTCGTAAATTAGATTTTGAGAGCAATGACAATGCCTTCCTACTATTGGCATTCATCTCTCTAGGTATACGAGAATCAACTCCTTTGAAAGAAGTACTTAAATCATTATAAAAATCTAGCAAGAGCTTTGACATGTCCCTAGCTTTATCAAAATTCATACGGGCTGAAGAGTAGTTTTCTTTTATGAAGAATTTATCTCCCTCAATAAGTAATTTTTCTACGCTTTTTAAACTTAAACGAATTTCTTCGTTGGCTAAAACTCTGTAATCATAAGAATTAGAATCTCCTGCAATTAAAGAGACACAAGGGAAGAAGAAACTAGTGCTAATAGCTAAAACTGTTATAGGAATTCGCCAACTCATTTAAAGAAAAATAACTTTTTGAATTTAAATATATTAGCTATAAATTAAGAAATTCTACCAACAGCTAAAAGAGCATCTTTCTCTGCCAATGACATCCTTGAAGACAGTTTATTATCAAATTCTTCCGCTGCCACTCTACTAACTTCACTAATTTTAATAGGTTCTCCAAAACAAATGGCAGCTTTTCCAAAAAGTCTTGGTATGACTTCACTATACCCAAGTCCAATAGGTACAACTTTTACGTCCACGCCATTTCTTAAAGCAAGCTGAGAAAGACGCACTAAGCCTTTCTCTATTCGTATTGGTTTTCCCTTTCGATTTATTCTTCCCTCTGGGAAAACGACAAGTTGCATACCAGCAACTAATAAATCTATTGAATATCTAAGAGAAACTAATGAAGGTTTCTTTTTGTTTATAGGAAAACAACCTAACCGATTTAAAAACCAACCTTGCAGCCCTTGCATCTCAGACAAAGTAACCATAAAACGACAGTCTCTTTTAGTTACTCTTCTCCCTGCAGCCATTGTCAACATAAGTGCATCCCACCTTGAACGATGTGTAGGAGCCAAGACGACCGCTCCCTCCGTTGGTAAATTTTCTCTACCAAGGACAATCCTTCTTTTAAAAAAAAATTTCAAAGCAATATCTTGTGTTGCAATCATCGCTAGCTTGCCCCATAAAGGTCTTACCCCCATACATAACGTTGTTTCTCGTTGAGCTAATTCCAAGGAGGTAAAAACTTATGTATACATATAAGGAACTTAACGGTGGAAAGAAGCTTTTATCTCTTGGTATTGGGCAGTTAGGTCATCGGCTATATATATGATTAAGGAACCAAAGTTAATTTGGACAAAAAAGTCAACCCGAATTGACAGTTTAATATGACAAGTCTTGGCATAAACATCGATCACATTGCCAATGTTCGGCAAGCTCGTTTAACAAACGAACCCGATCCAGTTCAATTGGCTTATTTAGCAGAATTGGGTGGTGCAGATGGAATTACTATTCACCTTAGAGAAGACAGAAGACATATCCAAGAGAGAGACTTGAGACTACTAAGACAAACAGTTGGAAGTCGCCTTAATCTAGAGATGGCCGCAACAACTGAAATGCTTGAAATCGCTTTAGAAGTACAGCCAGATATGGTTACGCTTGTACCAGAGAAAAGAGAAGAAATAACTACTGAAGGGGGATTAGATGTAGCCGAAAACAAAAAAACAATAAGTAATTTTATTCAAAATCTAAAATCAAAAAATATTCCTACAAGCCTTTTTATAGATCCAGTTTCAACCCAGATCGAAGCATCCATGGAAGTCGGTGCAAAATGGATAGAGTTGCATACAGGGTCTTATGCAAGCTCCAAATGGAATCAACAAAAAATTGAATTTTCAAAGATAAAAGAAGGTGTAGTAAAAGCTAAAAACCTTGGGTTAAGAGTTAACGCTGGACATGGCCTTACATATCAAAATGTTGAGCCTATAGCGTCTATAGAAGGCATTGAAGAATTAAATATAGGCCACACAATCATTGCTAGAGCAATTGCAATTGGTCTAAAAGAAGCAGTAAAAGAAATGAAACACCTCGTATTAAATCCTCGCCAAGAACACTTGTTTTAGATATTAACAATATTCATCTATGAAATAAAACCTTGTTAACGGTCTACAGAAGCAATCGAGCAGAATGGTTATCGGCAGTTCTCTCAGAACAGCTGAAATTAAAGCCACCTAATCCATTTGAGAAAGTAGAAATAATAGTTAATACATGGCCTACTAGTCGTTGGCTAAGTGAACAAATAGCACTTAGGAACGGTATAAGCGCTCAAATTAATTTTCCCTTCCCA
>QCPC01000033.1 GCA_003212695.1 Prochlorococcus sp. AG-436-C13 | reverse complement strand
CCAATTGATAGTTTTTTTTACAGTTTTACGAGGTCCAAAAAAGTAGATAAGGGCCAACTATAGCCAATATCCCAAAAATCCCTCTTATTGATTTGCTGAAATTAAGGCTTAAATACCTTTTACATAGCTTATCAATCCTGTTTTCAGGGCTGACAAAGACAATTGCATCTGCTAAATCAAGAATTGCTAGTAAGTAAGAAAGGAAATAGAGTTTATCCATATAGGTGATATATGACACTTGTGGTATTTCAGCTTGATAGCCGCTTTGCATAAAAATAAAAGTTAGAAGAATGGTTGCTGGGGTTGCGACTCTTACTTCTAGGTGATTGGTGGTTAATTGATCTGTGAGAGCAAGGATAATAACACCGAAAATTAGGGGGACAATATATCTAAAGAAGCCTGATGGACCAGAGCGTTGGAATGTTCCGTAAATTACAGAGATAGGTGAAAAGTCTAACTCCTCAAAACTCTTCATATATGCCTCTGACAAGCCTTTATTGCCCTGTAATTTTTGATAATCTCTATCGATTGATTCGAGAGGCCTTAGCTCGTCGCCAGTACATTCCCATTTCTCTAAGCCACTTCTACATTGTCGCTTTTCAAATCTGTAGGAATTTAATCTAAAGCTTGGGGCACTAATATTACTATTTTGATCTGTTCTTAGCTGAATATCTGGTGCACGGATAATAGGATTCGTTAGAGTAATTCTAAATAATGCTTTATCAAAAGGGAATTTCCTAAGATCTCTATATAGTCTAAATCGTCCGTTAAATCTATATATTGAAAAATTTCTGCCTTGCGAATTTATACCTTCATCAATCTTCTCAAATAGTTGATTTTCAGCATCATAAAAATTCATTAAAGATGTTTTAAGAAGATCTTTTCTTGTTTTTTCATAAAAATCAGATCCCCTAATTTCATCAAACTCTTGTATGCTCTCATTGCCCCAAGTGGCTCTTATAGTTCCACCAGCGACAAGTGTAGAACTATTCTCATCAATATCATGAATAGTATCAACAGTAAAAGTTATAATTGAAGGCTCAGGTACTTCATAATCTTTAAAACTATCTTTAAGATCTATGTTGAATTCTTTTTGATATAGTTCTCTATAAACCTTTACTTTTGTTTCAAGTTCTTTATTGTAAAAATTAATTACCTGCTTATCTTTTTTTATAGCATCAGCATTTATTGATACTATTCTATTTGGGCTATAAGTTTCAAAATCAACAGGCTTTGTCTTGTCAAGATTCACACCTTTTAGAGAGAAGCTTATTGTAGTAATTAAAAGTGCTAAAACGAGTAGACTTAGAGAAGTAGATAACCTCAAAAATCTTTTTCTTTTTATCAGATAGATTTTGAATTCATTAATTTTTTTGAAAAATGATTTCATGCTTTTCTTCTATTCCTTATGAAATAACTGCTATGTATTAGCTTTATTATTATTGCTAACGTATTTTTTTCAACGTATATGTTGCCAATTATCAATACAAATTTCTAAGTATATTTTAACTACTCATTAGAAATTCATCCCCCCCCGCCCCCTTTATACGCCAATCTTGAAAAGATTAAAATTTGGTGCTTATTGCTAAAGAGATCTAAAGGCTGCACGAGCTTAGGAGACCATTGAATTCCCTTAATGACTTTTACCCCTAACTGAACAATCAATTGTTATCGCATTGCTTTCAACTGAGATCAGTGTGACGATTCTTCAGCAGGCCGATTATGTTGCCTTGGATATGTTCTTGGTGCAAGCGGCCTAATATTGATTTTTCTAGAATCCATTGGCAGCAAAAAATTATAATATGTGGCTTAGCCTTTAAGTCTTTTTTTGTAGCTTGAATTTTGAAGTATAGATTAGAAGACCTTATTCTTTGGGATTACATATCTATTTGATTAATAAAACAAACAGCTAGTCCCTACTAATTAATGAATCTAGAAGTTACCAATTAGTGTTAAAAAATTATGTTGTTCTTATGATATCTTTATTCCTGCGCTTCTTTAATCTTGCATGATTTCTCTTCCTGTAATTAAAAGTCAAATACTTTAATACCTATGAAGCTTTTTTCAGTGACAAATATCGCTTTATTAGCTATCCTCACTGGTACTCCTGGAACTTTATTAGCTGAAGAATTATTTACACAACGAACAATTAAAGAAGGGGTTAAGAAAGAATTAATTACAAGAGATGTCTCTGATATTAAGCTTATTGCAAAAGAAGTATCTGTAGCCCTAAGGGGTGCAACTCAAGGATCAGGTGTTTTATATAATCGTGAGAGGCTATATCATACGGAGATTAGTGGTTTTATTGGTTATAAATATAAAATTATCACGGCTTGGCATGTTCTTCGGGATAACACTCCTGGTGAAGATATTAGTATCATCTTTAACGATGGTAAGGAATATATAGTTGATATAAGTCAAGTAACTAAAGTTGAAGATTTAGACTTTGGAGTTATTACTTTTTTAAGTAGAGAGAAATATAAAACTGCATATGAACTTAAAGCAGATAGGGCAACTGATTTCTCAACTCCACTTTTTAGAGACAAGAAATGGATTTACATAGCAGGCTACCCTTTAAGTAATTTAAATCAACTTAGAATAGTTGAAGGTGAATTAATCGCTGAAACTTACTGGGGTGAAGATGGCTATGGACTTCTTTATAATGCATCAACAGAAAAAGGGATGAGTGGAGGGCCAATCTTTGATCAATATGGAAGTATTCTTGGTATACATGGCAGAGGAGAAAGAGATGTTAAAAGAAGTTTATTTCTAGGGACTTCTGTAAAGACAGGAGTAAATCTAGGCCTAAGTGCATCTCATATATATGATTTGGATCCATTCTTTAAACGTAGGGTAGAAATTAGACAAAATGAACCTACAGAAAAAGATGGCCTTTATGCAATTGATCATTATTTAGTTCAATCTGAAATTGCTCTTAGGACTAACCAAGATAATAAAGATCAAGGAATTTATTATCTTGATAAGGCAATAGAAATAGGAAATAAAATATTTACTTCCGACTCAGCTGATAGATTTTTTCTTATAGATTTATACAGAAGAAGAGGTGAATTAAAACGAGAAGCAAAATATTATAAGGCTTCTATAGAAGATTTTAAATATGCTATAACTCTTTCAAATAATGAAAATAGTATTATTTTTACTCCTTTGTATAGCGGCCTTGCTTTTAATTACCTGATGCTTCGTGATGAAAAGAATTATGCTAGTAGTTATAATTTATTGAAAAAAATAATTATAGCAGAATATGAAAGCTTAGAAAATCAGTTAGAACCAGATAAAGACTCTATCCTTTCTTTTGTAATGCAGGACAAGGATAGATTAAAAGAACATAAACTAACTTTAATTTCTTTGTACCATCAGCTTGACAATATACCAGGTCAGGTTGGTGATATTTCAGGGAAAACAGTTGAAGAAAGAATTATTTCTTTGACAAATGGAATAGATTTAATTGAAGAAATACAAGATGATCATGAATCTCTTTCAAGTCTATATTCATTAAGAGCAGGTGCTAAAGAGTATAATGATGACTACAAAGGGAGCCTTAATGATTATAATAAAGCAATTATTTTACAAAAATATGATCCAAAAAATTATTTAAATAGAGCCGAAGTTTGGCTTAACTTATCTAATCCCCAAGAAGCAATTAACGATATTGATGAATCAATAAAGTTAGATGATTTAAATATTAGTAGCTATTTATTAAGGGCTGAAATATACGCAAGGCAAGGAGTAAAAGATAAAGTCCTTGAAGATTACTCTAAGATACTTAAATTATCTAAAGACTTTAATGATTACGAGGGATCTTCAATAGATATAAAACTAGCAGATATTTTAATAGGTATAAAAGAATATAATCTGGCTGATTTTCATTACTCTAAAGTAATTGATATTAAGGATGCAAGAGTCTTTTAC
>QCPC01000032.1 GCA_003212695.1 Prochlorococcus sp. AG-436-C13 | reverse complement strand
ACTTCTTCTCTATATCCTTTTAATGGGTTTGACTTAGTACCTCCTTGAGAATATTGGCCTCTTACGCAACATTTCCAAGGTTCTAGTTCATTTGCTAAATGGGCTGCTTGCAGAACCTTTGCTTTCTCATTCCTAATGGCTTCTGGATCAAAATGACCAGGAGGTTCCATTGTAGTAATTGCAAGCATTTGAGTTAAATGATTTTGAACCATATCTCTCAAGGCACCAGAGCTTTCGTAATAACCTGCTCTGTCTTCTACACCCACTGTCTCGGCTGATGTTATTTGTACATTGGAAATGTAATTTCTGTTCCAAATAGGTTCAAAAATAGTATTAGCAAATCTAAGAACTAATATGTTTTGAACAGTTTCCTTTCCTAGATAGTGATCAATACGAAAAATCTGACTTTCTAGAGCACAATTTTGAACTATTCGATTTAATTTCTGAGCACTTCTGTAATCGCTACCGAAGGGTTTCTCTATTACTACTCTGCTTCTTTTTGGGTCTTTTAAAAGTCCGGCATCAGAAAGTGTTTTGCATCCACTTGCATAAAATTTTGGTGAAACAGACAAATAAAAGGTTCTATTTGCGTGGGTTGATTTTAACTTATCAATTTTTTCAAGTCGTGTTTTTAGTTTTAGTACATCTTCAGGGTGTTCAAGATTAACAGGCTCATAAAATAAACGAGTTGAGAAATCTTCCCATTCTTGAAGATTCCGATTGATTTCATCAAAAAGTGATTTAGACATTTTCTGTCTAAATTCATTATCTGACCATGTTCTTCTAGCGCAACCAAGGATAGCAAACTCACTTGGAAGCCTTCTTTGCTTGAATAATTCAAATAATGCTGGTATTAGCTTCCTATGAGTTAAATCTCCACTAGCTCCAAATATAATTAAACATTGAGGCGAAATTACTCTCTCTTGTCTTAGCCCAATTCTTAAAGGATTTGTCGTAGTTATCATCATTAATTTTCAAGTAAGAATTTAAATATCTTTAATTATTTAAATTCAAATTGCAATTCGTGATAACGCTATCGTTTGTTCTCAGATCACCAAAATTAAATTGTTTATTTAATAAGTAATTCCTCTTTAAATTAAGTGCCTAGAATTTATATCCTTACTGTACTAATTGACTTCTCATGCATTTAGTAGGTTTCAACGTGCCATCTACCAGCTTTCTTTAGCTGAGGCCTTAATTCAGACCAATTTAAGCCTTTTGATGAAGCAGCTTTGCTCATTGCTTCATCAATACCTGGCTCCATGCCTTTTAAACCACAAAGATATATATGAGTTTTCTCGTCCTCAATCATTGAGAAAAGCTCATCTGCATTCTCTAAAACTCTATCTTGGATGTACATCCTTCCACCAGAGCTGTTTTTCTCTTCGCGACTAATTGCTTTGGTATAACGAAGGTTCTCAGGGAATTTAGACTTGTAATGTTCAAAATCTTCATCATACAAAAGATTAGCGGTCTTAGGAGCACCCATGAATAACCATGCTTTTCCTTTAAAGTTCCAGTTGTTCTTTTCCCTCTCAGTGGGTTCAAACATCTTCCTCAAATAGGCTCTCATAGGCGCTATACCTGTTCCAGTTGCAAGCATAATAATATTTGCATTTTCATCTTCAGGAAGAAGCATCTCCTTACCTACTGGTCCAGTGATCTTTACTTTGTCACCAGGATTTATATTGCAGAGATAAGTTGAACAAACCCCATCAATAGTTTCGCCTTCTTTTTCATATTGAAGTTGTCTTACACATAAAGAAACTGTATTTCCTTTGAAATCATCCCCATATTTAGTACTAGCAATTGAATAAAGACGTATTTTATGAGGCTTGCCTTTAGCATCTTCCCCTGCGGGAATTATTCCTATACTTTGTCCTTCTACATATTTAAGTTGCGGTTCTCCTCCTGATAAGTCAAAAGTTATGTGGTTAACTCTGCCTATTGCTCCATCTTTTAAAAGGCTGTAGTTCTCTGTGACAGTTCCTTCAAATGGAGACTTTGGCTTATATGTATTTACAGGAACGTTTGGATGTGCTGGCTTTTTAACTGCTTTAGGAGTTGAAGAAGGTTTCTCAGGGGGTTTATTAGGAGTCTGAACTGATTTCTTCTTTTCCACTCTGCCTTTCCCAGGATTTTTACTAATAGCGTTGCGAAATCTCTCGAAAAAACCAACTAATCCAATTAGAATTGGAATATGCGCTAGGCCACCGGCCAAAACTTGTGCTTCCGAATAAGCCATTACAAAGACGAAACCCCTAGAAGAATACCAATTCTCGACTCTATTATTAGATATAGCCCTTTTCAAAGTTCACGTTTTGAGATTGGCACAAGTCTGAACATTCCATTAAAAGACTCAATTTGTTTTTTTTTTAATTATTGTTCTAGGTTTGTTTAATCAATTACCACAATGGAAATCCACCCAACAACTAAAAGTTCTTCTCTTGACTGAGTTTTAAATAGAAAAGATGAAAAACAAAGGGTTTGAAAACGCTAAGACTATTGAGCAAACAATGGAAGTGCTACCTGGTGGAACCAGAAGGCTTGCTGCACAATTAAGTACTTCTATAGATCTTTGTTACTTATGGGAAGTTTTGACAAGCTATAACAAGCTCAGTGAATTTATTCCAAATCTTATATCTAGTGAAGTCTTGTCTAGGGTTGAAAATGAGATTTATATAAAACAAATAGGCTCTCAAGAGTTTTTGGGGTTTGATTTTTCTGCAGAAGTTCTTATAAAGTTGATCGAAGATAGAAAAAATGCATTACTTACTTTCTCATTAGTTAAAGGGGATTTCCGTAGATTTGAGGGCTCCTGGAAAATAAGAGAATGTTCCTCAGGAAATGGTAGTTCTCTGATTTATGAGTTAGTTGTGCAGGGTTGTTTTGGGATGCCAGTAACTCTTATTGAAAAACATTTGAAAAAAAATTTAACTACAAACCTATTGGCAGTCGAAAAAGCTGCCTTTCAAATTAGTAGTAAAAAAGAATAATAATAGCCCCAAGGGGATTCGAACCCCTGTCGCCTCCGTGAAAGGGAGGTGTCCTAGGCCTCTAGACGATGGGGCCATAGAAGTGATCATACACAATGTTATTTTGATCACACTTAAACGCTACGGTTAATCCTAGCCCCGCGTCAAGCTCTACTAAGACTTGTTTTGGTTATCCCAAACAGGAACATTGAAATAAAAACATGCACCTTTATTAGGTTCTGAGATAACCCAGATTTTTCCACCATGTACTTCGACTATTCTTCTGCATACAGATAAACCAATTCCAAAGCCAGAAATTTTGTTGGAAGTTTGAGGTAGACGAACTCTGTCTAGAAATATCCTTTGCTTCTCTTTTTCAGGAATTCCAGGGCCGTTATCACAAATACTGACTTGTACCCATTGATTAGTTCTATGCAACATCCTTATATCAACTGTGTCTCCTGCAGATGAGAATTTCAGAGCATTTTCAATTAGATTTAATAAAACTTGTCTCATCCTTCCTTGATCTGCAAATACATTTGGGAGATCCAAAGGTATATCAGTATTAATACCAATCCCTCTATTTAACCAAGACTTTTCTAACTCAAGAATTACTTCTGCAGCAATGCTTGCAAGATTTGTTTCTTGGGGATTGAAAAGAGCTTCCCATCTTGTAGTGCCTACTTCAAGTAGGTCTTTGGATAGTGATTCAATTTCTTCTAAACGTCTTTTAATTACTTCTTGAAGTTTTTGTAAATTAATTTGTCCTAATGCCTGACTTTGAATTGCCAATTTGGCAGCCGAAAGTGGTGTTCTTAATTCGTGAGCGACCATTCGCAAAAGTCTTTCTTGGGATTCAATTCGGTCAGTTAATGTTTCATTCTCTTGACGAATTCGAAGATTCTCATCTTCTAATAGTAATTCTTTTCTTGTTCTACTTATAAGTTGATCTGTTTGGGTTAGGTTTAAACCTAACCCACTAGTCAAAACCTCCTCTTGCTCCCATCTTGGAAGCCAATTTTTAAGTTGCTGAAATATGCTTGAACCCGCAAATATTTGCTTTGGCTTAGGTTCTAGTTTGATTAAAGCTGGTATCGCAACAAGTCTATGAAGTTCGAGTAGTTCTGGTTGTTCTTTAGGATCTGAAAATTGAAGTGTTACATCAAACTCACATTCTTCTGATTTTAAGAAATTTATCAGCGATCTTAAGTCACCTCTTGAGAGGTGCTTTTTACTCGCAACCAAGAGAAGATGAAGCTTTATTCGTTCATTAGTTTTCTTTTTGTTCAGAGCTTAGAACTAATCAAATCTTATATATACCTTAAGGTACAACGAGTCGTTTTCTAAGGTTGCTATTAATTAACTAAATCTTCTTTTATCTTTTTAGAAATATTACTTATGATACAGAATGACGTAAGAAAAAATAGCCAAGTAGCTAATTGTAGGAATCCTGAAGATCTAACGATAAATTTTGATACTAATTTACGTAGATGGTTTACAAGAAATTTGGGAGTTTGGAAGTCTAGAAGACAGTATTTTTTTGAAGAAGAAGATGTTTTAAATTTGGATATGTTTATTAGGATTGAGTCTTTAATTAAAAACAATGATGGAGGAAATCATTATCGTTTTAGTTGGTGGACTGAGAAGGATAATGACTTTTTTATTAAAAAGCCTACTTATTTAAAAGAAGGAGTTATAGAAGCTTCCTTGCTTGGTCATCAATTACATAAAAGTAGCGGTTATTTAAACAATGAATCAATTGTCTCAAGCATAAGGCAAGTAGATGAACATGAAGTCATTTTTGAATCTTCTTACGATAATTGGTTTATTCTTGAACACACTAGATTAATAGATCAAGATCGATATCGTTCAAGAAATATTTATAGTTGGTGGAAAGATGAATTGAAAATAGTTGAGAACCATCATGAAATTAGAACTGATATAGCCAGTCCATGAATTTCAGAGTCTGATTTGGAATTGGAAAATAAATTAGTCTTGAGCTGTTAATTCTATTTTTACCTTTTGGTCTATAATTAAAAATAATTTTACCTAGACCTTTGAGAAAAACCGTTGATTCATTTAGCAAAGTTATTCTTAACTTGATTTTATCTCCATTTTTACTACTAACAATTTCCTCTGACTTTCTTGTGGCACAAGAGCAAGATAAAAACTCTAACAATAGTCCTCCTGTAACGATGTCTGATTTGAAAACTTATTATTTTATGGGAGGTG
>QCPC01000031.1 GCA_003212695.1 Prochlorococcus sp. AG-436-C13 | reverse complement strand
CAATTTATATAATCATCTTCTCCTTTGTCATATCTACTTCCCTTGAAAGCAAAAGAGAAATCTATATTTTCACCTTCAATAATTGGGCTAGCTGCATCAAAGAAATGGCACTGATCTATTCCTGTAAAAGATTTAAGGTCGTTGGCTAAATGTTCACTTGTAAGTGGACCGGTTGCAATAACACTGATTTGATCTTCTCCTGGAAGCTTTTTTAATTCACCTCTTTCAATTGTTATAAGAGGGTGCTCACTAAGTCTTTCTGTTATTGATTTGCTAAATTGAGCTCTATCAACAGCTAAAGCACCACCTGCAGGTAGTGAATAATTGTCAGCGGTTTTTATTACAAAGGAATTTAATTTTCTAAGTTCTTCTTTAAGTAGGCCTGAGGCTCTATCACTGCTAAGAGAACCGAAACTATTGCTACATACCAGTTCTGCAAAATAGTCAGAGTGATGAGCAGGAGACCTCTTCAGAGGCCTCATTTCAATCAATTTGACAGGTAAACCTTTGCTTGCAATTTGCCAAGCAGCCTCAGACCCAGCCAAACCTGCGCCAATAACTAACAAAGGTGTTGTTGGACTCAAAAATCTAAGTTTTGGAAACCTTTAATTTGGAAGTGAAATTTTAGAAAGGGGTGTTTTTATCAAACTGGCGATTCCATTGCTCTTTAGCAGGACCTTGAATGTTGAAAACTACCCAAGTAACTGCTGCAAGGATTGGAAGGGTGATAACTATAAGATTGAGCATAGAGAATTGATATTTCGTCGTGATTGTACAGAAAAGAGTGCAATTTTAGGAGTTTGTAAGAGAATTAATTTATTGCAATGGTTGGTTAAGATTTTATTAAATGATTTTTTGTATTCAATAAATGACAGTTTTCAATACAATGATTTTTCAAATCAAGATTGTCACGTGACAACTTTCCTCTTGACCTTTAATGTTGCACAGAACGGGTCGCTAGCTCAGCGGTAGAGCATCCGGCTTTTAACCGGCTGGTCCTGAGTTCGAATCTCAGGCGACCCATTTTTTGAGAGAAAAATAAAATATGAGGTTTTTTTTAAGTCGATTTGCTTTATATGCAAGTCTTCTGCAGGCTTTTCAAAACCCCATGATTCAAGCTGGCTTGAATCAATTTACTGAGATAGATTCTTTTGGAAAATGGACTATTGAGCAAAAATTTAATTATGAAAAGAACAAAGTTGAGTGCAGAGCTTCAATTAAAGGATATGGGACTTGGTTTGGTGAAAGAATTAGACTTGATGGGAATGGTCAAGTACTTATTCCAGAAGATGTAAGTTATAAAAATAAAGTTGAAATTTTTGATCAATTGATAGAAGTGAGAAAGGCCTTGTCACATTGCCGCTCCAGTCTTTTATATATACGCAAATAACTCTTTCAGAGAGATGGCTTCTTCATCTTGAAACAAACACAAATACTCGCTTCTTCTAAACTTTTTTTGCTCAATTAATAATGTTCCTTGCAAATTTAGAAATGAGGGCCATGTCTGTAGGTTTTGCTATTTCAGCAAATCTCTCACTTTATCTTTGGTTTATTCTTAACAAACCTTTTCCCTAAAGGATTCTTTCTTGACTATTGGCCCAGGAGTTAAGTACAGAAAATTCTAAATACTAAAAAAAATAAATTACTGTCATCGTTTTTCTTGATGGTTTTTCTTTAAGTATTGATAAAGGAAATTTCAGAGAGCAACTTTTTAGTCTGATAAGCACCATTTAGCCTCATCCTGAGAGAGATGGATGTATAAATAGTTTATGTCTAAGAAATCTTCTTCTCTTTCAAAAGAAACTCGCCCTTGGCTGTTGCGCTGGTCGGAACCAGAAAGCGTTTTAACAGTAATACCTAAGTCAAAGACTAAACGTTTAGCAAAGCGTGCTCAATTGGCGAATGTTGATGCAGAGAGGGCCATTAATAGGGCATATCAACAAGAACTCTTAAGAGCAAAAGCAATTAGCGAGGCAATGTATAAATCAGGAAAAGCCTTGAGATATAGCTTGGCAAGTTCAGGGAGGGAAGCTATTTTGCGTCTATCAGTTGCTCAACGGAAAATAAAGGCTTGGTTCTCATGATTAAGTGGCTTTTAGAAAGAGAGTGAATTTAGAAACGGTAGAATTGTTTGTTTAAAAACAAATGAAATTTATACTTTTCTGTAGCTTGATTTAGTCAAGAGTAAGTTCCTGATTTATTCGCTTAATTGCTTCCGCAACTGATGTAACTATTACCTAATGGGATAGCAATACTGATGAGTTTTTACGGTATTTAAAGTCTTATTTTGATATATATTCCAAAAATCTAATGGGTATAATTTTTAAAAATCAGATTGTAAAAGTTTTATATTAGCTTTAATCTAGTAAAAGAGAAGTTTTGAATTGAGTAGCTTTATTAGGCTAGCCTGGTAATTGATAGGCCTTACTTAGGCTGGGAATGAGACCAAGTAAAACTATTATTAGGTTCATCTTTGAAATTTATTTGATTAATACTTTCTAAAGAGGATTGCCTGCTAATTAATTATATATTCTTAGAGATTAGAATTATCTATTCAAAAAATATATATAAACTTCTTATCAAACTTTTATACTGGTCTGAAAAGCTTTTATAAATTCTTTAGATGAATTTTATTTGCGTCTCCTTGTTCTGTTCTTAAGCCTCTGCTTACGCTTATATTTTTCAACAGGAGTTTCGTGATGGCGAATTCGCTTTAACTCATTAAAGATTCCAGCTTTTGAGACTTCTCGCTTAAATCTACGCAGAGCAGATTCAACGCCTTCATTTTCTCCAACAATTACCTGAGTCAAAAGAATTCCGAAAATTTTTACAATATAAAGAATATATCATTTTCAATTCTCTTTGAGCCACAAATAGAGGGTGTTTCATCTTTAAATCCTTGCAAAATCAAGATTTTCCTCCTGTTATTTACTTTACATTCTTTATTTTATGGAGCTCAAATTAGAAAATGATTGTTTTTGAGTTTGAGTGAAGCTGCAACTTATCAATCTCTTGCTCATAAAAAAACCACCTATTTAGGTGGCTTTTCGCTGAGCTCGCAATTTAGTGTTTCCTCGTTTCCACTAAACATGGAGGCTCTCTCCTCACATGAGTAATTATACGCATCTCTTCCCAATCTTGCAAGCTTTCGTTTCTATGGAATTTTTCTTTGGCTTTTTAGAAGACATTTGAAACTCTCTCCAAAGTGCCTAGGAATGATTTTGTCCTTTGAAGATACTATTGATTCCTTATTTTGTTTGCTGCTGCATTTAGGCAGTCATTGCTCTTTCTTTCACTGCCTTAATAAAAGAAGCAATAATGAATTTAGCGGACCCTCTCTCTGAATTTTTAATTATTTGAATTTTTTTCAGGGGCCAAGTTAAACACGCGATTTATATTTACTAAGGGTATACCATTGATTTGATTGTATTTATTAGAGCTATGGGGTTTCAGGACAAGATAATGGTTGGAGCATTGATCTTTTTTGCTCTTTCAGGTTTGTATTACATATGGCTTTGGTCTAGAGGCTTCATTTTAGAAAGAAGGTCAGGTGAAGAAATCAAGCAACCATGGGAATAAATATAATTTAGTAGATTGGTAAAGTTAAAAGATGACTAGTGCATTATCATTTCTACTCATCATTTTTATAGGGATTTTGCCTCCCTCTGCTTTTGACTGTGATGGGAAGTTGCTGACTGCAACTATTAGAAATAACTTAAACGGAGATTTTGCAGTTGTAGATGATCTTGAAAAGGTAGATGAAGGGGCTTTTGTTGTTCTAGATTGGGAAAAAATAAGTTTAATGCTTCCAGTCTCTTTCCAGAAAGGTGAAATAAGTTTTACAGACAAAAAATGGTTGTGGAGCTATCAAGATAATGAAAATGGTCTACACGAAGACTATCCAAGGTTCGCTCAGCGTCTCCCAAGTGGTGAAATAGTTGAACATGAATGTAGAACATTATAGATCTCTTGATATCTCAAAAGATTATTAGTTTTTTAGGTGTTATTTATGATAATTTGGAGATTAAATTGTAATTGGAAATTATTGATTATCTGCCAAAAGATGATTATTTCCTTAGAAAAAAAATATAGAAATCTTTGAATATTCTATTAATTTAACTAAGAAAAAGTCCTAGCTATTAATATAAATAATGATATGATAACACTTGCAACATATAAATAGGCAATAAGTTTGCCCCAGCCTTCTCTGTTCATCTTGTCTCTGTTTTGTTACCAATAATAGCTTGTTTTTCGTTTTATAGAGATTTGATTTTCATTTTTTTTATAAGGGTTTACGAAGTTAATATCACTATCAAACTTATTCTTATAAGGTAGACCTTCATCATTTGCAATTATTTTATCTAAGGAAGACAGCTATTCATTTTGGTTTGTATACAAGTGAAAATCCATCTAGATCATCCTTTGTAAGGTCAAAATAATAGCAAGTGTCTGCAATATCAGTTAAGATTTGATCTTTTAATCTATTTAAATCAACCTTTTCAACAAGAGGATTTTTTGAAAATTCGCCTTTAGTTTCACCAAGTGAAAATCTCAGTGCACCATCATTAGATATACCAAAACCTGTGCTATTACAATATGTTTTGGCAAATTTTCGTGATACTTTGCTCTCAAGCTTAGAGACCTTTTGATCTATATTTTGGGTTGCTTTGACTGGGATTGCAAAGCAAAAAATAATTGCTGTAATTAAAAAAGAAATCAATAAGCGTTTCATAGCTTTCCTATGAGTTTAAGTATATTTTATTTTCTTTTGGTTACCACTTCAACAAGAAATCAACTTTATTTTTAGGCTCTTATTTTCTTGTAATAAGAAACTCTTCCTCAATATCTTTAGCCTTTGGTGGCCATTTTTTATGGGTAGGTGATTAATTTATTTTTCAAGTCCTAGGCAATGAAAGCGAAGTCATGAGCTTGTAAGTAATGATTTGTTCTATCTCGTTTTATGATTGCAAATTTATAGGGCAAACATATTTGTTAGCGAATTCTTTACCTAAAGGACCTCTTATAAGATTAGAATTGCAATTGACGGGGCGTGGCGCAGTTTGGTAGCGCGGGTGCTTTGGGAGCAGAACTTGAGACAAGCAAAAGTCCTGTAGTAGCAGGGCTTTTTTAATGCAAAGAAAAGTATCGGAGTGACAGCGAGTGACAAGAAAACATTGGAACGGGGTGCCTTCAATAGCGCGGGTGCATGCAAAGCACTCGCCGATTAAACATTTACTGGATAATCAATCTTTCTAGTACAAGACCTGCTAATGCTCCTTTGAAAAAGACAACTCACATCAATCCATAATCAGTAAGGCCAAGCAAGCTTCCTTTTTCCATTCC
>QCPC01000030.1 GCA_003212695.1 Prochlorococcus sp. AG-436-C13 | reverse complement strand
CAAGACGTTATATCAAAGATCCAAAATTATTAAACTTCATAGATATTGAATGCTTTTGTTGGTCTGTAATGCCCGCAGATAAAACTCCTATGATCAATGCAGGGATGGTTTTCTCAGATCGGCATGCAGGTGGCATTAACTATCCAAAAGGAGGTGTTGGAGTTATAGCGCAAAAGCTAGTTAAGGGACTGGAAGAACATGGAGGTCAAATCGCTTTCAAGTCTAGAGTTACCAAGATTATCTTAGATGGCAATAAAGCTGTTGGTGTAAGATTAGCAACTGGAGAAAAGCTCTTTGCTCGCACAATAATATCTAATGCAACAAGGTGGGATACATTTGGAGGGGAAGGAGTAAAAGAACCATTAATTGAAGAAAGAAACACTCCTTATAGTGAAAAAAAATGGATGAATAGATATAAACCTTCTCCTTCTTTTTTATCTATTCATCTAGGTGTAAAAGATTTTTGTATACCAGAAAAATCTCACTGCCATCACCTAATACTTAATGATTGGGTTGATATGGAAGCCGAACAAGGTGTTGTTTTTATTTCCATCCCAACTCTATTAGACAAATCTCTTGCTCCTGCAGGACACCACATAATTCATGCATTCACTCCTTCTTCAATAGATGAATGGAACACACTCAGTCCAACAAGTTATAGAGAAAAGAAAGCAATTGATTGTGAGCGTCTAATATCCAAAATTGAGAACATATTTCCCGGCTTATCAACTGCCATTTCTCATCAAGAGATTGGTACTCCAAAAAGTCATAGAAGATTCCTTGGTCGGCACAATGGTAGCTATGGTCCAATTCCTGCAATGCGTCTTCCCGGGTTATTGACAATGCCTTTTAATAGTACTGCTATTAAACAGCTTTACTGCGTTGGCGATTCATGTTTCCCTGGACAAGGACTCAATGCAGTAGCATTTAGCGGTTTTGCTTGTGCCCACAAGATAGGTGCAAAATTGGGCTTGAACCCTTGGAGACTGCCAAGTTAACGCATATAAGAACTTTAAAAACCATATCATCAATTCAGATCCCAAGAAAGTCACCAAAAGGACTTATCTATATTGAAAAACGTTCAATTAAAAATCTGCTAAAAAATAATATTTCTATAAATCAGTCAAATAGACTCAAACCAATCTGGAATTAACTCAAAAAATGCAGAATTGAAATTATTCTCGCTTGCTTTTACTCGATAACAACATGTTCTACCGAAGTCCCGTTGAAATAAAAGTGAATTTGCCCAACCCCAAATAAGCTCAGACGTATATTCCATTCCTACATTCTCCATTATGCGAAGATCTAGGGCCTTCTTTGAATGTAATTCTTCCCAATGAGAAAGAAACGGATCATCTTTATTAACAAGAAATGTATGGTCAAAATGTTCCTTCAATTGTTTCTCTAAGTCTTGAAATCTTGAGAAATCAACAACAAAGCCATTTTCATCTAATGTCTTAGCTTTAAACCAAAAGGTAAAGCTTCTACTATATCCATGAACAAAACTACAATGTCCTGGATGTTTCCATTGTCTATGGCAACAAGGATAACCTTCAAAATGCTTACTGCAGCTATAGCATGTAGCTTGATGGGACATTTATCTAAATTTCAGGAAAGCAACTAAAAAATGTTTACTTTCCAAATTTCTTTTACAGATTAAGAGCATGAAGCAACTGAGCCAAGAATTCATAGAAAAAATTCGTTTTAACGAAAAAGGACTTGTCCCAGCTATTGCTCAAGATTGGCTCGATGGAGCCATTTTAATGATGGCATGGATGAACAAATTATCTCTAGAGGAGTCATTAAAGACTGGAGAAGTTCATTATTGGAGTAGATCGAGAAAAGAAATTTGGCATAAAGGAGAAACAAGTGGTCATATTCAAAAGCTTAAGCAAATTAGATTAGATTGCGATTCCGATGCAATACTTCTTTCAATTGAACAAGTTGGCTCTATTGCATGCCATAAAGGCGTTCGAAGCTGTTTCTTTAAAGACAACAAACTTTCTTTTCAAACAAATGAAGAACCTGTTTTCCTTCCGCCTTTGACAGATGCATGCAGTGAACTCTTTCAGACAATCAAAGATAGAGACCTAAACCCTCAACCTGATAGCTACACAAATAGTCTTTTGGAAGGAGGTGACAATAAAATACTTAAAAAGATTGGAGAAGAAGCAGCGGAGGTTGTAATGGCTTGTAAAGACAAAAACAAAGAATCAATTGCTAATGAAGCTGCTGATCTGATTTATCACTTACAAGTTGCGCTTAGATATAACAATGTTGACTGGAAAGATGTATTAGCAATTCTCCATAAAAGAAGATCGTAAAAAGAGAGAAGTATAAATGCGATATTTTTAAGAATCCAGTAAGTTAAGCAATTGAAAGACCAATTCCGCGAGCCATTAAAGTAGCTATTAGAGGGATCAACAAAAAGCCTACTAGCTCTACATTTATTATTATTTTAAATCTAGATACCATTTCAGAGGTAAGAGTTGGCAAATTGTTTTGGCTAATAGGAATAGCCCATAGAATATATGTAATAGTTGGATAGAGCGAGAGTAATCCAACTGCTATATAAGAAGCTACCTTAAACCAAAACAAAGGATTTTCTGTATAAAACTCTGCGCCTTGGCCAAAATATCTAACTCTAAGAATTCCTGTAATTATAAGCATCAAGCCTGCTAAACCATAAATTATATCCGCAATGATTATCGAAATAGCATCATCACGATTTAAGTTGACTTTCAAACGTAATCTCTCAAAAAGCAGTGCCCCAAAGCATAGGACAATGCATAAATAATGAATATAAGCAACTACTGCACCTTTAAAAGCCGATAGTTCTAACATTTCAAATAAGGCCATTTAAAAAGAAACCACAAGTTGACACTAGCTAAAAAATGTCATTTCCGTAATAACTTGACCATTTTTATGGCTAGCCAGAAAGAAATATTCAGAATAAAGGAATTAAATACAATCAGAATATGAATTCAGAACTCTTCATTACGAGGCTAGAAAGTTAATACTTTCTAGCTAGATTTAATTATAATATAGGAGGCTGTAATCGTGAGTTCATTAAGTGACTTTCTTGGAGAAATAGGACGTCATCCATTACTGACACCTGAGCAAGAGCTCACTATGGGTAGACAAGTTCAAGCAATGATAGCTCTTACAAAAAATAGTAATCTTGCAAAGAGGAAAGAGTCTAAATGTGATTTGACGGACGCAGAGAAGAGAACTATCAAATTAGGTGAAAAAGCTAAAAATCAAATGATAACTGCAAACCTAAGACTCGTAGTTAATTTAGCTAAAAGGTATCAAGGGAAAGGTCTTGAACTTTTAGATCTAATACAAGAAGGAACTCTGGGATTAACTCGTGCTGTAGAAAAATATGATCCAACTAGAGGTCATCGTTTCTCAACATATGCTTATTGGTGGATTAGGCAAGGACTGAATAGAGCATTATCAACACAAAGCAGAACCATAAGAATCCCAGTAAATATAAATGAGAAATTAACGAAGCTTAGAGCAGCAAAGTCCCAATTAATGCAGGAAAACGGTACCCATCCATCAACAGTGCAGTTGGCTAATAGATTAAAAATTACCAAAGAAGAAGTAAATGAATTACTTGAGTGCGAGATGAGAAGCATAACGGTAAGTCTTCAAGGAGTAATTCAATCAAAAGCAGATCCCTCGGAACTTGGGGATGTACTACCAAGTGATGAAATAGCACCAATGGAATTAGCTGAATTAGCTGAACGAAATGATTCGGCTTGGTCCCTATTAAATAAAGCAAATCTCACGGAGAAAGAAAGAACCATTGTTAGTCTTCGTTTTGGTCTTGATGGTAGTAACGAATGGAGAACTCTGGCAGAGGTTGCAAGAAACATGAACTGCAGCAGAGAGTATTGCAGACAAGTAGTTCATAGAGCCCTTAGGAAGCTTCGAACAAAAGGTGTTCAGGATGGCTTGATTGAGTTAAATACTGAAGAAGTAAAAGAGCATCTGCCTAGATAGGCTTTCACAACGAAAATGGAGTAAAAATGTCCCCACAAAATCAATCAAAAGAGAAAATTTACGAAGCAGAAGTTGTCGACAGTTCAGTTATTGATGAAGGTGTTTTCAAGAAAGTTTTAATCAAAGCTGGAAGGACTATTGCCCAGCCAGCTTTGGAAGCATTTGAAATGATTCTCGACCCTTCAACCCCAACACAAGCAAGGGTTTCTTTAATTGCAGCACTTACATACCTAATAATGCCAATTGATTTGATGCCAGATTTTGTTCCTGTTGCTGGCTTCAGTGATGATCTTGTTGCTCTTACTGCTGTAATAAGCCTATGGAGTCAATACGTGAGCCCAGAGATCCGCTTAAGAGCAAGAAGAAAGCTAGACGCATGGTTCCCTGTATAAGGCAATGGAAAGATGGAACACACAAATTGAATTAGAGATCACACTGCTATTAAAAGATTGGCTTAAACAAAAAGGTAAAACGCAAAAAGATCTAAGAAAAATACTTAATGCAAGCTCTGACAGAATGCCTGCCATAATAGAAATTCTAAAAAAAGAATTTACTTCTGGTGGTTTACCAAAACTTGCTAGTGTTCTATGTTCTATAGAAGAGAAATGGTCTAATAATAAAGAGCAAATTGACACTGTAGAGATAACAACAGATCCTTTCAGTCAGTTAGATATGCTTTTGGAAGAGATCCAAGAAGACTGCTCTCAATAAAAGAAACTATTTAAAGTGAACTACAAAAATAAAGTCAGAATCAGTTTTAATATTTACCAAAAATCAGTGAATTTTTATTTTCTAATTATATTAATAATTTTATATCTTACTGCCTTTCCTTTAAGAACATTGTCTCTTGAAAAGAATCTGGGTGAGCATCTATTTGTTAAGCATTGCGCAGGATGCCATATAAATGGAGGCAATATAATTAGAAGGAATAAGACTTTAAAGCTAAAAGATTTGCATAAAAATGGTATAGATACACCTGAAGCAATTGCAAAAATAGCAAGAGAAGGAATAGGTTCTATGAGTGGATATAAAGATGTTCTAGGAGAAAAAGGGGAGGAAATAGTAGCAAAATGGGTATGGGATCAATCTCAAAATGCTTGGATCCAAGGATAGATATTTAAAGAAGTCCATATACCCTCTTTCCAATAAACGTCTTCTTCTAAAAGAATCTTTAATTCCTCAATACTTTGAGCTTTAAAAACTCCAAATACATATTTTGTACATTTTGTAGGACCAAGGGTAATGAGAATACCTTTCTCCTTTAGTTTACTCAGCCTAGTTAAATGCTCATCACGAAAAGGTGTTCGCTTTGAAATAGCATTTTCACAATAAGTACCAAAAAGAACAAATTGATCCATCATCTTAAATGATCCAATAAGAATAAAACTTACACTAAATGATTGCACGATTGGTATGCTAATTGCTATGTTATTTATGTTGATCAATTTATTATTTAATTATGCTAACTGGTAGCGAGCTGCTAGCCAAAGTCAAAGAACTAGGTGATGTCAGCAAATCAGATCTTGTTCGTGCATGTGGATATGTATCAAACAAGAAAAGTGGTGGGGAAAGACTTAATTTCACTGCCTTTTACGAAGCTCTATTAGAAGCTAAAGGTGTAAGTCTTGGAGAAACAGGTGTTGCAGGAATTGGTAAAGGAGGAAGAAAGCTTAGTTATGTTGCGACTGTTCAAGGTAATGGAAATCTCTTAATAGGTAAAGCATATACAGCTTTACTAGATTTAAAAGCTGGTGATGAGTTTGAGATCAAACTAGGTCGCAAACAAATAAGACTTTCACCTACAGATGACGAAGGTTAAATAAATCTTATCTATATTTATTGCTTAGTTTAAGATATTCAAAAGGCCAACCAGAGTTAGTCCCTAGATAAATCTTGGGACTTTTTCTTTATTCAAATAACTAGCTGTTTATTCATTTTATCCAGCTGCTTTTTTTAATTCACTAAAGAATTCTCCTGCTTCATAAACTTCATTTCCCTTAGGTGCATTTGAGATCCTTTTTACTAAAGCACTTCCTACTATTGCGCCATCAGCGCCCCATTCTCTAACTTGAATTACATGTTTAGGATTAGAAATACCAAAACCAACTGCTACAGGATTAGCACTAAATTCCTTTAATCTACTAACAAGCAACTCAACACGATTCCCTAACTTAGAACGTTCACCAGTCACTCCAGTTACGCTTACTAGATAAGTAAAACCTCTACTTCTTTGTGAAATCCTTTTCATACGTTCAACTGGAGTAGTTGGTGCAACTAATAGGACCAAATCAAGTCCTCTTTCTGAAGCAATTTCAGAAAGGTTTTCAGCTTCTTCAAGAGGCAGATCCGGGACAACAAGACCTGCTACACCTGCTTTGGTTGCTTGGTCACAAAAATTTTCCATTCCATTATTAATAAGCGGATTAGCATATGTAAAAAGGATTACGGGAACAGTTATCTTTTCTTTTAAATTAGATAGCATTTCCAAAACAGCTTTAAGAGAAGTTTTCGAAGAAAGTGCACGAGAAGCTGATAACTGTATTACAGGGCCATCTGCAAGAGGGTCACTATAAGGAATACCTAATTCAATGACATCCGCTCCTTTTTCTTGGAGTTTTAACAAGATCTGAGCCGATGTATTTAGATCTGGATCGCCTGCCATTATAAAAGGCATTAACGCAATTCTTCCTTCTTCTTTTGATTTAGCAAATGATCTTGCTAACGTTTTGTTCTTCATAAAAATAGCAAGAATTAATTACTTAATATTTCATATAGGTAATTTAGAAAAAATACTATCTTTTTTTTAAAAGTTTATTTATTATTATTGTTTTGAATTTCAGACTGTTGAATTAAATCAGCCTTCTCATCATTAGACATTGAAGCAAATTTTTTTTCCAATTCTATATCAGTAATCTCTCTATATTCTTTAATATAACGTTTGCGTTGCTCCATAAAAGTCATTTTACCGGTAACCACTCTGAAGAAATAAGTGCTCACCCAGGCTAATAGTAATAAAAAAAGCAAGCCCTCTGATGCTAAGCCTGCTTTATCTGGATCTAAACCCAATAGAAGAAGCGCTCCATATCCAATCCCAACGCAAAAGAAAAGAAAAAAGCCTAATTGAAGAACATTTGCTTTGGTCAAAGTTTATAAATCTCCTTGTCCATGCATACGAAGATTTAAAAAAGGAGCAAAGAGAATAAAACCTGGGAAGAAGAGGAAAACACAACTGTATATCAATAATCTTTCATATTTACCCATAAAATGCCATCGAGTATTCATCCAGAAATATAGAAATAATGGTATGATTTGATCTATTAAGTATATTATATAAAGGCCTAGTAATATTGCTCCTTCTGTCCTACTTATCCTTCCTCTTGTCCAGAATATTGGCATACATGCTAAGACTGTTAAAATCATAATAGGAAAGTCCTTCTTAATTAATATCTCTTCCACTTCAAGACCTGTATTGCCTGCAAAAACTGCGCAGCCACCAAGAACTAGGAGTTGATTAAGTAAACTGCTACCAACAACATTTCCAATGGCTAGATCTGTTTTGCCTCGTAGAGACGCAACTATAGAAGTTATCAATTCAGGTAATGAAGTTCCAGCTGAGACAATTGTTAAACCAATGATTACTTCGCTCCAACCGTATAAATTTGCGATTGATTTTGCCCCGCTAATTAGGAGATTAGAACCAAATGATAGAATTACTAGCCCTAAAACTATCTTACTTATAG
>QCPC01000029.1 GCA_003212695.1 Prochlorococcus sp. AG-436-C13 | reverse complement strand
ATCACCGAAATAAGAGATAGCGACCTCAACAAAGAAGCTGATGCTATTCGTTCATCAATAAAGCCTAATGAATTAATGATAGCTCTTTGCGAAGAAGGTGAAAAACTGACTTCTATTGATTTAGCAAACAAGCTACAGAGTCTTGGCTCAGAACGTCTTGTTTTCGTTATTGGAGGATCCAATGGCCTCTCTAACGCAATCAAAAATACTGCTCATTTTCGCCTAAGTCTTTCGATGCTTACATTCCCTCACGAAATAGCCAGGCTTTTACTCTTAGAACAACTATATAGAGCAAACACCATAATACAAGGGGGACCTTACCATCGACAATAGATCTTCCTAGCTATCTCTCGACAATCGAAGTGCACAGCCTCATAGTATACTTGTACTACAAGACTGTCCGCTTCGATTGCTCTGTCTAGTTCATCCAAATTCACAGATGTTAAAGAAGAAACTACTGCTGCCTTTAGTTAGCGAATGTATTTCAGCCGGATTCCCTTCTCCTGCTGAAAACTATATAGACACGCGTATTGATTTGAATGAAGAATTCATACGCAACCCAGCAAGCACTTTTTTTCTACGCGTACAAGGTGAATCTATGAGCAATGCAGGAATTCTAGATGGGGATCTATTAATCGTCGATCGCAGTTTAGATCCTCAGCCAGGTCACATCGTAGTAGCAGTACTTAACGGCTGCTTCACTTTAAAAAAATTAACTTATCGCAAAAACATAGCTTATTTAGAAGCAGAGCATCCAAGCTATTCAGCAATTGACCTGCGTCATTATGAAAACGTACAAATCTGGGGTGTAGCAATATATGCGATTCACAGTCTAAGTAAAACGAGGCAACGTTACAAACAATGTCTATAGCTCTAATTGATAGTAATAACTTCTATGCCGCATGTGAACAAAGCATTGACCCCTCAACTATTCATCGTCCTTTAATTGTCCTGTCTAACAACGATGGATGTGTTATCGCTCGCAATGCCGAAGCCAAATGCCTTGGAATATCAATGGGGCAGCCATACTTCAAAGTACGTAATGAACTTAAAAAGCTTGAAGTAGAGATACGAAGTTCAAATTATGCCCTTTATGCTGATATGAGCCAACGTTTAATGAGTATCCTAAAAGATAAATGTGAAGAGATAGAGATTTATTCAATTGACGAAGCATTTGCAAAGGTCAATCCTAGTTATAATTACGATCTCAACTCCTGGGCAGGTAAACTACGGGAAACAATATACCAAAATCTGGGACTAGCCATATCGATTGGCATTGGCGTAAACAAAAGTCAATCTAAAATCGCTAATTATTTAGCAAAAACAACAGCAGCTTATGCAGGTATATTCAACCTGGAAAGTATAAGTAACAAAGACAAGTGGCTTGAGAAAGTACCGATAGAAAAAGTTTGGGGCATTGGAAAAAACTTATCCCACTGGTGTCAGGTTCGGGGGATTCATAATGCCCGCCAATTACGTGATATGCCAAGCAATGTTTTAAGAAAAAAGATGGGAATTACAGGAATACGATTACAAAAAGAGCTGCAAGGAGAACAGATTTTAAACTTATCATTCAAATCAGCACCAAAGAAAGAAACCTGTGTGAGTAAAAGCTCACCCTACCCAATCACTCGCATAGAGGAGTTACGTCAAGCAATAGCTACCCACGTTATAATTGCGAGTGAGAAGTTGCGGAAACAGCAGCAATATAGCTGTAAAATCACTATCTTTGCACGTACAAGTCTTTACACACCAACTTTTTATAGTCAATCTGCAACCGCAAACCTTATCTTGCCAACGAATAACAGTAGGACTCTTTTATCATCAGCACTAGGCTTAACAGAGAAAATATTTCATCCTAATTATTTACTCATAAAAACAGGCGTAATCATGCAAGAGCTTCTAAGCGAAGAGTATCTACAACTAAATTTATTCTCAAACAATAATCACAAAGAATTATCAAAACAAGAACGCTTAATGAAAAGGATAGATTACTTAAACAAGCGTTATCGTCGCAATACCATTCAATGGGGTGCATGTGGAATAAATCAAAAAGATAACAATGGTCAAAAACATTTAAGTCCCTCAACAACAACGCGCATGAAAGAAATACCTGTTGTATACGCATAATATTTATCTAAGAAGGTGGATCTTGTAGTAAGTTATCAATGGAGGAATATGAGGTCATGACAAGTAAATTATGCTGGAATTTATACTATTCCTTAATGCTCATGAAGAAAGAATTATAGAGTTAATTCAAAAGGCTGACTATAAATTAGTAGAAGATACACCTTTATGTTTGATAGGAGATGAATTCTTTGGCTTTCTACAAAAAAGACAACGAAAAGTTGTCATATGTACAGAGAATGCAAAGAAGTATGGCGGTCATAAATTCTCAATCTCCCCAGATTCAGATATATCATTCACAACAGGACGCATGATAAGGAGAGCAGTAAGGCACGAAGCTGTACATGTGGCGCAAGAATGCAATAATGGAGAGGTGTTAAATTTCGCTAAGACTAAAAATATAAAGATTAGCCCATACAAACTTGAGGCATTAAAAGGATCAGTAGACCTAGTAGGCCAGAGAGATAAAGAATACGAAGCTTATTCCTTAGAAGATAGGCCTAGATATATAATATCTTTACTTAAAAAATACTGCTTCTAATATAAAATCCAAGAGAGACATATCGTAGAAATAGAATTATTTATATATATTATTATCAGCCAAGAATCAAGCTCGAAGGGTTTCCTTCTCTTGATTTGTTAATGCACAACGTTGTCCATCTAAGTAAAGAATATGCTTACGCTCAGCATAATATAACTCCTGGAAATTGAGAGCTTCCGTATTTAAAGTATTAAACATTTCGTCTATTCTCTTTTCCATATCATATTTTTCACTAGGTTGCTTTTTCTCTTGATCAATAAGAGAGGAAATACAACTCTCAAGAGTTTCTAATCTTTGTCCACTCCATGCCTCAATTAAATGCCTACAACGCTTAAGTGATTTCTGTTTCTCTAGAACAGCAAGTGTTCCTCTCAACTGTAATAAAGGTTGTTCTATTAAAGTCAGTTGGAACTCATTTGTCTCTAGTAGTTTTACAAGCACAGCGTTAAGTGATCCATCGCTATCAGAAACAAATTTATCTAACAAGAGTTTAGGAAGATCAATTATAGACAACTGACATGAATCACTCTCTCCTCGACTTATAGATTCCAAAAGAGATGCACCAACTGTTTTCTCCTCCAAATCAGTAATTGCTATCCAAATCAATCTATGGTGATGCAACGCAAAATCCTCAAGCTCTCTCTGCCTTAATTCTTTACGGATAGCAGCTCTGTGATCAGAGCAATGAAGGTATAAACGTATTATTTGAGCTTCTAGATTTTCCCGTAAACTAGTTTCGCTAGGCAGCATAAACCTCTTAGAGCGTCCATGCCATCTATTCCCTTTAATCTGTTTACGAAGATCATCTTCCAACTGCAATGCCAAACGAGCTTGACCGCCACTTAATAGTTCGGCTACTTTTTGTAGATAATGAGAACGAAGGGCAGATTGAGGCAATTTACCTAAAAGTTTTACTAAATCACCAACAGCGCTTTGGAATTGATCTGCCTTAGTTAAATCACTATCTTTGAGAACTTGGTCAATCTGCCAATCAATCCAAAGGGGGGCATTCTCTACAAGATGTTTATATTCAGAAGCTGTATGCGATTGCAGATATTCATCAGGATCCTTTCCCTGAGGTAATTCTAAAACCCTCAAATCTAATTGTCCTTGCATAGAAAGATGTTCCACCTCGCCAATAGCTCTATTAGCGGCTCTAATACCTGCTCGGTCAGCATCAAAGTTTAGTACTATTTTTTTTCTATCACTACATCTGCATAGTTGCTTTATTTGTTGACTGCTAAGTGCGGTACCTAAAGCTGCAACTGCATTACGAACACCTGCAGAGTGAAGAGCAATAACATCAAAATACCCTTCAACAACTAAAGCTTTGTCAGCCTTACGAATTGCATTAGCTGCTTTATCTAAACCAAAGAGATGTTGTCCTTTCTCAAAGACCTCTGTTTCAGGAGAATTTAAATACTTTGGCTCCGAACCATCAAGGCTTCTTCCCCCAAAACCAATAACTCGGCCTTGACGATCATTAATAGGGACAATTAAACGATTTCTAAAGCGATCATAAAAGCCATTTTCACCTTTACGAGAAATGATTAACCCTGCTTCTATTAATGATTCATTAGAGACTCCCTCTATATGAGTCATATAGTTAAGCAGTCCATCCCACTTATCAGGAGCATATCCAAGTTCAAACTCATCAATAATTCCTTTTTTCAGCCTGCGTGTCTTAACCAAATATTCAGATGCTTGCCTACCCGAAGAAGTATTTAATTGATCTTGGAACCAACCTTTTGCAAGAGAAAGCGTCCTAAAAATCCTTTCTCTACGAGAAAGCTCTTTCTGGAAGCGTTCTTGTTGAGGTCCTTCTAATGTCTCAACAGGAAGTTGATATTTTCTAGCTAAATCAAGAACTACATCAACAAAACTTTGCCTATTAAGTTCCATAAGGAACTTAATAGAATTACCTCCTGCTCCGCATGAAAAGCAATAATAAAATTGCTTTGCAGGGGAAACTGTCATTGAGGGTCTGCTGTCATCATGAAAAGGACATATCCCTACAAATTCTCTTCCTTTTTTCTTTAAAACAACATGGTCACCTACCACATCAACAATATCCGCCCTTTCCTTAACGGCATCTAAAGTACGTGGATGGAGTCTAGGGTTGGCCATTATGCAATTATTATGAACGACAAGTCGGTTTCCGTCTGTTTCTAGTTAGGAGTCTTAAGTTCATTGATAAATAATCAGCTTAGGAATACGCCTCTTTTAGAAAAAATTAAAATTTAATATGGCAAGTCAAACATTAGATCAAACCAAGGAGAAAATAGAAGGAGTAATAACTTTAATAGGCAGCGCATTTGCATTCAGTCTAATGACAGTATGCATTAAACAAATAGGAGGAAGAATACCTGTTGCTGAACTTGTATTTTTCAGATCTGTCTTTAGCCTATCTATTACGAAAATAATGATGAATAGAGCCAGAGTATATCCATGGGGAGTAAACAAAAAACTTCTTTTAACAAGAGGTTTGATAGGAACAGGGGCTTTATTCTGTGTTTTCAAAGCGATTGAATCATTGCCTCTTGCTGCAGCAACAATAATCCAATACACCTATCCAATCTTTACAGCTTTATTTGCATGGCTAATAATAGGTGAAGAGACAAAAAAAAGAATTTTCATATCAATAATTCTAGGTTGGATTGGTATTCAAGTTGTAGTCCATCCATTATGGATAAGTTCTACTAAAAATCAGCCCTTACAACTATCTTCTATTATCATTGCATTAAGTGGTGCACTTCTTACAGCACTTGCCTATATAACTGTTAGGAAATTATCAGAGAAAGAAAATCGATTAGTAATCGTCTTTTACTTCCCTTTGGTTTCAATACCAATAACGATACCTTTTTTAATCGAGAAAATTGTTTTTCCTACAGGTATTGAATGGGCCTACATCTTAGGGATAGGGGTATTTACTCAATTGGGGCAATTGCTAATAACAAATGGACTTAGTCTTTTGCCAGCAGGTTATGCAAGTGCTATAAATTACACTCAAGTTGTATTTGCAACAATTTGGGGAATCATAATATTCTCAGAACCCTTAAATGTTTATATTCTTATAGGAGCAGCTTTTGTTCTAAGCGCTACATTAATAACTCTTACCGGTTTAACAAATTTGCAATAAACTTAAATCAAATCTTTGTCATCATGAAGTTTTTATTAGCACTCATCTTTTCTATAAGTTTTTGCTCTAGCGCAACTGCCAATGAGTCTCAAGCTGGTTATTCAAGATCTAAGACATGTATTAGGAATGAATATAGGGAAGAATATTACCCAGGGACAAAAGACTCGCCAGGCTACGTAGACAGTTGGACTGAAACAGTAGAAGTTCCATGTAAAACAATAAGAAGAGCATCAAAATATTCAGCTCCCATTTCTAAGGAAGGTGATAATAATGATTGTTCTCAAGGTTCACTAATTGGAGGCTTACTAGGCGCCGGTTTATCAATGTCAGGCACAAGAGGAAAAGATAGATGGTGGGCCGTACCAGCAGGTGGTGCTGCTGGCGCTATGGTTGGTTGTTCAATTGATGGGGGCTAATCACAAACCTTAATTAAAAAATGATTAGCTGGTTAAAGGGTGAAATAATAGAAACCTGGGGAAATGGCACTCGTTCAGGAGTAATAGTTGCTTGCTCAGGCATAGGATATGAAGTCCAGACCTTATATAGAAGTCAAGCAAAAATAAACTCTTCCAAAGAATTAATTCTTTGGATTCACCAAGTACAACGAGAAGATGGTTCTAGCTTAATTGGCTTTCTTGAAAAATCAGATAGGGACTTTTTTCGCAAATTAATTAGTGTCAATGGAATAGGACCTCAATTAGCAATATCACTGTTAGAGAATAAACAAGCGGATGAACTGATTATTGCAATAACTCAAAAAGACATAGGACTATTAACGTCTTGTCCTGGAATAGGCAAGCGCATAGCAGAAAGGTTGGTAGTTGAATTACACAGTAAACTTAAAGATTTTATAACCTCATGCAAAACTATTGAAGATCCTGAAAGTTTTTACAAAAAGAATATAGATGAAGATCTCTCAAGCGAAGTTTATAGTGCCCTAATAAATCTTGGTTATAAAGAATCAGAGGTTAAGAATGCTTTTAGTGAATTAGAAATAGACTCTCGCAAAAAGAAATTTAATGCTAAAAAGGGCAAAAGCAAAGAAAAACTTGATTTTGATGCCCTTTTCAGAGAAATTCTTCTTAGAATAAATACAGAGTCTAGAAATAAAGTAACTTAACGAGTTAGATTAGACATTAATCAAGCATTCTTAAAGACAGTTCATCCTAAACATGACATTAAATACTCAGGCCAAGCAAGAAATCATCAACACGCACCAGACTCATGGGACTGATACTGGATCACCTGAAGTGCAAATTGCAATGTTAAGCAAAAGAATTGACCAACTCAGCACTCATCTTCAAAGTAATAGTCATGATTACTCTTCAAGACAAGGGCTTTTAAAAATGATCGGGCAAAGAAAAAGACTGCTTGGTTATCTAAAAGACAAAAGTCAAGCCAGGCACGACAAATTAGTTAGCAAACTTGGAATACGCGGATGAAATTTGATAATCATTAATAATCAACACAGAAATGAACGAGTCTAAAAAGCCATTTTCAGAAAATATTAAGGATTTAGATACAAATGTGAATTCAAAAAAAAGTAAGAAATTTAAACGCTCAAGACAATCTTCTATTCCTAAAGTAGTTGCCAATAGGATGGCTAGAAGAATAGTTTTTACTACTGGGATTCCAACACTCTTAGGAATGGGTGTATTTATCTTAAGTTATTTTCTAATTATAAAAGGTATAACTGATGTACCCCCTTCATTAACACTTACAAGTTCAGCAGTATGTTTTTTAGTTGGCTTATTAGGTTTAAGTTACGGAATACTTTCTGCAAGTTGGGAAGATATCCCTGGTAGCATTTTAGGATTAGAAAACATTAGACCAAATATATCCAAGCTACGTAGTGCCTTCAAACCAATAATTACTACTGAGAAAAAATAAAAAGATTTATTTTATAAGACTTTCACTACAACTTGCTTGAAAAGAATTTTTGCGTAGGGCCTCTATTAACGCTTTAGGGTCTTTAACGCAAAACTGATGTCCTAAGCGAACATATTT
>QCPC01000028.1 GCA_003212695.1 Prochlorococcus sp. AG-436-C13 | reverse complement strand
CCATAGAACAGGGAACTATTACCATTCCCAATGTTTGAAAGCTTCCGCTTGCTATTGAAGCTGAATTATTATTCCACTTGTGGCATTTAATATCTCCAGCACTATTATTTAATCTTTTACGCCAAAATAATTCTTGTTTTTTCTCATCAACAGGAATTATTACACCATTTTCACTTTGCCAAACTTGATATGCACCCCTACTTAAAATCACATCAATTTTAAGATTCGCTTTTAGAAGCAAATCAATTGACCTCTCTCCCAGAATCTGAGCAGATGCTCCTGTTATAGCTATTACAAGTCTAGACATAGTTAAATAATCTTATTTATTATTTTTGGAGATCCACTAACATCAACTTCATCTATATTTTCGCTAGAATTATCTTCTTCATCAACTATTTTAAGATCAACTTGATTACGTAAAAAATCTATTTTTTCGATTACTACATTAACATTATTACCAATTTGGTAAGACTTCTTATTTTTTCTACCTATTAATAGATTTTGTCTTGATCTATATTCATACCAATCATCATTTAAAGAGCTAACATGAACTAATCCTTCTGCTAGTGATTGGTCCAACTCAACAAAAAATCCGTAGCTCTGAACTCCTGTAATAGTTCCAGAAATAGTATAATCTATATTCTTTTCTACACTCCTTAATTGAATCATTGATATTAATCCATTCTTGAATGCTATAGAACTAGCCCTACCTGTATTTAATTCTCTTATTTGACTTTCATTACAATATTTATTAAGAATTGAAAGCTGTGCTTTTGACATAATAGTTTCTGCTTTATTGGTATTTTCTAATACTTCATTATTCAGTAATAATTTGTGGTTAGTTATTTTCCCTTCTATTAAAAGTTTCGAAAGTATGAATTGATTTATTATATCTGCATAATTAAAACCAGGAGACGTCCACGGAGCCTCTTTCATTTTATCGTCACAACAGTCAAAATCTTCTACATTAGATTGCAATGCCAGTTGATATTTAAAGTCTGCAATTGAGTTTTTTATAAGTTTCTCAATTATCCTTTTATTAGGACTTTCTTCAGAAGCCGACATCAATTCATGAAAACTCACTAAGCCTTCTTCATCTAAGGTTAGATTTCCATCTAAAACTAAAGCTGATTTTATGATATCACTTAAGGGGATTGATTCTTGTTTATTTTTATTTAGACAAATATAATTTAAATTTATTGAGGAAAGATATAACGCTAATATATTATTTGAATAAATACATATAATATTAAGGATTGATTGAGGATCAAATAAGTTTAGTTTGGAGTTCCATCCTTCATGATTACCTCCAGGTGCATCATATCTTAGGTCGCCATAGCAATCATCATCAGGCAGAGCCAAATCTAGTTGAATATGTCCATTATCTATTAGCTTATTATTAATTAGTTTGGTTATATGAATTATTTCTTCTAAAGTATGTATATATCCTTTTATTTTTTTCAATTTTGCAGGAATTACTCTTGATTTAGCTTTCCGCGTAAGTAATGCCTCTAGATGTTCTGGAAGTATCTCTGCGCTAGGCTTGATGGTAGTTAAATAAAATTCTGCATTATTACAATTACCACTTTTATCTATTGTTAATTCAAGAGTAATTGCATTATTAATTTTATCCACTTCAAAAATGGATTCTTTTAATAGTTTTTCCGTAAGAATATTTTCCCAAGAATTCCCTAGGCAGATTGATTTTGATCTACATCTAATCCACTCATCTAGCTTACTTCCGAAATTAATTCTCTCTCCTATAGTTGGCACGTGTACCCAGACTTTTACACCACCATCATGTGGTTGTGAATAAACTGCTGGAAGAAGTGGCGAATCTACACTATTCCAGCTTCTCAATAACAAGCATTTTTGCTCTTGTAGGTTTTGCCTGATCTTATCTATTGGCTTTTTCAAAGCTACCTTTGGAGCATTATTTTTGTTGAGAATATTATGTTTAGTTTTTAATATTTCCACGTCACCCTTTGGCCCTTCCTTTAGACTTAATCTTCTAGATGTTTCTCCCTTTGCTAACAGCTGTGCTATTGGGTATCTCTCTATTTTTATGTCTATAATATTTTCTTTTTCTGAATCGACTATATATTTTGAATCTTTATTTGGTAGTTCAATATTAGTAAGTATTCTTTCGTCTAATGGTTGACCTATAATTTTACCTTCGGTCTGTTTAATTGTAGCTAGTATATTTGTTTTTGATCGTTCAAGCACACATAAGACAATTCCTTCAGGTGACCTTCTTCTAAGAGCTTCCCTGTTTATACGAACCAAAACTTTATCACCATGCCAAGCATTATTTAAATATTTTTCTCTTATATAAATATCTTCTTTCCCATCGTCTCTAATGGCGAAGCTAAAACCTTTGCTGCTACATCTAATTTTTGCTGAAACAGTATTAGAAAGGTCTCCTTTTTTTACATGTTCGTCAGACTCCTTTTTTAGAATTCCTAATTTATTTAAAGCATTTATGGCTATTTTTAATCTTGTTCGCTCTATCTTTTTCGTTAATTTGAGCATTTTCTCAAGAGTCTTAATTTCGAGAGACCCTTCTTTAGGTAATAGTTCTAGTATTTTGACTACTGTAAACATAGTTAATGCACTCTGTACTTTGATAAAAAGTTAATTAAGCAAGAGATTTTACAATTATATTCTACGACTACGAAGTCCAATAATTTATACCGTTATAAATTAAATAAGCTGGTCAGTTCTATTTACTTTCTTTGCCCTCATTGAGTTTAATGGGAATTAGAAGAGTTAGTCCAATGAAAAAGAATCCTAATGAGGCAGAGATTTGAAGTATATATGCAGGTATGATTTTGGTAAATGAGCCTCCTAAGAGCACCCCAATTAAAGTGGCTAGCACTAAAGCAAGTGATGAGCCTATAAAAACTGCTAGAGGTCTATTACTACTGCCACTAATGGCTAGGGTTGCTATTTGGGTCTTATCACCTAATTCAGCTAATAATATTGTAAGAAAAGTAGAGATAAAAATTGCAGAAATCATTATATTAAACCCTTAAATAGTGTTGATTCATTGAAAAGTTGGTATATAATAAATATACTTAGTAATATCATTATAATTCCAGCAATCCTATTAAATGTTAGCGGATTGATCCTACTTGCCAAAAACTTACCCATTAGCACGCCAATAAGGGTAGAAATAATTAGAGCTAATGAAGCTGCTAAAAAAACAATAAAGGGCTTACCAGTATCAGCTGAGATAAGAAGAGTAGCAACTTGGGTCTTGTCACCTAGTTCTGCTATAAAAACAGCACTAAAGGAAGTAATTAATGTTTTAGTGAAACCATGTGCTTCCTTTGTCGGCATCTAAATTAAGCATCCATTTAGTCATTATAGCAATGTTTACGCCTAATACTTTTTATAAATCTCTTCATTTCGTTACTTCTTGAACCATAAATATCCTTTATATGTTGCTTACAACACTTAATTGCAAACATATCAAATTCAGTGGGAGATTTATCAAAAAGTTTAATAAGGCTTTTTATATTGCAGAAGTAAGGTCTTGTACTATAAATATTACATTTTCGTCTTTGCTTATTATAAAAAAGGCACCAACCATCCTCACCAACCATAGAAAAAAATAATTTTTGATCATTTTCACTCAATGCAGCAATAGCATCCTCTCTATCCGTAGGGGATAACTTGCAGCAAGCACCACAATTTTCTATACAGTTCCAGGTCTCAGAGGCTGTCATATATTATTCGTGTTGGCCCCTATCCTGATTACAAATAATAAATAGCATCTAGAACATTCCCTTTTACCTCTATAATAAAAATACTCAATTTTACAAACAATGGGAAATTTACTACCTCTAGTAGCTGTAGCACTAGCAGGGCCTGCGATTATAGCACTTGTGTTCTACCGTAGAGGTGTCTAGTTAAACTAAGAAGTATCTGATTGAAAATAAAGCTATATATCAATAAATACCTAATGTAGCTAAACCTATCTTAATAAGAGCTTTTATATAAACATCTTCGAAATTAATACTGTCCCCAAATCCCTTTTTTGTATCTATATTATACTTTAATGTATTACCTTCCTCATTCAAGATATATAATATATTAGCAGATTCAATATGGCATTTATATTTTCTTTGCTTTATTGTAAATGTCATCTTCTTCTTATAGATTCTATAGTTAAGAATATTTAATGTTGTTTTATTTACCTTTTTACCAACTCTATAATCAATATTAAAAACAATATCTAGCCTGTTAGGTACAAACTTTATATCTGTATGATTTTTCCACATTATAGCTTCTAATATTATATCATCTTGTCGTATTGTTAAGATTAATTGGCCTAAATATCCATATTTTTGTTTTATAACTTCTACATTTCTAGACCAAAATAAAGGCTTTGGATTTCCAATACCAAAAGGTTCTAATTTATTATAGTCGTATAAAAATTGCTCATTAATATCTTTAAAATTTACAAAACATTCAGGACATATATTGTTTTGTGGGCCTATAGATTTATACCAATTCTCTGACAATGAATTCAATCTTTCTTCTAGTCTTAACAAATTGACAGCTTGAACAGTCAATCCAGCTGCTGATTTGTGACCTCCAAACTTTTCTAATAAATCACTACATTTATTTAATGCTTCTATTATATTAAAATTTGCCGGCGAACGTAAGGAAGCCCTAAAAATACCATCTCCTTCTGATGATACAATAGCAGTTGGTTTATTATATCTTTCCATTATTCTAGCTGCAACGATCCCTAAAACACCATGATGCCAATGTGGCTGTGCTAAAAGGATAAATGAGCCTAATTTATTATTTTTTTTTCTTAATATATTCATAGCTTCCTCTTCAACAGCTTTGCAAATAACTCTTCTTCTTCTATTTATTTCTTCGCAATTGTTTAATTTCTTTTCTAATTGTTCTCCGTCACTCTCTAGTAATAAATCTATGATTAGTTTAGGATCATCAATTCTGCCTATCGAGTTAATTCTTGGTGCTATCTTATAGCTTATGTCAGTAGATGTTATTTGAGTATTATTTATTCGTGCATTTTTAATTATTCCTTTTAAACCCTTACACTCTGTAGAAGATATATATTCTAGCCAATTCTTTACCCAGAATCTATTTGCTCCTGATAAATTAGCCATGTCCGCAATAGTTCCAATGCATACCAAGTCTCTTGATATATTTAATACTTCTTTCTTGTTCAACTCTAATGCTAATTGCTGAGCCAGGATATAAGCTACGCCTACTCCTGCTATATTTTTATAAGGTGAATCTGGTGGAGTTAGATGTGGATGTATAAGTGCATAGATATTGTTTAGATTATCTTTTATTGAATGATGATCTGTAATTATAATTTCTATATCTAATGATGTAGCATAATTTATAGCTTCTAATGCTGACACTCCATTATCTACAGTGATAATTAAATTAATTCCTTCTTTATTAATCTTTTCTACTATAGTTTTATTAAGACCATATCCTTCTTCTATTCGGGATGGAATAATTGGTATTGGTTTTCCATGCAATTTGGTTATCACATCTACAATTAGTGCTGTGCTTGTCATGCCGTCTGCATCGTAATCACCACATATGGCAATTTGTTCTCCTTTTAAAATAGAATTTTTTACTCTTAGTGCTGCCTTTTTCAAATCTGGAAAATGCTCCAATGGATCTGGTAGAGAGGCAGGTTCTATGAACTCTTCAATATCTTCTAGACTTTTTAATCCTCTATTATAAAGTATCTCTTTGATTTTTAAAGAGACCAACGATTTACTTTTGAGATCAATATCTACACTTATTGGTGATTGCCACATATGCAAATCAATTATTAATGCTTGTAATTAGAAAAATAAAGTATAATTAGGAAAAAAATTTTATGAATAGATTGAAAGTTGTATTTTGGGATCTTGATGGAACTATAGCGGATACAGAGCTTAATGGCCACCGCAGAGCTTATAATTTTGCTTTTAAGGACTTCTCACTAAGATGGAATTGGAATAAGACATTATATTCTGACTTACTTTCAATAGGTGGAGGTAAAAATAGAATTAAATATTATTCTAATAAAGTAGGTAAAGAGTTAAGTGAAGAGAAGATTAATGATATTTATAAAAAGAAGAATATTCATTATAGGAAATTGATAGAGAAAGGAACAATTTTTCCTAGAACTGGTGTTATTAGACTTATTAATGAGCTTTATGGCAAAAATGTTAAGCAATGGGTCGTCACAACTTCAGGAAGAGATTCTGTTATTCCTCTTATATCTAAATATTTTGATGACGAAAAAAATCCATTTTCAGGTTATATATGTGGTGAAGATGTCTGCAAGCATAAACCAAATCCTGAAGCATATGAGCTAGCATTAATTAAATCTAACTGTAAAAGTCAAAACGTAGTTGTTATAGAAGACTCATTAATTGGCTTAGAGGCAGCTGTAGCAGCAAATCTAAAATGTATAATCACTATCTCACCTTGGAAAATCAAGTTATATCATGAATATGAGAGAGCTTCATTAGTTCTAGATCATTTAGGTGATAATGAAATTAACTCCAAATGTTTATATGGACATCTCAAGGAAAATATGGTTAATTATAATTGTCTTTTATCTGTTCTAAATTGAAAATAGAATGAAAATACAGAGGACTAATTACAATTCTTTTATAAAACGTATATTTAGCTCTTTTACTCAATCTTTTATTGGTTCATGGCGCTCTAGATCAATTGGTATACTCTCATTATTAATTGGATATTATCTTTCTTCTACAATATCAGCATACTTTTTAGTTGAAATGGAGCAAAGAGTTTATGTTGTTTTAATTTTGTTTCTTTTATTGGAAATAGCTGTTAGGTCAAGAAAATTCTTTTATTCAAATGCCAAATTTTATGCATTGATAATAATTGATAACTTAAGAATAGGTACTTTTTATGCAATTGTGCTTGAAGCATTCAAGCTAGGATCTTAGTAAAATTGGTAAGTGATAACTTGTTTTACTCTTCTTCCTCTTCTTCGCTGACAGGATAAACAAATCCTTGAGCTCTTCCACTTAGGATTGATTTACCTAGTGATAGGGCTTTTGCTGCTGCAACATTGGCTTTTGCTTTCCAAACAGCATGACGTTGATTTCGCTTACCTTTAGAGGTTTTCTTCTTAGGAACTGCCACAGAAATTTTATTTTGTAATCCAATTATCTTATCTGGTACACCCAATAGTCAAATATTATTTATTTTGTAAAGGCTTAAAATTTGACTTAAGCACATATAATAATATTTAATTAAATTATTTAAATCATCTCCTTCTCCTAACACTATTCGCTGTGTTTCAAAGATTAAGCTCAATTAATAACAGTAAACGAGTTACTTACAGTAAGTTGATCAAGGATTTAAAGGAAGGACAGGTAGAATCTTTAATACTTTCACCTGTAAACAGAGTAGTAATTGCTAAATACAAGAATGGTACTACCACTAAAGCTTCAATTTTTTATAATGATCAAACATTATTGAGGACAGCAGAATTATCTAGTACAGCACTTGAGGTTACTAACCAAACTGCATATAATAATAGTCAAACATTTCTTGCTTATAGTACAACAGGTATTATATTTATATTATTTTTGTCTATAATATTATCTAAGTCATTTAAGATTGCCAATAAAAGTCTTACTTTCTTAACAGGTAATACGAAATTTATTGATCCTTCAAAACTAAATACCAAATTTGACGATATTGCTGCTATTCCAGAAGTATTAGAGGAAATAAAAGAGATAGTTTCCTTTTTACATGAGCCAGATAGATTTACGAAAATTGGAGCAACGATTCCAAAGGGCTTTTTATTAATAGGTCCTCCTGGTACTGGCAAAACATTATTAGCTAAAGCAATAGCATCAGAAGCAAATGTGCCATTTCTATCTACATCTGCTTCAGAATTTGTAGAATTATTTGTGGGAATAGGTGCTACAAGAATTAAAAATCTTTTTAGTCAAGCAAGAGAAAAGAGTCCCTCAA
>QCPC01000027.1 GCA_003212695.1 Prochlorococcus sp. AG-436-C13 | reverse complement strand
ACATCTGTAAAGGATTATCCTTGTGAGCTCCCGCTTTAAATGCCGTAGTAGGTGAAGTCGGCGTTAATAGGACATCTACTGTCTGAAAAGCATTTTTAAAATCTTCTCTAATTAAAGTTCGTACTTGCTGCGCTTTTTTATAGTAAGCATCTACATAACCTGCAGATAATGCATAAGTACCTATAAGAATTCTTCTTTGAACTTCACGACCAAAGCCTTCAGCCCTACTTAGAGTAGTCATATCAAATAAATTGTCTGTATCCTTAGACCTATAGCCATATTTAACGCCATCATATCTTGCCAAATTCGCAGAAGCTTCTGATGGCGCAATGACATAATAAGTAGCTATTCCATCTGTAAACCTAGGGCAAGAAACATCAATCAATTCTGCACCCAAAGATTGAAGAGTATCTGCTGCCTTAAGAGTAGATTCCTTAACCTCTTCATCCAATCCATTTTGGTCAAAACACTCTTTGATCAAGCCTACACGAAGCCCCGAAATAGGGTCTGATAATTTCTTTGAGTAATTAGGAACAGGTATATTCAAGCAAGTTGAATCCTTTGGATCATGGCCTGCTATAACTTGCAAAATCTCTGCAGCATCGGCGACATTATTAGTAAAAGGTCCTACTTGATCTAATGAACTTGCAAAAGCTATTAATCCCCATCTACTTACACGGCCATAAGTAGGCTTTAAGCCAACTACTCCACAAAAAGAAGCAGGTTGTCTTATTGAGCCACCAGTATCCGAACCCAAAGAAGCCATACACAGCCCTGACGCAACCGCGGCTGCACTACCACCTGAACTGCCACCAGGGACTCTTGTTATGTCCCATGGATTAGATGTAGCCCCAAAAGCCGATGTCTCAGTCGAGCTCCCCATGGCAAATTCATCTAAATTAGTTTTACCAATCAATATAGCCCCTGCTCGCCAAAGCCTTTCCGTAACGGTAGATTCGTATGGTGGAACAAACTGTTCAAGCATTTTGCTTGAACAGGTAGTAGGTATACCCTTTGTACAGAGATTATCTTTTATTGCTATGGGCACTCCAGCCAAAGGAGGAAGATTATTTCCAGCAGATCTTGCCTTATCAATACTAGTAGCTAAAGATTTAGCTTTCTCGTCGTTAATATATAAAAAAGAGTGTAGTGATTTATCAATGGACTTTATTCTGGAAATATGGTTACTAACCAACTCAAGAGAAGATAATTCCCCATTATTTAGTTTATGACGCCATTCGGATATGGTCATTATTAATTTGGTGTGTTCCTTGAATAATCTATCGAACTACATAATAAAGAGATTAGGAAGTTAATGGCTCCGCTTTTCTGCAGCGAACAATGCTGTGATCTATTGATCCAATCCCTTCTTCAGACAAATCTTGAACAAAGCTTGAAACTTTACCGTTAAGACTTTTCCTAGTTAAGAAGGGGCCAAACCAATAAATGGCATTAGGGTTATTGGTCTCGATCTTAGCCCACCAGGCAAAACCCAACCTGTTACCTAAACTTCGAATTGCCCAAATGGGGCCCATGAGTTGATTAATGATCTTTTATAATATTAGTACTTAATTAAAAAAAAACTAAATAAAAATCAGATTATTTTTTTAAATGTTCAATCAACCATTTTATAAATCATAAATAAAAACAATCTTTGTAATGGATTAGAAATGACTAAGAAGAACTATTTTGAATCCCATCTAAAGGCTTGGTAATCAACTTAGCCCTTGCAAGCTTTGGTGACGGGGCTTGTCCAGACAAATCTTTCATCCATCCTTGACTTGCAATCTCATATAAAAAAATCGAAGTTGCTACAGAAGCATTCAAACTAGAGGTAACCCCTCTCAAGGGGATTCTCAAAAGCACATCACAATGCCTTCTAGTAAGGAGAGACAACCCTTTCCCTTCAGATCCTATTACTAAAACAATAGGGCCCTCAAAAGAAAATTCATTTATCGTTTTATCTCCCTCACCAGAAAGCCCAACGACTGTATAACCAGACTTCTTTAATTCTTCTAAAGATCTATTCAAATTAATTACTCTAGCGACAGGCAAGTGCTCCAAAGCTCCTGCCGCAACTTTTGCCACAGAACCAGTTAATCCTGCACTTCTTCTTTGAGGAAGAACTATCCCATGAGCACCTAAGGCTTCAGCCGATCGAACTATTGCACCAAGATTATGAGGGTCTGTAAGACCATCCAAAGCTATTAAAACAGGTTCTTCTCCAATGCTTCTACATCCATCAACTAAAGTTTTTAAATCAAAAGTTTCTGCCGCTGCTGTCTGAATAGCTATTCCCTGGTGAACACCTCCTTTAGTTACATGCCCCAACCTTGCCCAAGAGACCTCTTCAACAAGAACTCCGAGAGACTTGGCATCCTTAATAAGTTGGAGAAACCGTGGAGAACTTCTTATTTCAGAAGTACACCAGATTCTATGAATTGGTCTACCTGATTCGAGTATTGACTGAGTAGAATGTCTACCCCAAAAAATATCATTTGCCTCATTTTCATGAAAAATTCTACCTTGATTTTCATGACGTATATCATCTCTCTTTGAATTCATAATTTGATTATTTATAAAATCAGAAGAAATTGTTCTTTTATCTTCAACTCTATTTTGATGTTTTCCATAAGGATATCTAATGGAAGATGTTCCCTGATTTGAATTACTCCATTCTTCTTTTGAGTACTTTGAATTACTTGTATTTTTTCTATAGTTTATTGAATTACTTCTACTTTTAAAGCCTGCTTTAGATTCAATCCTTCGATCATAATTCTCTTGAAAAGAATTTTCTGAATACGAAGAAGATTTATTGGAATCTCTATTTTTTGATTTTCCTTCATTCTTTTTTTTCCATTTGGATGATGTAGCATCTCTTCTTTTCCTTCCACTATATCCAGAAGAAGCTTCTTTAGAAAATTTTCCATCTCGACGATCATTAGGACTCATTTTGTTAAACATTCAGATCTATCAGATTCGATTGTCTCTAATCGATCCAGTAGTTGAGCAAGACGATTTGGATTCTTTAAAAATAACCACCCGATAAGAGTTTCGAATCCAGTCGCTTTTCCATAAATAGCAATATTTACCTTCCTAACGCCACGTCCAACTCTATTACGTCCTCTTCTCACAAACTTTTTCTCAATTTCAGTAAGATACATTTCTATATCTTCAAGTGCTGCAGCCTGTGCTTCTGCTTTTACTTGAGAGACTACTGAAAGATGAAGATCCTTTGTTTTAGCAGGTGTTTCACTAAAACGTAATCGCTGATGCAATTCCCAAACAGAATCTCCCAACCAGGCCAACTGAAGTGGTCCTAAATTATCTGGACATCCTGATGGCTTTAAATAACGAATCCAGTTAGTCAAGCTGCTATTTGACTTATTGCGGCATTCAAATCTGACGAGACGTGCAAAAACTCCTCAAGTCGAACGAGTTTGATGGTTTGAATAACTCTTGCATTTCCAACAACAATAAAAGATCTTTTGGATTTTCTGCATTCTTTAGCAGAATGAACCATCGCCCCCAACCCTGAGGAATCAATAAAATCTATCTTTGTAAGGTCAAGGACTATTGGCAATTTATTTGAGCTAAATGCTTTAGTCAGAAAATCCGTAAACTGTTTTTCTGAATAAGCATCTAGTTGTCCTGTGAAATAAAAAACCAAGCAACCTTTTTTTCTTTCAAATCCGCCTCTTAATGAAACGGTCAATCTTTGTAAATCGTCTATGGGACAAATCCCCCTAATGCTTCACAAAAGAAGTGTAGTTATCAAAAAGAAACTAAACCACTTTTAAGCGTCTTTCTGACATCAGTTCAACAAAACGTGCAAAGTGATGATCAGCATCATGCGGACCAGGACTGGCTTCTGGATGATATTGAATTCCAAATACTGGCCTGTTACACATTGCCATACCAGCAACTGTCCCATCATTAAGATTTATATGAGTTATATCAATAATTTGTTGATCTACTGATGAAACATCAAGAGCAAATCCATGATTCTGACTGGTAATTTCAATTTGACCATTTTTCCCACACGGATGATTTAAGCCTCTGTGCCCATAAGGAAGTTTAAAAGTTTTGCATCCTAAGGCTAATCCTAAAATTTGATGTCCTAAACAAATTCCAAACATAGGTAGATTCTTTGTCTCAATTAACTGCTTTGCCAAAGATATACCTTCTTTTACCGCCGCAGGATCCCCTGGCCCATTTGAAAAAAACACACCCTCAGGCTCATAATCCATAACATCTGAGTAAGAAGCATCTGCAGGCAAAACCTGAACTTCGCAACCATGTGAAACTAAACGGTCAAGAATTGATCGTTTAATTCCAAAATCAATTGCAACAACTTTAAAAGGAATATTTTGATTATTTATTAATCTTTTATCAAATTCTACAGATGAACATAGGTCCCATTTATATGGCTTTTTAGTAGTAACTTCAGTGGTTAAGTTTAGTCCTGTCATTAAAGGTTGCTTCCTGATCTTCTCAAGCAAGCCTGATGGTGAGTCTAATCCGTCAGAAGATATAGCAGCATTCATTGTCCCAGAACTTCTTAAAAGGCGAACGAGTGCTCTTGTGTCTATATCCCATATTCCAACAACTTGCTCATCCTTAAGCCAATTTTCAAAAGTTTTCTTTGAGCGCCAATTACTTGCTTTTGCTGAAAATCTTCTTGATATAACTCCTTTTGCGCTCGGAGAGTCTGATTCTTGATCTTGAAAATTAACTCCAGTATTACCTAACTCTGGATATGTAAATGTTATTAATTGTCCAAAGTAACTTGGATCTGTTAAAACTTCTTCATAACCAGTAATTCCTGTATTAAAAACCAATTCTCCAAATACAGTTCCTCTAAAGCCAAAAGCTTTCCCCTCAATTAAGGTTCCATCAGACAAAACTAAAAATGCTGTTTCTTTTGGGAAAGTATTCATCATAAAAGCAATTAAATAAACTCTTGTACTTTTTAAATTTTCACTCTAAAAAATTTTTCAACTCATTAAATTTGTCCCAAGGTTTAGAACTCTCCAAAGTTTCCAATGAGCTTTTTATTCCTTTACTTAAATCCATTTCTTTACCAGAAACCCAAAGAACTAAGGCAGTATTTAAAGCAACAACTTCTCTTTGAGCTTTTGTTCCTTTCCCATTTAAGATAGATCTAAGTATATCTATATTTGTTGAAAGGTTTCCGCCCTTTAGCTCTTCATTAGAAGTGGGAGTAAGGCCTAAATTTGTTACATCAATAAAATCAGATCTTATTTGACCATTTTCAATAAACCTAACTTCATTTAAACCTTCTAGAGACGCTTCATCTAGTCCCCCCCCTCCATGAATAACTATTGCTCTTTCTAAGCCTAACTGATTCAAAGCATCTGCCATTGGATCTAATAATTCGCTTTTAGCAACACCTAAGACTTGGGCTTGTGGTCTAAAAGGATTTACTAAAGGACCTAAAAGATTAAAAACAGTTCTAATCCCTAGTTTTTTTCTTAAAGGAGCTAAACCTGCTAAAGATGAATGCCAAACAGGTGCAAACAAAAATGAAATTTTAATTTTTTCTAATGCACTAGAAACGATTTCAAACGGTGCATCTAACTTTAGACCTAATCCCTCAAGAACATCTGCTGATCCAACATTTCCACTTGCGCTTCTGTTCCCATGTTTAGCAACAGTAACTCCACAGGAAGCTGATACAAAAGCTACTGCTGTCGAAATATTAAAAGTATCTGCGCCATCTCCACCAGTTCCGCATGTATCAACCAAAAAAGAATTTTTACCTTGATAACTAAAAGAACAAGCATCTCTTAGTACTTCTGCCATATTTGCAAGTTCTATACCTGAAAGAGATTTAGCTCTTAAGGCTGTGAGGAAGGCCCCAGTCTGGACAGGAAGAAGCTCATTGTTTAGCCATGCACTAATAAGAGCTTTTGACTCAATTGGGCTAAGTTCCTTAGCTTCCAAAAGTTTTTCTAGGAGCTGTGGCCATGAGACAATCGACATAAGCAGGATTCAACTCAGAAGAAATACCGGTTCTTTACCTTTAAACTCAGGAAAAGACAATGGCTAATATTTACACCATTACCTAAAAATCAACACTTCAGGAAAGATAAATGTCACGAAAATCTTGCATTAACTAACGCTATTGTCAGAAGTATCAAAACCAGAACCAACAATTTCTTCAGAATTATTACCAGGTCTAAATCCTTTACTCCAAATTCTTTTAGTTCTTTCATTTAGATCATCTTGGCTAAGACCCCAGAATTTCAAGGTCTTTATCATATCCATTTGAATATCTTTTGCTCCTGGAAAACCTTCGTATCTTCTAAGCAATCGTGCTATATCAATTAAATCCTGATCACTTGGAGATTCTTTAGCTAACAAGAGATTTACATGGTCTCTATCCACCAAATACAAAGGATGGTTTTGGCCTTCCATTAATTTAAACCCAAATATTTGGGACAGAATTTAATCACTTTTTGGACTAATACAATCTAAATTATCAACCATATTAATGATTTCATGGCTACTTTTAGAATTGATCTAATAAATAGATATCTAAAAACTCATAAACGAACATTAGCTCTAGGTGCAATAAGCCTAGTATTGGTAAATCTTCTAAGCGTTGCAATTCCTTTTGAGGTACGTCGAATAATCGATGGATTAAAAGAGGGCTTTAGTTTTAAAGATGTTCTCTACCAATCAGGTTGGATAATTTTATTAGCAAGTGTAATGGCTATAGTTAGACTTTGGTCTAGACAACTTGTCTTTGGAGTTGGTCGAAAAGTAGAAGTTGACCTAAGGCAAAGATTATTTAATCATATGCTTATCCAAGACCCAGGTTGGGTTCAAGAGATAGGTAGTGGTGAAGTAATAACTCGAGCTACAAGTGACATAGAAAATATAAGAAGATTGCTCGGTTTCGCAATCCTAAGCCTTACAAATACATTCCTTGCATATGCATTCACTATCCCGGCAATGATTGCAATCAATCCATGGCTGACATTAGCTTCGGTTTCTCTTTATCCATTAATGCTTGGGATTGTAAGACTTTTTGGAGGTAGAATGGTTAATCAGCGAAAACGTCAACAAGAAGCATTATCTAATCTTAGTGAATTAATTCAAGAAGATCTTTCAGGAATAAGTGCAATAAAGATATATGGGCAAGAAAAAGCTGAAGAGAAAGCATTCTCAAAATTAAATGGAAACTACAAAAATGCAGCCATTAATCTTGCAAAGACAGCAAGTACATTATTTCCTCTTTTACAAGGCATATCTTCTATCTCTCTACTCCTAATACTTGCGCTAGGAAGTGGTTTGATTGAGAATGGCTATTTAACCATTGGAGGATTAATAGCACTTATACTTTATGTTGAAAGATTAGTATTTCCAACAGCACTTTTGGGGTTCACTCTTAATACTTTTCAATTAGGACAAGTAAGTCTAGAAAGAGTAGAAGAATTGCTAAATAAGACCCCAACTGTAATAGATAAGGCTAATAGTATAAATATAAATTCAAAAGTCAAAGGAAAACTAGAAGCCAAAGATCTTTGCATACAATATAAAGATAGTCAGAAAAAAATATTAGACAGAATCAACTTTATTATCAATCCTGGTGAGATTGTAGCAATAGTTGGTCCAATTGGATGCGGAAAAACTACCCTTGCAAGGGCTTTAGGTCGTATGGTTAATGTCCCCCAGGGTCAATTATTTCTTGACAATATTGATATAACAGACCTAAAGCTCGAAGAACTTAGAAAAAACATTGCATTAGTTCCTCAAGAAGGATATTTATTTACTAACACATTAGAGAACAATATTAGATATGGTTCACCAAATGCCTCGCTTGAGAAAGTAAAGAAATCAGCTTCAGAGGCAAAGCTAGAAGAGGATATAAGAGGTTTCCCAGATGGCCTAAACACACTTGTGGGAGAAAGAGGTATAACGCTTAGTGGAGGGCAAAGACAAAGAGCCTCTCTTGGGAGAGCCTTATTAATAGAGTCACCAATAATTGTTCTTGATGATGCCCTGGCAAGTGTTGACAATAAAACTGCTTCGGGAATCCTTTCTTCAATTAGAAAAAAAGCTAAAAAAACAATCCTGATGATAAGTCATCAACTTTATGCAGCTGCTGCATGTGATCGAATATTAGTTTTAAATGATGGCAAGCTTGTCCAGGAAGGAACTCATGAAAACCTTATACAAGAAAATGGTATTTACAGAAATCTCTGGGAAAGACAAAAAGCAACTGAAGCAATTGATGCAGAACAATAAACTTCTATTTAAAAAATAATTTAAAAGATTAGAAGAATTAAAAAGATTATAATATTAGAAAATTAAGGAAAGCTCTTTTAATCTATTAATCAGTTAAATGACTATTTCAAACAGCTACACAATTAAATGTGATCTTACTTTTGGGGATATCTATCTTCAAATACTTGCATGGATGGCTGTTGTTTTTGTCAGCCTTGCTGGAGGACTAAGTCTTATGGGTGCATCAAGTCCAATATTTGCTTTAATTGGTGTTGGTTTAATTCTAGTTCTAAGCCTCCCTTTCTTATTATTTGCCTTTGTAACTACATTATTAAATCATATTCAAATAGAACCTACAAATTAAAAACAACTTAAGAACCCTAAATTAACTTAAAAAAATGATTCCAAACTGGTTAAAACCTAAAACCTCTAAAGCAAAAAATATAGACAAAAATAATATCAAGCATTACATCTTGCAAGAGCCTATAGGTTATGAGCCCAGCTCTAACGAAGAAGAAATATATTTCGGATGTGGTTGTTTCTGGGGAGCAGAAAAAGGTTTTTGGAAATTACCAGGTGTAAAAACTACAGCAGTAGGATATGCAGGTGGAAAAACTGACAATCCTTCCTACAAAGAAGTTTGCTCAGGTTTAACAGGTCATGCAGAAGTTGTAAGAGTTGTATGGAATTTATCCTTAATTGACATAAGCGACCTTCTAAAAATGTTCTGGGAATGTCATAACCCTACTCAAGGTAATCGACAAGGCAATGATTATGGCAGTCAATACAGATCAACAATCTTTAGCAAAAATAAATCTATTCTTGATATAGCTAATAATAGTCAAGAGAAATATCAGTTATTATTAAAAGAGAATGGTTTTGGAGCTATTACAACTCAAATAGAATCAAACTTTACATTCTTTTATGCAGAAGAATATCATCAGCAATATCTAGCAAAGCCTGGAAGTAGGCCATATTGTTCAGCAATGCCTACAAATATTTCCTTAAGTAATTTTAAAGGGTCAAATTATAAACTTGCTCCTAGTATCTGGGAAAATTTCAATTGGGAGGAGTCTCATTGTGTATTAAGAAGCAGCAATTCCCCTATAACCAACTAATTCTCTATAAAAAAGAAACAAATGGAAGAAAAAATCGATGATAAGACAATTATCTTAATAATTATTGGGACCATATTATTGGTCTTCATATTAATATCTAACTTCATACCCTCACAAGATAAATTAAATCCTCCTATTCAATGGAAAGAGCCACAATCTCATGGTATGCAAAGTTATTGATATAAAATTACAGCTTTAAATTAAAAGAAGTTTATGAAGAAAAATCTTAACAGCAAGAAATCAATAACGTTAGACTCTCCTTCTAAAATTACAATTAATTTATATAGTTTATTGGCAATTTTATTAGTTATAATACCAGAGTATATTGCCGAGTTGATATTAACAATAAAAAATAAAAGTCATAAAGATAATTTAGTAGAAAACAAAGATATTTGGGAAATAGTTCCTGAACTTAAGATCTCAACAATGAATATAAAGAACTTAAGAGAAATGGCACGTAATCTTAAAATAAATGGATATGCTAGAGAGAATCGTGAAAAATTATCAAAAAGGATTCTCAAGAAATTAAGAAAAAATTGATTTCATAAAAGATTAGAACCGTAATATACTTATATTCTAGTGAATTTGTTATAGTAAAATTATCGTATCGGGGCGTGGCGCAGCTTGGTAGCGCACCACTTTGGGGTAGTGGGGGTCGTGGGTTCAAATCCCGCCGCTCCGATCCAATATAAAAAGAGTTTTCTTTGTAAAATTTTAAAAACAATCTTATTTAATTCCAATTTTTTTTTTTTTACAAAGCCATTCAACTATCTAAAGACAAGTCAATCTATTAATGAAAAGAATTATAAGTATTATCTTAATTGTAGTTATTTTTATATATTCACCTGCAGTATATGCATATGATATAGAGAAATATAAAGTTCAATTCAATAGTTGGAATAAAAATATAAAAATTGCTAGTGATTTACTTGATGAAGCAGAGAAAGAGTTGAAAAATGGGAATGAAATTCAGGCCTGTTTAAAGCAAAGAGAAGCAGCTAATTATGGAATAGAAGCTACAGAGTCCCTTATAAAGGCTTTTCAAATAAGTGGTTCTACTGACGATTTAACTAATATAAGAGATGGTCTAAGCAAATGGAAGGAGTTGAAGGACTTCTGCTAGTGATTAGATTAAATTATGAAGCATGTTCATATTTACACCCTTAGGAATTTAAATAATTTTTCCAATTTAAAAGTATAAACTATGTGAATTAAAAACAAATGATTTTTCTCTTATATATTTTATTGAGAAAAATTAAAAGTTTGTATATTCTTGGATCATTTTTATTATAAATTGACTAACAATTATAGTAATTCAAGAACTCTACAAAAGATAATTAAAATCCAAAGTATTTTCACTAGCCTCTAAAAAATTCAGTAGTGAACATCACATAAAAAGATTTACAACCATTATTATAAAAAGAGCCTGGATAACTAATAGTTCTAGTTACTTATCATTTTAAATTTAATTGTATCTTATTTTACTATAGACATTCTTCAAACTGTATATAAAGTAATCAGTTCATTCAAGCAATGAATCATAGTAGAACGATGTTAGAGTAGGGAATCCAAATGAAACTTTTCCAGCAATTGCTTATAGCGCCTACCGCTATTAGTCTATTAGCGCCTTTGGCTACTAATGCAGATGAAATAGATATTAGAGATGTTGCTGAATACGCAAATTCAGGTTCAGAAATATCTTCCTCTCAATTCTCAGATGTTTTCCCAGGAGATTGGGCATATACAGCGCTTCAAAAGCTTAGCGAGAGAGAAGGTTGTTTAGACCAAAGCATTGAGAGTGGTCAGCCTTTAACTCGTTACGAGGCAGCTGCACTTATAAATTCATGTTTACAAGGAGGTATTGCCTCTTCGGACTCAAATGCAATCAGATTGTCTAATGAATTTGGCACTGAAATGGCCATTC
>QCPC01000026.1 GCA_003212695.1 Prochlorococcus sp. AG-436-C13 | reverse complement strand
CAGTTGATTGCATAGCAACACTGAAACTGGAAAGAGAGCCCAATAACAAAATCACATCTAAGCGAATCGAACGTTGGACTTCAGCAGGTCTAATACAACCACCTACAACCATGGCTATGACAGCTATTAGCACTGATGCTACTAATGGCAATGTAGTAAAAGTAGGCAAAAGAATCATTGCAATTGCAATTGCAATTGCAATTGGCTTACTCTTAACGGTAGGCAAATCATTTTCCAGCTGATCTAGAACTAGCAAATCATTACTGGCTTGAAGACCACGAATTGAATCTATCGGTGCTTGTAACAACAAAACGTCTCCTTCATGCAAAATCGCTTGACCAAGACGTTCTTGCAACATCTGCTGTCCTCGTCTAAGTGCTAGAACAGTTGCATTATGACGCTGTCTAAATCTTAACTCTCTCAAACTAGCTCCTGCCAAAGTTGATCCTGCAGGCAATAAAACTTCTACAGTCTTTTGTCCTTCGACAATGAGTCCTTCAAAAGGATTCGTTGAAACATCCTTTAAACTACGTTTTGCAAGTTGAACAGTATGTTCTTGCTGCAATCTAAGCAGATCAGCGCGAGTAACTCTAAGCAATAACCTATCGCCTGGTTCTAGCGTACGGTCAGCAAGAGGAGGAATCAGTCTTTCTTTTCCTCTCTGAAGCTCTAAAACATCAACATCAAATCGACGTTGCAATCTACTGTTATGTAAGGATTGTCCTACAAGTTCAGAATGAGTAGGAATTGTGACCTCTGTAAAGTAACCAGTTTGATCAGAGATAGTATCGAAATCTCTCTTGTCTCTTCCTCTATCAGGCAACAAATTCTGAGGAGCTAATAACAAATACAAAGTTCCAATTACCCATATAGGCAAACCTATAGCAGTAAAACTAAAAAGTTCTAAAGGTCCATATCCAAGTTGATTGCTAATATCACTTACTAATAAATTCACAGAGCTGCCTAAAAGCGTCAAAGTTCCTCCCAGTAAAGTTGCGAAAGAAAGAGGCAATAGGACCCTAGAAGGCGAAATATTTCTCTTGACGCACCAAGCTTCAATTACTGGTAATAAAGATGCAACTACAGGGGTATTGGGAACTATTCCGGAAATAGGAGCAACTACTAAACCTAAAACTGCAATCAACCTTCTAGGCGTATTAATACTTTCAAAAGCAATTAATTCTCTTAAACGATCCAAAGCCCCACTTTTAAATAAAGCAGCTGAAACAGCAAACAAACCCATTAGTGTAATTAAGGCGGGGCTTCCAAAGCCAGCCAAGGCTTTCTGTGGTTGAAGTACACCAGTAGCCATTAAAAGAGAAACACTTAATAAGCCTGTAAGTTCAGGGGCAAGAAATCCACTAATAAAAAGGAGTACAGCTAAAAACAAGACTCCTAAAGTAATTAGTGCCTGAGGATTATTTAAAACTGTACTTAATTCATTCATATTGTTCTGTTTGCTTTTTCTTCATGAATAAATTAATTCTGGCAAATACTGAAAAGAAATCATTAAAGCTTTGACCCCTCAATAAATTCCCTAAATTAGTCTATTACTAGAATTTATTGCCATAACTTAACAACCATGCTCCAAAAGATCTAATTACTAAAGAAAAATTAGGGAATTTAGATAAATAAGCCATGCGCCTCATCTGAAAAGCAATTAAGCCAGAAATTGTTATTCCCATTCCAGTAATAGTTGCTTCTCCAATTCCCATGCTCAACATCTCACCTCGATCAACAAATTGAAATGGTTTACTAGTTTTACCTTCGAAAAAACCTAATAGATTCTCAGCCAAATGCTGACCTTGTTGCATAGCTACTTGAGCATTAGAAGCCAGGGGATTCTCTAAATCCAATGCAATATCTCCAATTGCATAAACGTTTTCGTAACCAATAACCTGTAATTGAGAATCAATTAAAACCTTGCCTTCCTTCAACAAATGATCAGGCAATCCATAGGGTATTGATGGTTTAACTCCTGCAGTCCAAATAACACCTGCGTGATCTAATCTAAAAGGATCTAATCGCTTTCCATCCAAATTAAGAATATGCAATTGGTTATTAGTAACTCTCAAAACTTTTGACTGTAGGTGTAATTTAATAGATCTTGTTTTTAAAGCTTTTATTATTTGATCTTGGTTAAAGGATTTTCCATAAGGTAATGCTCTATCACCAATCTCAACTAGATGAATAAAACTAGAATCATTTATCAAATCACCAATTTTACAAGCAAGTTCTACACCTGTAGCACCAGCACCTACAATCACTAAATTTTGTTTCTTAGAACTATTCAATTTCTGAATTAGTTTCTTTACTTTAGACACATCTTCAAATTTGTTAAATGTCAATGCATGATCACAAACCCCTTCAATTCCATAACTATCTACTTTTGAACCAGTGCTAATCACCAGCTGTGAATAATCTATTTCTTGACCACCTGAAGTGATAACAACTTTTTTTTGTAAATCAATTTTCTCTACATTGTCAACAAAATGACTAATACCACGCGATGCAAGCAAAGATTGATAAGTAGGAGCAACTTCCCAAGCTTCAAGCTCACCACTTAAGAGTTCATATAAGAGCGGCAAAAAAACAAATCTTGCACGTGGCTCAATTAAAACAATTGGAGGTCTATACTTACCTATGCTCAAAGAAAGTGCAGTATTTAATCCCCCAAAACCACCCCCAATAATTACAACAGGACCATTTTTTGAAGATTTAGAGTCCATCATGCAAATGCCTGAAATGATTAAAAAGAACTAAAAACAACCTAATGGGAAGCGACAATGGATGATAAAGACATGATTAACAAAAGCATGGCAAAAATTCCTTTGATAAAAACATCTTTAATCGAAGCACGGGAAAAACTTGCTCAACTTTCTCCCGAAAAGAGATTGGAATGGGCTTTTGAAGAATTTGACCAAAAATTTGCAGTTACAACCAGCTTTGGAATTCAGTCAGCAGTACTGCTCAATATGATTCATCAACTCAATAATAATCAAATAAAAGTGATCTGGGTTGACACTGGTTACTTGCCAACTGAGACATATCAATATGCAGATTTATTAGCAGAAAAACTTAGCCTGGAAATTACAGTTATACAAAGCTCCATATCACCAGCGAGAATGGAGGCATTATATGGAAAACTTTGGGCCAATAATTCATTAAAAGACCTTGAACAATATCATCAAATAAGAAAAGTTCAACCTTTAGAAGAAGCTTTCACAAAGTATGAGATTACTTGTTGGGCTAGTGGAGTAAGAAGTAATCAGACTGATAACAGAAGCTCCATGGAAATATTAGATGTAATAAGAGAACGTCTTTCGTTAAGACCAATTTTAGAATGGTCTCAAAAGGACATTTTTTATTACATGCAAAAGAACGATCTGCCTCAACATCCTCTTTTTGAGGAAGGTTATTCAACTATTGGCGACTGGCATTCTAGTGCGCCAGATAGCAATGATTCACTGGGGAGAAAGACAAGATTTGGAGGCTTAAAACAAGAATGTGGAATTCATATTGCAGAACAAACAAACAAAAACACAAAAAGTGACTAAAAAAAAATATTGCCTTTTAATTGGGAATTCTCGTTGGCACTGGGCTATTCAAGAAGATAAGAAATGGTCATTTTTCCATACGTATCCAAATCCCAAAAAACTTAAATCTATTTCAAAATCACTTTCCAAATGGGCAGCAGTCGGTCCAATCCCAGATGAAATTGAATTAGACCATTCCAGATGCATAAAAATAAACAATATACCTTTAAAAAAACTACCCAAATGGATAGGTATCGATAGAGCTTTGGTAGCTTGGGCTGCATTTGAGAAAGCTAAATTTAAAAACCTTCATCAAAAAGGAGTTTTAATTGCTGATGCAGGAACAATTATTAGCCTTACTTGCATTAGCTCTAAAGGTGAGTTTATAGGCGGGCAATTGGCTGCTGGACTCAAACTACAAAGATCAATAATGTCTAATGGCGCAGAAAAATTAAATCCTATTCAAAGCGACAAGATTCCTAAATCAAAGTTTCCCAAACATACTGAAGAAGCAATGTTAAGAGGAAGTTTTCATGCACTTATAGGACTATTAATAGAAGCAAAAAAAGAAACTCAGATGCCAATGTGGTTATGTGGAGGAGATTCAGAAATATTGTTTAAGCATCTAAAAGATCGAATCAATGATATACATTTTTGTCCAGATCTTATACTTGAAGGAATTGCAAAAATTAATCTAAAGACTAAGCAAGATTTAAATCAGACAAAATTTGATCTGCCATGCTAGCAGCCTTAACTTTCCAATATATCAATTCTAATTTTCCTTCCTTATCTATTACAAAAGTATGCCTTTTCATGCCCATATACTCTTTACCCATAAACTTCTTCAACCCATAGCTTTCATATGAAGTAGCAATTGAACAAGGTTCTTCATCAGTTAAAAGTATAAAAGGTAACTCATATTTTTTTATAAATTTAATATGAGCATTTGCAGGATCCTTACTAATTCCAATGACTTTTATTTGATTATCTTTAAAAACATTCCATTGATCTCTGAAATTACAAGCTTCCTTTGTGCATCCTGGTGTGTCATCTTTTGGATAAAAGTAAAGAACAACTCTTTCACCCCTAAAAGATCTAAGATTAACCTTTTTTCCATCTTGATCAGGAAGACTGAAATCAGGAGCTGGATCACCAATTTGAAGAGACATCTCTATTACATAAAATGACGTCAACCAGCGTACTTCCTCTGTGGCTATTTCCTATAAATTCTCCTTTAAAAGAAATTTCCTCTAACGAAGAGCAAATTGCTAAATCCCTACCCCAAAAAAGATCTCAACAATATAAACATGCAAGAGGATATGTTCGATTTGCATTGTCCCAATATCTCAAAATTGATCCACTTGAAATACCATTAAAAGCATCACCAGGAGAAGCTCCTAGATTAGATAATGGATTAGGCTATGTCAGTTTCAGTCATTCAATAGATGCACTAATCATAGGTTGGTCACACAAACAATTAGGTGTTGATCTTGAACGAAATGATAGAGCCATATCATCTCAAAAAATAGCTAAACGATTCTTTGATTTAAATGATAGGAAATATCTAAAACAATTTCCCGAAGAAAAGCTCATGTCAGAAGTCTTAAGTCAATGGGTAATTAAAGAATCTCTTATTAAATGGCAACAGGGAACAATAGCAAAGGATCTAAAGGAATGGACTATAAACTATAAAACTAATATTGCCAAACATAATAAATTAAATTTGCAGGTAAATACATATAAAATACAATATAGAGATTGGGTTATAGCTATTTCTTCTAACCAAATAATAGAGAATAAAAATCTTATATTGTGTATAAACTAAAAGTTACTAAAAATCAGTCATTTTTTTCTATTTCTTAATATCTTAGACCTTCTACCTTCCCAACCATGAATACTTGGATTCCAGAATATTTCTCCAGAAATTTCATCAGGTAAATAATTCTGCGGAACCCAATTATCTGAAAAATCATGTGGATAAATATAACCAGTATCATCACTTTCTAAAGAATGATCTCTATGAGAGTCTCGCAAATGATTAGGCACGTGTTGATTTTGTGCTTTTTTCACCGAGATCTGAGCAGCACGAATAGCTGATAAAACACTATTGCTTTTTTCAGTGCTTGCTAAATACAAAGCTGCCTGAGAAAGAAAATATATTCCTTCTGGCAAACCAACTTGCTCAAAAGCAGCCGCACAAGAATTAACTACAACAATTGCCTGTGGATCTGCCAAGCCTACATCTTCTGACGCTGCAATAAGCATTCTCCTGAAAATATACCTAGGATTTTCTCCTGCTTCCAACATCCTAGACATCCAAAACAAAGAGGCATCTGGATCAGAACCTCGCAACGACTTAATAAATGCGCTAATAGTGTCGTAATGAGAGTCTCCTTTTTTGTCATACAAAACAGCACGCTCCTGAATAGATTCTTCAGCAATTCGCAAATCAATATTTTTTACACCTGTTTCATCAGCCAACGTTGTTTCAACAGCAAGCTCAAGTGCATTAAGCAAGCTTCTTGCATCTCCATTACACATATCAACCAAATGTTTTGCGGCATCATCAGTTAATTTCACTTCTATAGAACCAAAGCCTTTTTCTTTATTTGATAAAGCTCTTTCCAATAAACTATAAAGATCTTCTGATACTAGTGAAGTTAATCTAAAAATTGTTGATCTACTAAGCAAAGCGTTATTTACTTCAAAATAAGGATTCTCAGTAGTTGCTCCAATCAAAATAAACGTCCCATTTTCTACCCATGGCAATAATGCATCTTGCTGAACACTGTTCAAGCGATGTACCTCATCAAGAAAAAGAATAGTCTTAAGGTCATATCTACCTAATCTCTCACGTGATGATTCTACTTCTAAACGAATCTCTTTCATGCCGGCCATAGCTGCATTAAGCTCAGTGAAATGCGAACGGGTATTAAAAGCAATAACTTTCGCCAATGTGGTCTTACCTACTCCAGGTGGGCCATGCAAAATCAAATTACCAACACGATCTGACTCTATAGCTCTTCTTAAGAGCCTTCCTTTGCCAAGAATTAATTGTTGGCCAACAAATTCATCAAGGTTTGTTGGTCTCAACCTTTCAGCAAGAGGTGCATTCTGTTGAAGTTTTTCATCGCTATGAAAAGAAAAAAGATCCTTTCCCAAAATAATTAAAAAATAAAATTAATCATATGCATAATCAAGTAATAACAGTAGGTTCTAACATCCCCGTTCTCTTAGTAACTTCCGCGAATGAATCAATGGATCTAATTAATTTAGAAAGAGCAACTTGTGGATCTTGAATTAAATTTCCATTAGATGAAACATAGCTTTCTAAATAAATCCTCAATGTAGCTCCTTTAGTCCCTGTACCAGATAAACGTAAAACCACTCTACTACCATCTTCCAATAGAATTCTTAATCCCTGACGAAGGGTTACTGAATTATCTACAGGGTCTTTATATGTGAAGTTGTCAGCTTTTACAACATTGATACCAGCAAAAGGATGTCCAACTAAAGAAGTTAATTTTGATTCAACACTGTTAAAAAGATCATGAGCTATATCTGAAGAAATGGATTCATAATCATGTCGAGAATAATAATGACGTCCAAATTGATTCCAATGTTGATGCATTAAATCCTTGACAGAGCATTGCTTATTCGCCAAAATCTGCAACCAAAAAAGAACAGCCCATAGTCCATCTTTTTCTCTCACATGATTACTGCCTGTACCAAAACTTTCTTCACCGCAAAGAGTAATCTCTCCTGAATCCAAAAGATTGCCAAAGAATTTCCATCCTGTTGGAGTCTCAAAACAGGCGATTCCAAGCTCTTTAGCAACAACATCAACTGCAGAACTAGTTGGCATTGAACGAGCAACACCTAACAAACCATCTGAATAGGCAGGAACACAAGTTGCATTAGCAGTTAAAATCGCAAGACTATCGCTTGGATTAACAAAACAATTTCGTCCTAAGATCATATTCCTATCACCATCTCCGTCACAAGCAGCTCCAAATGAATATTGATTACCGTAGAGAAGTAAATCTGCTAAATCTTTTGCATAAGTCAAATTAGGATCGGGATGACATCCTCCAAAATCTTCTAAAGGCTTACCATTTCTAACTGTCCCTGAATTAGCACCTAAAATATCCTCCAATATTTTTTTTGCATAAGGCCCAGTTACAGCATTAAGAGCATCAAATGCAATTAAAAAATCATTTTTTAAAAAAGAGCTGATTTTATCAAAATCAAAAATATTCTGCATTAAATCGATGTAATCCTCTATACCATCAATAACCTCAACACTCATAGAGCCAATAAAATATTTTCCAGGTTCATCTAACGAGATTTGCGAATCCTTAAAAATCTTATATCCTCCAAGAGTTTGTGTACATTCGAAAATCTCATCAGTAAGAGATTCTGCAGCGGGACCACCATTTGGACCATTAAGCTTCACTCCAAAATCTCCTTCAGGGCCGCCAGAATTATGACTTGCAGAAAGAATAATTCCACCTACTGCTTTTTTAATCCTTATCAAATGTGAGGCAGCAGGAGTTGAAAGAATCCCATTAACCGTAGTTATTACCTTCTTTACTCCATGAGCTGCTGCCATCCGCAAAATGACATCAATCGCCTGCGTATTCCCAAAACGACCGTCTCCCCCAAGAACCAATATGCCCCCTTCTACACCAGATAGAGTCTGGAAAATTGCTTCTACAAAACTTTCTAAATAATGAGGCTGAAAAAAATGCTTTGTACTTTTACGAAGGCCAGAAGTACCAGGTTTTTGATCAGTGAACGATGAAGTCAAACTGATTCTCAATTGACTATCTTGTGATGAGAACTCTTTAAGAGACATTAGTTAAAAATATCTTGAGAAAGAAAAAGCAGCAAAGACAATTACAATCATCTGATTTCAATGAGGCATCTCCGATGTTCGCAGCATTAATACAAACCATAGAGTACTTAAAATCAGTGCCGTAATAACACCAGTGCTTATTCCAAACTGACTAATAGTAATAGGTATTAGCAAAGGAAAGATTATCGCACCAGCCATAGGAGTGAAGGCAACAAACCAACGTGTCATTTAATTATTTAAAAATTCTTCTAAAACCATTCTGATTTAGCTTTATCAACTGGATTGGTATTGTCTTGGGGAGTAACACGTTCAAATTTCATATTAATATTCCTCTTCTGAACCCCTGCAGAATCAGTTGCCTCAATAAGGTAATTCTGTAATCCATCTCGAAAAGGCACTTGCAACCTAAATGTGCCATCAGAAGCTAAAGGTATATCTTCTCCACCTATTTGTAATTTCGCTGAAGGGTCAGTAGATCCATAAACAATCAACTCAGCATCTGCTATCAACCAAAAAGAACGCTCTCTGGGTTCAAGACCACCTATACCGGATTCATTCCTACCACTAGCCCAGAGGCCTGAGCCTGAATCATTAATGCCTTGATTAGATTGATTTAAACCATTTCTATCTTGAAACTCTTCTGAGCCTATACGTCTTTTCATGAAATTTGTTGTAGCTGTCTTATACAAACGTTCATGCAAACCCCTATCTCTTTGATCAGAAACAAGATTATTATCTTGTTCTAACAACTCTTCAATACTAGGTGTAGCTTCTAAACTAAAAGGTACAAATTGATCTAATACTTGGTCACTGGGATGTAATGAAGGCACTCTCGCACTAGAGGAAAAAGCCAATGAAATCCATTGCGCAGAATATCTATAACCAAGTTCAACTCTATAATCACGATCTCCTACAGGAATAGGCAAATACCACTCTGTACTATGACTATCAACTGTTACTTCTCTCAAGGTACCTGCTACTGTTTCGTCATTACTCTTGCCAGTCACATCTGATAAACGCAAACAAAGTCTACTCGCACCTTGAGCTTGAGCACGCTTACGATCTGAATCAGAAATTTCCCAAAAAACATATGCCCATTCAGGATCCCTTGGAAGAAAAACAACCCTAGTTTCTAATGTTGAAGAAACAAAAGAATTAGATATCTTCTCAGTCAAATTATTTAATCCTGTGAGCGAAAGTAATTTTGCTTCAGTTTCTTTTCTTTCTTCATAAGTAGAAATCTCTTGGATTAGAGAAGCTTTGCTTTTTCGACTATATAAAGGAATTCTCAATTCACTTGCTTTAATACGCAACTGACGAAGGGTTAAACGTGACAATGATTGCTTATCCTGGACCACGTTTTTAGAACCTCCGTTTTTGTTCGGGATCAGTATGTTCTGATTTTCCTCATATTGGAAGTTTTTCGTGGCTGTGGTCAGGATCCACTGACTGCCAGAAAGCAGATAAAAAGCTTACTCAAACAGTAAATGCACTGGGAATAAAGGGCATTGAATAAAATTGTGATCCCAAAAAATATCAGTTTCTTTAACTCCTTCTACTTAAGACTAATCGCTGATTAGACATATTTTCTATGATTATCTTTATACCTTTTTTCTTTGGGATCATCAAATTTTCTAAGGAAATTTCTTCGTGTTTGATGATTTTTCTACGTCTCTAACAAATTTAATTAAATAATCGACAGTCAATTCCAAAGGAGATATTTTAAAATAATCAGCTATTTGCTCTAATTGATTAGCAGCGGAAACAAACTGCTCAAGCAATTCATATAGAAAAGATTCATCCAAAAGATCTTGAATCTGAGTTTGAAGCCATTTCAGCCGAATATCTTGGTTGGGAAAAGGTCCCATTGTGGATCCATCAGCCATTGCCTTGAAACATCCCAAGCAATGAGCCATAAGTCTTATGTAATGTTTATCAAAATTAGAAACCCGTGAATCTTCAATAATTTGCAAATCAATTACAGTCAAAGGATTCAATCTGTTTTTTTCATCTTCTAAAGGCTTCGAGTACATACAAAATATGCCTATTATGTATAGTGAGTGTTACTTAAGATACTAATGTCATATGTACCCCATTTCCTTGGGTACTGCTTTCGAGAGCCATGACTTCTAAAGAAACCATATCCGAAGTCCTGGAGAAAACATATCCTTATGGTTTTCTCACGGATGTAGAAACTGAGAAGATACCAAAAGGTATTAATGAAAGCATAGTGAGATTAATTTCTCAGAAAAAAAATGAACCGGAATTCTTATTAAATTTCAGATTAAAAGCGCTTAAGCAATGGCAAAAAATGCAAGAACCAGAATGGGCTAACTTAAATTATCCTAGCATAAATTACCAAGATATTATATATTATTCTGCACCTAAGGATATAGAAAAAAAATCTAGTCTCGAAGAAGTAGACCCTGAGATACTTGAAACTTTTAACAAGTTAGGTATACCACTCAATGAACAGAAAAGACTATCAAATGTGGCTGTTGATGCGGTATTTGATAGTGTCTCAATAGCTACAACATTCAAAGATAAACTTTCCAAGGAAGGGGTTATTTTTTGCTCAATTAGTGAGGCAGTACAAAAATACCCTGACTTAGTCGAAAAATATTTAGGCAAAGTGGTTCCAATCAATGATAATTTCTTTGCCGCACTAAACTCAGCTGTATTTAGTGATGGGTCATTTGTATTTATTCCGAAAAATACAAAATGTCCAATGGAATTATCTTCTTATTTTAGAATAAATTCAGGAGATACTGGTCAATTTGAGAGAACATTAATTATTGCTGAAGAAAGCTCGTCTGTTAGCTACTTAGAAGGATGTACTGCTCCAATGTTTGACACAAATACTCTTCATGCTGCAGTTGTAGAGCTAGTGGCACTAGATGATGCATCTATAAAGTATTCAACTGTACAAAATTGGTACTCAGGAGATAAGGATGGTAAAGGTGGTATATATAACTTCGTTACAAAAAGAGGAAGGTGTAAAGGAAATAGAAGCAAAATCAGTTGGTCGCAAGTTGAAACTGGTTCTTCAATAACTTGGAAATATCCCAGTTGCCTTTTAGAAGGTGAAAATTCAATTGGAGAGTTCTATTCAGTAGCTTTAACAAATAATAAACAAATAGCAGATACTGGAACAAAGATGATACATATCGGTAAAAATACTAAATCAACAATTATAAGTAAAGGTATTAGTGCTGGCAATTCTAAAAATAGTTACCGAGGGTTAGTACAAATCTCTCCAAAAGCAAAAGGTGCAAAGAACTATAGCCAGTGTGATTCTCTTTTAATTGGAGATCAAGCAGAAGCAAATACTTATCCTTATATACAATCACAACAGAAAGATGCATCTATTGAACATGAAGCAAGCACATCTAAAATTTCCGAAGACCAATTATTTTATTTGCAAAGTCGAGGTATAGGAAATGAAGAAGCAATATCTATTATGGTAAGTGGTTTCTGTAGAGATGTTTTCAATCATTTACCAATGGAGTTTGCCTCTGAAGCAGATAGTCTATTAGGACTGAAATTGGAAGGTTCAGTGGGATGATACGTTATTATTAATGAAATCATGATATCCAACAAAATTATCCTTGAAATCAATAACCTCCATGCAAGTATAGGGGATAAATTAATTTTAAATGGGGCTAATCTCACAATAAAGGAAGGGGAAATTCATGCAATTATGGGAAGAAATGGTAGTGGCAAAAGTACATTATCTAAGATAATCGCAGGTGATCCTGCATATACCATTAATAAAGGAGATATCTTTTTTAAAGGTGAAAATTTAAGAGATTTAGAACCTGAAGAAATATCTAATTTAGGAATATTTTTAGGTTTTCAATATCCAGTTGAAATTCCAGGAGTGAGAAATATTGATTTTCTTAGATTGGCAGTAAATTCACATAGAAAAAATACCAACAAAAGTGAATTAGATACTTTTGAATTTGAAGAATGGATAGAGAAGAAACTAGAAATAGTAAAGATGAACAAATCTTTTCTAGAAAGAGCGGTTAATGAAGGTTTTTCAGGAGGGGAAAAGAAACGTAATGAGATCTTACAAATGGCATTACTTCAGCCTCAACTTTCAATATTGGATGAAACAGACTCAGGTTTAGATATAGATGCTCTTAGGATAGTTTCTCAGGGAATCAATAAACTACATACAGAAAAGAAAGCAACTATTTTAATAACACATTATCAACGCTTGCTAAACGAAGTCAAACCTGATTT
>QCPC01000025.1 GCA_003212695.1 Prochlorococcus sp. AG-436-C13 | reverse complement strand
TTATAGGAGGCCATAAAGCTGTTATTTTACTCAATAATACTGGCTTAATATTTTATTGGATCTCTTTATTTATAGCTGTTGGTTCAGCAATTGAATATTTTAATAACCAATCAACTTAATATCATTACTAAAATCAGGCTCTGGCTGAAGATTTAATGCATAATCATTTTTATAACTATCTATCAAGCCTTTAACAAGATCAAATTTAGGCTGCCAATTTAGATGACTTGTTATTAATGATATATCTGTAAGGTAATGATTTAATCTTAATGGAAATATTTTTCTTTCCTTGCTATTCATTCTAGAAGGATCAAAGGTTGCTAATTCAATTGAATCTGGATCTCTACCACAAGCTATTGCAGCACATTCAATGAGACCATTAAAAGTAATACCCTTTAGGCCAGAGCAATTATAAATAGTATTAGTTGATTTTTCATTCTCAATACTTAAGCATATAGCTTCTGCAAGATCATTTACATGGCCAAGTTGAGTTATTGTATTCCCATCTCCGGGCAAAGGTATTGGACGTGATTTAGTAATTCGATCAAAAAACCATCTTTCTATAGAATTGTAGTTACCTTGACCATATATATAAGTAGGTCTAAAAGAAGTAAAAGGTGTATTTGAGCTCTTTAACCATTGTTCTGTTTCTGCCTTCCCTATATGTCTACTCTTTATATCAACAGGTGAATCTTCATCTAATGGAAATTGATTAATATCCTTATAAACTCCAGCTGAACTGATATAAACAAATCTATGAGAAGGCCTACCGATAATTTCTAATACTTTTTTAGTTTGTTCGGCAGTTCTTCCTGAACTATCTATAACAAGATCAAATTTCATTCCGATTAATTGTTCTATATCTTTGCTATTACGATCACCTTTGATATGGGTAACGTTCTCAGGATGTTTGTTATTACCTCTTGTAAAAACAGTTAAGTCATAACCTCTGTTGATTAATTTGGAAACAATAGCCTTACCTACAAAGCGAGTTCCTCCCATTACAAGAGTTTTCAAGGTATTCAAGCAAATTACATCTCTATTCAAGCGCGTAAAGGGGTTGAAAAATAAAACCATTGCAATGCAAAATATAAGAAGACAGGCGATTTCTTTGTGATTGAAATTATTCCAGCAATTGATCTATTAGGAGGAAAATGCGTAAGGTTGCTACAAGGCGACTATAAGAAGGTTACAGAATTCAATGAAAATCCCATAGAACAGGCTTTAAGGTGGGTAAGCCAAGGAGCAGAAAGTTTGCATCTAGTCGACCTTGATGGGGCAAAGACTGGTAAGCCCTTAAATGATTTGATCATCAAAGAAATAAGGAGCCAAATTGATATACCAATTCAAATAGGTGGAGGTGTCAGGAATATGAAAAGAGCTGAGGATCTAATTAAATTAGGAATAAACAGGGTAATACTTGGTACAATTGCAATTGAAGAACCGATAATTATTGAAAAACTTGCCAAGAAATATCCAAAGAAAATTGTTATAGGGATAGACGCTAAAGACGGTAAAGTTGCTACCAGAGGATGGCAAAATAGAAGTGAAACTAAAGCTATTGATCTAATTGAAAGGTTTTCTGATAAGGGAATTGGAGCTTTTATATGTACAGATATTGCTACAGATGGTACCTTAAAAGGTCCTAACATCCCATTTCTAAGCGAAATGGCCACAAGATCAGAAGTTCCCTTAATAGCCTCTGGAGGCATAGGAAATCTAGGCGATATACTCTCAATATTACCCTTAGAAGAAAAAGGTATTTCAGGAATTATTTTAGGTCGCGCTCTTTATGATGGAACTGTTGATCTTTCAGAAGCAATTCGAATAACAAAAAATAGCAATGTGAAAGATATAACTAATATAAATCAAAATTTCGCGTAGAAATCTCCGAAAATCAGACCCGTCGCTTTCAAAAACTTGCAAAAGGACTGGAATTCAACTCAAAAGTTAGTTAAATTTTAAAAGAATGGATATTTGAGTAAGAAATTTGGCTGACAGAGCTCCTAAACAAATCTTATTTTTAGCACCTGATTTGCTTGGCGAGGCTTTATCTCTTCAATTATCCTCAGAATACTCAAATATTGATGTTTGTCTTAAGCAAAGCAAGCTAACCAGACATCCTTCACTTGTAATTTGGTCAATAGAAAATTTAGAAGTTGCTAATACGACAATAATTGAATTAAAAAGACTAAAAGAAAAATGGAAACCAGCTCCTATACTTATACTGCTCCCAGCAAAATTTGATCTAAATACTTCAGAGGTATTAAACTTTGAATGTGAAGGCATACTCCAAGATCCTGATATTGATCTACTTAAAGAAACAATAACTACACTCTTTCTAGGAGGAAGAATAGTTAGACTAAATGAAGCAGAAAAAGATTTCAAGAATAGATCCAAACCACTTCATTACTTTGGGAACTCTTTACTTACAAATAGTCTTGAATCAATAAATAAAGAACTTTTTAGATTAGAACTATTATCGAAGAATAAACCTACCAATTTCCTTCTTCTACAACTAATAAATGGTAAGCGCAGAGAGATTAAGAGTGCAAGAAAATTACTTATCTGGTTATGGGACCCTATGTATAGGAAAATTAGATTGAACGATGAAAATATAAGGAAAAATAACAATAAAACATATGCAACAAGTATTACTATTCCAGAAAAGAGCTCAAAAGCAGTATGGCAAGAAATCTCCAATAGGATTAAAGAGGCTATTGATCTAGGCACAAACAATAATTCATCTGACATATTTGCAACTCAAGCGCTAGACAAACAAAAGAAACAATTACTTTTTCATTCACTTTTAGAACAACTAGACAAAGTAATAAATGATCTCAAAAATAAGGATTTAACTAATTTTAATTATATAGATGAATGGATTCTATTGGAATACGAAATAAGGAAACAATCAGTTAGAGATATAGCTGGAAACTATACTAGATTACTTTTAAATGGTGATCATGTAACAATATCTGATCAGTTATTTAATCTTATCGATTTAAAAGATGTTGACGAAGAGCTTCCGCCTTCGTCAATGATGCTTGACTCATTAATATTAGATAAGCCTCTTTTAGTAGATGGCAATCTGCTTCCGTCTGATGATCCAAGAGCACTGATTAAGCTAGAAATATTAATAATGAACTGGATAATAAGAACAGCTGAAATAATAAGTACAGACCTTATTTCTGCTTGCTCAGAATGGCCAGAACTAAGGAATTATTTCCTAAAATCAGATTTAATTTCCACTAGAGAACTAGAACGATTAAGGAACCAACTTAATAGTCAGAGGAGATGGCAATACCTAATTGAACGTCCCATACAACTATATGAAAGCAAACGTCAACTTCTAAGGTTCAAGAGTGGCAACATAGACATCTTGCTCTTAAACGAATCAAGAGATTATGATTTACGTAATCTAGGCTGGTGGCAAAAACAAGTAACACTACTTATAGAAGCTAGAGATGCAATTTCACCCCAGCTTCAACATTTGGTCAAATATATTGGTAATTTAATGGTTTTAGTATTAACCAATATTCTTGGTAGAGCTATAGGTCTTGTAGGCAAAGGCATAGCACAAGGGATGGGAAGAACTATTTCAAGATAAATACTTTAAGCATATTTTGATCTATAAAGAATATATTTAAAAAGTTCAGCTCAAATTAATGCATAAGTTATTTAAGTCAATTATAATTGCAATAATATCTATGTTTTTATTAATATCTCCTGCTCATGCAGCTAGGGATACAAATAGTTTTGATGGAAATATATTTCCAATTTATGCAGGCAATGGTTCTTTAGTTCCACCTCAATCAACATTAGAAAATTCTATAAAAAACAATAGAACAAGTGTTCTTATTTTTTATCTAGATGATAATGCCTCTAGCAAAGAATACGCACCTGTAGTATCTGGCCTTAGATTACTTTGGACTTCCTCCATTGATTTAATACCTTTAACAACAGACGAAATACAAGGGAAGCAAATTGAGGGTGAGATGGATCCTGCCTACTATTGGCACGGCAAAGTACCACAAACAGTTGTTTTAAATGGTAATGGTGAAATTTTATTGGATGAAGAGGGGCAAGTCCCTATAGATAAGATTAATGATGCAATAAGCAAAGCCTCTGGACTAAATCCCCCTGACTTTGATATCTCGATTAAAAGTTTTAATGAATACAATAGCGATGCATCTAAAGATGGATATAATGATCCAAGATAATTTTTCCTATAGAAATATCTGTCATCTGTATCCACTTAATGTCTCATATAAGATAATTAATACAAGAATAAATAAAGGAGGAATATAAAATGTTTTTCTATTTGTTGTTAATATTAATTATTTTAGAAACAGCACATCGCTTGAACAAGAGATCTATACTTAAAATGAATATAGCAAATTGGAATGTAGATAAGAATGGATCATCAATAAAACTAACAGGAATTATTAGCCTAAACAACATTAACAATAGCAAAGAGATAATGGTACCAGAGTTAGCATTAGATGTTAAATTACTAGGCAATAAAAATTTTAACTCACTCAAAAGGAATATATTCTTAAAACCGTTAAATGAGGACATAAAGGACAGAAAAGATAATTACTGGCAAGCATATATAGTAAAAAGCATGCATTCATTGAATATAAATGTTAGTATTTGCATAGAAGAAACCGATGAATTAAATATTCTTGAAGAAATTCAGAACATATGGATAGACTTTAATTGGGTTAATTATAGTCCTTTTGGCAGATCAAAAATAAAGGAAGGATTTGTAATACCATTAATCTATCCAAAGAAAATAGAGAGGGTAAGTGAGACGTTTAAGAAGAATAAGCCTTTCATAACAATACCTATAAGAACACATATGTTAGGTGTCTTAGATGATCCTATTAAAGTTATAAAAGAATATGTATCTCCTATATTGAAACCTGGAGATATCATTACTTTTGGCGAAACTCCACTTGCAATCATTCAAGGAAGATACCATCATCCAGGCAATATAAGAATCACTTTTCTTGCTAAGTTTTTATGCTATTTCTTCCACCCTACTAGTAGTTTGGCAACAGCCTGTGGAATGCAATCACTTTTAAATGAAGTAGGTCCAATTAAAATAATTTTTGCTTGGTTAATTGGTTCTTTTTTTAAGATCATTAAAGTTAAGGGTGTTTTTTATCGTCTTGCTGGCAAAGAAGCAAGGCTTATTGATGACATAACAGGTACAACTCCTCCTTACGATCAACTTATTGTTCTTGGTCCTAAGAAGCCGCAAGAATTTTGTGAAAAATTAGCATTAGAGATTGGAGCTGACGTGGCAGTTGTTGATGTCAATGACCTAGGTAAAGTTAAAATACTTGCATCAAGCAAAAGTACAGATAAATTCTTCCTTTCCAAAGCCCTAATGAATAATCCAGCAGGAAATGCAGATGAACAAACTCCAATAGTAATTGTTAGACCTTCTTAATAAAATATATCTATAAAGCCTGCTATATTTATTTAAATCTATCTTTTTACTTTTCATAATTTGAAAGATTCGGATTTAAAAAAAACAACGGTGGAGATTGTAAACATTAACCACCTATATAAAATAGCCTTACAAAAGAAAGGTAAAGAGCTCCAATTTTTAAACTTGCTTCTTCTAAAAAACTGGATAGCAAATCTAGAAAATAATTTACCTACAAATTTTTCTACAAAGCAACCCTTCTCTCTTGTAGCAATTGAAGAAAATCAGATAATAGCCCTAATTGTTATTAAGCCGATTAATAGGAGAGGAACTTGTTGGTCTATTTCGCTTCCTATTTTATTAGAAGAACCTAAATATAATACTCTTAGAGAAATAAAATCATCCCTCTACAAAGCATCCTTAAAATTAAGAATTACAAATGCAGCAAATTGGATTTTAAAATTTCCTTTTAATTCTGAAGAAGAAATTTCAATAGCAAGAGAACTTGGATTTCAACCACATAGATTGGCGAAGAAATGGGCTGTTAAGGACTTCAAAAGCTTTAACTTAAAATCCTTAACATCAGATAAGAACAAGAATCCTAAGAAATTTAATTGGGAAAAAATAAAAATAGAAAATGCTAATCTTCTATGCAAACTAGAGAAATCAGGAGAATCAGTTAATTTAAAAGCAATTATTGATCGTCAACCGTTAGATTTATTAGATGGATTTAATAGTTTAAGTAGAATCTATATTTCAAGTTCAAGTAAACAGTTAGTAGCGTTAGTTGGTTTAATCCAAGAGAACTTTCCACAACAGAGTCCGACTCTTAAAATTGTTAGAGATACAGTTTATGATTTAAGGCTAAATAATGCACTAGCTTTAATTCTAGAAGACCTATGTAAAGCTCATAATCAGATATTTATAGAAACTAATAGTAAGGACGAAAAATTAAATCAATTACTTATTAATTTCGGACTTCACGTAGAAAATGAGTTTTTAATTCTAGGAAAAAGTATTTTGAGAAGAAAGGAATTCAAGCCTTCTATCTCTATAGATGAAACTATGGATTCCATTATGGGGAAAATAAATCCTGCAAACAACCCACTACCTTCTCCATCAACTGTTCCCCGTTAAAAAATGAAATCACCAATCCCGATTTCGATTCTTAGTATTGATTATGGTCAAAAGAGGATTGGTTTAGCTGGATGTGATCCACTTGGAATTACAGTCACAAGATTGGAGCCTATACATAGTGTCTCTTTTGAAAAAGATTTAGAAATAATTAAAAAGATCTGTTCAGAGAGACAAGTCAGGGGGTTAATTGTGGGTCTACCCCTCGACGAATCAGGAAGATTAACAAATCAAGCAAAGCATTGCCAAAACTATGGGAAAAAGATTGCAAAGGAACTGGTTTTGCCATTAGCTTGGGTTAATGAACACAGCAGCAGCTGGGAAGCTCGTCAAAGAAACAATCTCTACAATGATCGCACAGGAAAAATTGACAGCGCAGTTGCTGCTCTTCTACTTGAACAGTGGCTAAGAGAAGGGCCTGAGCTCCAAAAAATATAAAAAAAGACTTCAATAAGAGAATTCTTTACGAAATTCCTTAAAGGCCATAACATCATTAATAACTATGACTGATTCTCAATCCTCAAAACATAATGAAGTTCCAACTCTTCATATAACAGATAGTCAAGGTAATGAGTTGCTTTGCTTCCTTGAGCAAGTTGTACCTCTTAATGGCATCGAATATGTTTTGTTAACTCCCGTTGATACTCCTGTATGTCTTTTTAGGCTTTCAAATGAAAATGATCCAGAGCTTATTAAGACAATTGAAAAAACCGAGCCTATCCTAGAAGTTGCAGATGTTGTCCTTCAAGAATATGACCTGAAATTAATACGTTCAGCAGTAACTCTTACAATTACCGGAGAGCTTGAAGAACCTGAACCTGAAGAACTTGAAGAAAAAGACTTCGATGAAGATTCTGAACTTTATGAATTACTAGTAAATTTCAAAGTGAAAGAAGAAGAGTACGGACTTTATATTCCATTAGATCCTTTTTTTGTCGTAGGAAAAGTGATAGATGGAAATGCTATTGTTTTGGAAGGTGAAGAATTCGACAAAGTTCAACCTCAAATAGAAGAAGAACTTGAGAAAAGAGATTTTTAAGTTTATGGCTCTTGAGTTATTAGAGGAAAAGTTAAATACTGGTACTTCTATATTAAATATATCTCACCATGAAATCTATTCAAAAGGGATAAAATTTCTTTTATTAGATGTTGATGGTACACTCATTCCAAGAGGAGAAATAAATGTTCACATAGATATTAAAACATGGATTGAAGAGGCAAAAAAATACTTTATGATTCATTTAATTAGCAATAATCCATCAAAGAAAAGAATTAAAAGTATCGCAGAACAATTAGATCTTTCTTATACATACAAAGCCAATAAACCTAGCAAGAAAAAGATAGAAGAATACATATTAAAATCAAATGCTATAACAAATGAAGTAGCAATAATAGGTGATAGGATTTTTACGGATATACTTGCTGGTAATCGTGTGGGGATTTATACAATCTTAGTTAAACCTGTAAAATCAAATGGAGAAGTAAATAATAATTATAAATTAGTAAATATAGAAAGAAAGATTGCCAAATTCATAGGAGTTATAACTAAATGACATTATGGACAATAAAAATAGGCACAAGCTTATTGAGAGGTACAAAAGAAATCAGCACAAAAGAAATTATATACGAATATTGTAAGTATATTGCACAAAGTAAGGATAATGGTGATCAGATTATAGTTGTTTCTAGTGGAGCAGTCGGTCTAGGTTGTAGTCGACTTGGACTAAAGGTTAGACCTAAAGATCTTAATTCACTTCAAGCCACAGCAGCAGTAGGACAAGGATACCTTATGTCACTTTATGAAAGTGCAATGAAAAAATATGGCTATAATGTTGCACAAATTCTTCTAACGAGATCAGATTTTCAGTCAAGAGAGTCTTTTAAGAATGCATCCTTAACAATAAAGAAACTACTAGATTGGAAGATCTTACCTATAATTAATGAGAACGATTCAATATCTAATGAAGAACTAAGGTATGGTGATAATGATACATTATCTGCGCTTGTATCTACAGCTATATCTGCCAAGCAATTAGTATTATTAACAGATATAGATAAGCTTTATTCGTCAGATCCAAAGCTAGATAAAGATGCGAAGCCTATAACAGATGTCCACAATTCACAAGATTTAATCAATCTAAAAGATAAAAGTTCAGTATCAAGTAACTGGGGAACTGGTGGAATCCAAACAAAATTAAATGCTGCACAGATTGCCACAAAAAATGGTATTAAGGTTCACCTTTCAGATGGAAGAGATCCAAAGATACTAAAAGAAATACTGACTGGCTCTCGGGGAGGTACTGTTTTTCATCCTAATCCGAATCCTTTAGGAACGACTAAAAGTTGGTTAGCACATGCATTGCATCATCAAGGTTCAATATATATCGATGAAGGTGCTTCCTATGCAATTGAAAATAATGGAGCATCTCTTCTTTTAGTTGGAATTATCAAAGTAACAGGAGACTTTCCTGCCAACAGTCCAGTCATAATCATAAACTTTAAAGGTAAAGAAATCGCAAAAGGTATAACTTCATTAAATAGCGATTCAATAAAAGAAGCGATAAAAAAGACTAATAATAAAGTAAAATCAAAAGTTGTTATACATAGGGATGTGTTAGTACTAACTCGTGATCTAATTGAATGAATCATTATAAACTTTTAATAAATCATTAAACCATGCTATTTAACGAAATAATTAGGAACCTAGAAAGAGGTCAATCTGGTATAAAAAGCTCTTCACTTTCAATTAATCCAGAAATCATTGCGGCAGCATCTTTAGATAAAGCAAAGCAAAATGAAATTAGTTTCATAGAATCAGGTAGTTATCTTATGAATAATTTAAAAGACACTAAAGCAAGTGCTTTAATTCTACCTAATGATGATGAAATCTATAAAGATATATTTGAAAGCAATATAGCTTGGTTAATTACAAATCATCCCCGAATTGCTTTTGCAGAAGTATTAGAATTACTGAGTCCCAGGCCAAATATTAATATAGGAATACACAAAACTGCTATAATTGGTAAAAACGTGGTTATAGGAAAAGAAGTATCAATAGGGGCAAATGTATGTATTGAGGAAGGTGCTGTAATAGGAAATAGAACAGTTATACACCCAGGAGTAGTAATTTATGAAAATTCAATAATAGGCATAAACAATGAATTGCATGCAAATTGCGTAATTCATGCAAATACCCAACTTGGAGATAATTGCATAATTAATTCAAATTCGGTAATTGGTTCAGAAGGTTTTGGCTTTATTCCTACTAATAATGGGTGGAGAAAGATGCCTCAAACTGGCAAAGTTATTCTCGAAAACAATGTCGAAATAGGATCATGTTCAACAATTGACAGGCCATCTGTCGGTGAAACAATAATTAGAGAAGGTACTAAAATTGATAACTTAATTCAGATTGGACATGGCGTTGAAGTAGGTAAAAACTGTGCTTTTGCTGCTCAAGTAGGTGTGGCAGGCGGAGCATTAATAGGAGATGGAGTAATACTCGCTGGACAAGTAGGTGTAGGTAACCGAGTAAAAGTAGGGTCTAATGTAATAGCAAGTTCAAAATGTGGAATACATGCTGATATAGAACCTGGAGAAGTTGTTAGCGGTTTTCCTGCGATTCCTAATAAACTTTGGTTGAGATGCTCAGCAAATTTCAAAAAACTTCCTGAACTTGCCAAAGCCATTAGAAAACTAAATTCTTCTGATTAAAATAAAATGAATAAAAACGTATAAATAAAATCTACCTAATGACTTCTCACAAAATAATTCTACTTTCTGGAGATGGAATCGGCCCAGAGATTTCAATGGTTACAAAAAAAGTACTTGAAACCTTAAGCCAAATATTTAGTTTCTCTATTTCACTTGAAGAGAAACCCTTTGGAGGAAGTTCTATTGAGCTTACGAATAATCCTCTACCAGAAGAAACTCTTGAATCCTGCAAAAATAGCGACGCTGTTTTATTGGCTGCAATAGGAGACCCTAAATACGATAATTTAGCTCGAGAGTTAAGACCTGAGTCAGGTCTTTTGAGATTAAGGTCTGAACTAGGCTTATTCTCAAACATACGTCCTGTAAAAATAAGAGAAGCACTAATAGATTCAAGTTCACTGAAAAAGGAGATTATTAGAAATGTAGATTTAATAGTAGTAAGAGAATTAACAGGTGGTATATATTTTGGTCAACCAAAAGGAAGAATAAATACAGAAGAAGGAGGAGAAAGAGCATTTAATACAATGACTTATTCTCAATTCGAAATAGATAGAATTGCAAAAATTGCATTTGAATTAGCTGAAAAACGAAGAAAAAAAGTATGCTCAATTGATAAAGCAAATGTTTTAGATGTAAGTCAATTTTGGAGAGAAAGAGTAACCAACATAGGCAATAAATACACTGATATTGAACTTTCTCATCAGTATGTAGATAATGCAGCAATGCAACTTGTTAGGCAGCCAGAACAATTCGACGTGATTCTTACAGGCAACCTTTTTGGCGACATTATTAGCGATGAGGCGGCCATGCTTACAGGATCAATCGGCATGTTGCCTTCTGCTTCACTTGGAGCAAGAAATCCTGGGGTTTTTGAACCTGTTCACGGCTCTGCTCCTGATATAGCAGGTAAAAATATAGCTAACCCCATAGCAATGATACTTTCAGCCGCAATGATGCTAAAAATAGCTTTAAAAGAAGAAAAAGCAGCAGAGGCACTTGAAAAAGCCATCGATAACACTCTTGCAAAAGGTTTTAGGACAGTTGATTTGATAAGCAATCCATCACAGCAAGAATGTGGTTGTAGAGAGATTGGAGAGCTTATTATTCAAGAGATAAAAAGTCTTGAATAAATTACAAGATTAAGAAACTGTCTAGAACATTCAAATACATAGGCTATGACCTGCGAAAATCTTTAAGCAACTTTCAATGAAATAGATGTCGAAGCGCCATCCAGTAGTAGCTGTAACGGGTTCTTCAGGAGCAGGAACAAGTACAGTTAAAAGAGCTTTCGAGCATATTTTTGCTCGAGAAGAAATAATTCCAGCTGTTGTTGAAGGAGATAGTTATCACCGCTTTGAAAGAAACCCAATGAAGCAAGCAATGGCCGAAGCTTTAGCAAAAGGAGAAAACTTTTCACACTTTGGTCCTGAGGCCAACTTATTCGACAAACTTGAAGAATTATTTATTACTTATGGTGAAAAAGGAGGTGGAAGCAAAAGATATTATTTACATAGCCAAGAAGAGGCTGAAGAGCACAATGCAAGATTAGGAACCAATCTAGATCCAGGGCAATTCACACCTTGGGAAGAAATTCCCAAGGGTACAGATGTTCTTTTCTATGAGGGTCTTCATGGAGGTGTAGTTGGAGATAACTATGATGTTGCAAAATACGCTGATCTTTTAGTAGGAGTTGTTCCAATAACCAACCTTGAATGGATTCAGAAGATTCATCGTGATAATGCTGAAAGAGGTTATTCTGCAGAAACAATTGTTGAAACAATGCTTAGAAGAATGCCTGACTATATAAACCATATTTGTCCACAATTTAGTCGAACAGATATTAATTTCCAAAGGGTGCCTACAATAGATACTTCTAATCCATTTATTTGTAGAAACATACCGACACCAGATGAAAGCTTTGTTATTATTCACTTTAGGAAAGGTGCGAGAGAAAAATGGGGTATAGATTTTCAGTACTTATTAGGAATGATTAATGAATCATTTATGTCTAGTCCTACAAGTATCGTTGTAAATGGAGGGAAGATGGGATTTGCTATGGAGTTAATACTAACTCCTATTATTCATAGACTAATTGAAGAAAAAAAGTCAAATAAATAGAAAGCAAAAAATAGAAATTTGAATTATAAGTTGTATTATTAATTGAGATTATTTTTTAGTATATCTATTGCAATATTTCATGCAACCTTTTGCCTGCATGAAATATTATTATATATTTCTAACAAATCAGAATTAAATCATATTTATGAACAAATACCTATCAGCTTATTACTAGCATCTATTTCAATATACGATGTTTATAGTATGAGAATAGGCAAATACCTCGTAGAAACAGCCTTCTTTCTTATCATTTTATTTGGATTGGTAAATAAATCATATTTATTAAATGAAATTATAGTCAGTAAAATAATAGGAACTTTAGTGATTTATATATGCATGAAATTAGTTGCATTTACAACATATAAAGCAACACATAGGGAAGTATTGGGGTTAGGCGATGCAAAAGTAGCCGCACTAGGAGGAGCCTTGTTGGGTCTAGAAGGAGGAATAACAGACTTGTCAACAGCCTTTATAACAGCAGGGATGTTTACAATTTCTGGGCGTGCTTTAAGCAAACTCAAGCCATGGCAAGCATTTCCGTTCTCACCTTTTATTTGTTTTGGCATTGAAATCATTTGGAATTTAGGAAATTATTTCTACTTTGTTGATCTGTTTGTAGGATAATGGCTTCAAATAGAGTTAAAAGCTTTAATCCTGTGTCTCTATTCGATTGGTTTGCCGCCAGAAGAAAAGATCAGTTTGTTGGAAAAGTAATCCAGGAAACTGAAGAAAGTGATGGATTATGGGGTAAATGCCCTGAATGCGGACAGGTTGTTTACAGAAAGGATCTTTTAACCAATGCTAATGTTTGCAGCAATTGCGGACATCACAATAGAATTAATAGTCAAGAAAGAATAAGGCTTTTGGTAGATAAAGATAGTTTCGAATCATTAGACAATAACCTCTCACCCACTGACCCGTTGGGCTTTAAGGACAGAAGAGCTTACGCTGACCGCCTAAGAGAAAGCCAAGCAAGCACTGGCATGAAAGATGGTGTAATCACAGGAAAGTGCAAAATAGAAGGTATTTCCTTAGCCCTAGCAGTAATGGATTTTAGATTTATGGGAGGCTCAATGGGATCAGTTGTTGGAGAGAAAATAACTCGACTAGTAGAAAAAGCTACTTCTCAAAAACTTCCTTTGCTAATTGTTTGTGCTTCTGGAGGCGCAAGGATGCAAGAAGGTATGCTTAGTCTTATGCAAATGGCTAAAATTTCAGGAGCCTTAGAAAGACATCGAGAAGCAGAACTTCTATATATGCCACTTCTTACCCATCCAACAACTGGTGGAGTTACCGCAAGTTTTGCAATGCTCGGTGATCTGATACTTGCCGAACCTAAAGCATTAATAGGTTTTGCTGGCAGAAGGGTTATTGAACAAACTTTAAGAGAAAAATTACCTGAAAACTTCCAAACGGCTGAGTATCTATTA
>QCPC01000024.1 GCA_003212695.1 Prochlorococcus sp. AG-436-C13 | reverse complement strand
ATGGCGCGAATCTGCCATACAAATAAATGTCCTGTAGGGATTGCAACCCAACAAGAAAACTTAAGAAAACGTTTTCCAGGATTACCAGAACATGTAGTTAATTTTTTCTTATTTATTGCAGAAGAAGTTAGGCAAATAATGAGTTTATTAGGAATATCTCATTTAGAAGATCTAATTGGAAGAACAGATTTACTTGAACCAAGAAATATTGATCTTACAAAAACAAAAAAAATAGATCTCTCTTCTCTTATTGAACCAATTAAAAAATCTTCTGATAGGTCATGGTTATTTCATCAAGAAGAACCACATAGCAATGGAAATGTACTTGAAAACGAACTCCTACAGGACAAGGAAATTGCAAAAGCAATAATTGATCATGGACATGTTTCTCGCATAATCCCAATAATTAATACAGATAGAAGTGTATGTGCTCGAATTGCTGGGGATATTGCACAGCTTCATGGTAATAAAGGCTTCAAAGGGAATCTTGATTTCACATTTACTGGTTCCTCAGGGCAAAGCTTTGGGGCATTCTTACTACAAGGAATGAGTATTCGCCTTATTGGAGAAGCAAATGATTATGTAGGCAAGGGAATTAATGGAGGAGTTATTACATTAGTACCACCTACCAACAACCAAGAAGCTCCTAACCAAGTAATTCTTGGAAACACATGCTTGTATGGAGGTACAGGAGGAAAACTATTCGCACTTGGGAAAGCAGGGGAACGTTTTGCAGTAAGGAATAGTGGAGTAAATGCTGTTATTGAAGGAGCAGGAGATCATTGCTGTGAATACATGACTGGAGGGATAGTGGTTGTACTTGGATCAATTGGTAGAAATGTAGGTGCAGGTATGACTGGAGGTCTAGCTTTCTTGTTAGATGAAAATGAACTTGTTGATAGGAGGATAAACAAAGAAATTGTAGAAATTCATACCCTAACAAACCAAAGGCAAGAGGATCTCTTAAAGCCCTTAATTGAAGAGCATTTTTCTCAAACAAATAGTTATAAAGCAGAAGAAATAATACATAATTGGAATTCTTATAAAAAGTTGTTCAAGATCTTGGTGCCGCCAAGTGAAAAAATTAAAGTTGGGCTATCTAAATAAGAAAATTATTCAATGGCTTTATTTTTAAAAACAGAAACTTTTACTAAAGAAACAATGAATATGCTAATAGAAGAAAGAGGTGAGTATTTAATTAAACATAAGCTGTGGGTAAAAGTTTTAATAGAAAATGGCAGAAATATCTTTTCAGGTTATTTAACAAATAAAGAAGGAAAACCTGGAGGAGGTGGAGTAGTTATTTTAGAAGCGAAAAACTTTGAAGAAGCAAAGCTTATTATAATGGAAGACCCAATGATAAAAAATAATTTAGTACACTGGCAACTTCACGAATGGGTTCCAGTATCTGGTAATCTATCCAAGATACATACTTAACGTGGATACTTTTCCATAAGCCTTCTAACTTCTCCAGCGTGATAACTACTACGCGTTAAAGGTGAACTAACTACCTGTAAAAAACCAAATTGATCTTCACTTTCTTTTCTATATTTTTCAAATTGATCAGGGCTAACAAACCTATCCACTTTTAAATGCTTAGGGCCTGGAGATAAATACTGTCCTATCGTGACAATATCAACATTATTTTCCTTTAAATCAGAAAGAACCTGCATAACCTCATTATCAGTCTCACCAAGACCAACCATTAAACCCGATTTAGAATAAACATTATTTGATTCTTTTTTGACACGCAATAATAATTCTAATGAGCGTTTATATATCCCTTGAGGCCTGGCTTTTTTATATAGTCTAGGCACTGTCTCAATATTGTGATTAAGAACATTTGGAGATGCTTCCATTACTGTTCGCAAAGCATCCCAATTTCCACAAAAATCAGGAACAAGTAATTCTATTGTTGTATTTGAGGAGCTAGATCGTACTGCTTTAATACAACTAACAAATTGACTTGCACCTCCATCTTCCAAATCATCTCGATTTACAGAAGTGATAACTACATGATTTAAACCAAGTCTTTTAACTGCTTCACCAAGTCGTTCTGGCTCAGAAGGATCTAATCCTCTTACACTTTTATCAAAATCAATATCACAATAAGGGCACGCCCTAGTACATCCAGGTCCCATGATTAAAAAAGTTGCAGTACCTCCCGCAAAACACTCTCCTATATTGGGACAACTTGCCTCTTGACAAACAGTTTTCAAATTTAAATCTTTAAGCAAATCAGATACATTTCCAATTCGTTCTTGCTGAGGTGCTTTGACTCTTAACCAATCAGGCTTATAAGTATTCATTCTTCTAGAGAAAGAAGTTGATGAGAATTGAATAAATCAAAATTGTCCCTATTGCAATTAGTAACCACGTGGAGTAATTACAAATCCTTCTTTGACAAAGCTAGAGCTATTTCCAACCAAAATCAGTGTAAGCATATCAACTCTATCTATAGGCAGAGATCCAAGCATATGAAATTCGACTCTTTCATCATCTCTTCCCAATTGACGAGCAAAAACAATTGGTGTTGATTTAGATCTATTTTGCAAAAGAATATCAATAGCTTTTTCAAGTTGCCAGTTGCGTTCGGTTGACCTTGGATTATAAAAAGCAATAACAAAGTCTGAAATAGAAGCTGCTTTAATCCTTTCTTCAATATTTTCCCAAGAAGTCAAGCAATCACTAAGACTGATTGCACAAAAATCATGCATTAATGGTGCACCTATCTTGGCAGCTGCCATCTGAAGAGCACTAATACCAGGATGAACCTTAAAATCTGGCCTATCACTTTTAGATTGAGATAGCAAAATCTCCAAAGCCAATCCTGCCATTCCATAAATACCACTATCTCCTGAGGAAACAAGCGATACTTTTATACCTTGCTGAGCTAATCTCACCGCTTGGTTGCAACGTTCTCTTTCATTAGATATAGAACTATCGAGTCTAACCTGATCAAACCTCCTTAAAGGCTCAAGCAAATCCAAATATCGGGTGTAGCCAATCCATATTGCACTCCTTGAAAGTGCAGCTCTAGCGTCTTGAGTCAAAAAAGATGGTTCACCTGGACCACTTCCAATCAAATGTAATTCACCTCTATCAGGAGCAAAAGGATCAGAGGATTCTGAAATAGCAATAGTGACAGCTCCTAATTCATCTTGATTTGGCTTATAAACATGCTTCTCAAATTTAAGGACTCCCTTTTTACCTGCTGCTAAAAGTGCAGAAGCTTCTGCTACTGATGGAGTACCCACTTCTTCTTCAACTAAGGTGGAGGGATTAGGAATATCAATAGTAGAAAGTTCTTTAGGGCTATAAAAACGAATTGGCAAAGATTCCTCTACTTGAATAGCTTTTATGGAAATTTCATCAGATTTAAGGTCAATTGTTGCCAAACCCGCAACAGATTCTTTTGCTATTCCTGATTCATTAAGAGCATCTTCTAAAGCTCTTTTCAAAAGACTTTCACTAGTATTTCTTTCGCAACCAATCCCAATCCATATTGTAGCTGGATGCCAACAACAATTCAAAAAAGCTTCTGAACAAATATTTATATCGGAAGAAGTGGAAGAAATATTCTTACAATCATTTGTCTTGATAGAGTTTTCTGCTCCTTCTGAAGAGTTCCAAAATGTTGAGCCAGAGGTTTGTGAAACTGAAATTGGAATTTGTCTAGCAAGTTTGATCATTAAGGAATTCCAATCAGCTTTTTTTCCTGAGCGTTTCCAACCCCAGGCATAGCCAAAGCTATCTAAAGGAAGTCTTTCTTCTGTTTGAGAAAAACCAGTAAAAACGCAACTACTGCATAATGCTTCAGACAATAAATAGGCAAATTCTTCAGCTCCTGCTTTATGACCGCCTAATATAGGAACTATATTTTTAGCATTTGAATCCATTACAAGAACTGCAGGATCTCTATCCTTATCAGTAATTAAAGGAGCGATAATTCTTACAACAGCACCAATTGCCCCAATAACAATAAACGTCGCACCAGGAGACCAGAATCTTCTAAAGATTTCTTCAGCTCTATCAACCAAATATTTTTCCGAGCAATTTTTTTTTGCAGAAGCTGCACTTGGAGTCAATGCTAAAAAATCTGCATAACCAAGAGATTCAAGCCTCTGCAATAATTTATATGCAGTAGAAGAAAAGCCAATCGCAATTCTTTTGTTTGGTTGGGAAGAGGCGATAATCTGGTCGGTTTGTAAAGAATTTGAGAACGTCTCGTTGATAAAAAATTACTTTTTATACATAGCTTGATGCTAATGATTCTTTGCATCGTGACAATTTTTTAGCCCAAAACCCTTTTCATAGCTTTGTTTTTGTTTTCATCGACAAGTAATCTCACGATTTTTTTTTTGAGAAAACAAAAATTCCTGGGTAGAACATTTGTTACTTGAATACGTAGTAACTGGCTCTCGGATCTATGCTTCCTAAATCAGATCCTTTAAATAGGGATCCTTTGATCAAAAACTAGATGAAATTTCTTTCAAATAGTTTTTGATACAGGTGGCAAACCACCTCCTAGAACCCATTCCTCGAGGAAAAATCTCGATGACCATTAGCCCACCAGAACGTGGGGAGAAAGCAAAAGGGGGAGCACCCACCCCTTATGACCAGCCTGTCGATAGAGATCATGCTCCTATCGACTATGAAAAACTCAATAAACCTGGGTTCTGGTCTTCAAAGCTTTCAAAAGGTCCAAAAACCACAACATGGATTTGGAACCTCCACGCTGACGCTCACGATTTTGACACTCATCTAGGTGACCTAGAAGAGACAAGTAGAAAGATCTTTTCTGCTCATTTTGGACATTTAGCAGTCGTCTTTATTTGGATGAGTGCTGCTTTCTTCCATGGAGCACGATTCTCTAACTACACAGGCTGGTTAGCAGACCCAGTAAACGTAAAGCCTGGAGCCCAGGTAGTTTGGCCTGTAGTAGGACAAGAAATTCTTAATGCTGATTTGGGAGGAAACTATCAAGGTCTCCAAATCACATCAGGAATTTTCCAAATGTGGCGAGCCTGGGGCATCACCAGTGAAGTTCAACTAATGGCATTAGCCATTGGTGGAGTAATCATGGCTGCCCTAATGCTTCATGGAGGCATTTATCATTACCACAAGGCTGCACCAAAACTCGAATGGTTCCAAAAGATTGAACCTATGCTTCAGCATCATCAGATTGCTCTGATTGGCTTAGGTTCTATTGCTTGGGCTGGACATCTTATTCATATTGGTGCCCCAGTTGCAGCACTTTTGGATGCAATAGACGCAGGAAACCCTCTTGTTGTTAATGGTGTTCCTATTGCAACTGCGGCAGATGTGACAAATCTTGCTCCAAAGCTTTGTAATCCATCTGTAGCAAGTCAAATTTTCCCGAGTCTTGCAGGAAGAACTGTAGAAAACTTTTTCACCCTAAACTGGTGGGCCTTTAGCGACATTCTGACAAACAAAGGTGGCTTAAATCCTGTTACAGGAAGCCTTTGGATGACTGATATTTCGCATCACCATCTTGCTTTTGGTGTGTTTGCCATATTTGGTGGGCATATGTGGAGAAACAATGTTCATGGTGTGGGCCATAGCATGAAAGAAATTATGGATGTCCATAAAGGCGATCCAATTCTTTTTCCTGCTCCCAAAGGTCATGAGGGAATTTTCGAATTTCTCAGCAACAGTTGGCACGGTCAGTTGAGCATTAACCTTGCGATGGTTGGCTCTGCAAGCATTGTGGTTGCTCACCATATGTATGCATTGCCTCCTTATCCATATATTGCTATTGATTACCCAACGGTTCTAGGACTCTTTACTCATCACATGTGGATAGGAGGACTATTTATATGCGGAGCTGCAGCACATGCTGGTATAGCAATGATTAGAGATTATGACCCAGCAGTTCATATAGATAATGTTCTTGATCGAATTCTTAAAGCTAGAGATGCAATTATCAGTCACTTAAATTGGGTTTGCATGTGGCTTGGATTCCATAGCTTTGGTCTTTACATTCATAACGATGTAATGAGGGCTCTAGGAAGACCAAAGGATATGTTTAGTGATACTGGAATTCAATTACAGCCTTTCTTAGCCCAATGGGTTCAAAATCTTCAGCATAGTGCTGTTGGAACTGGTAATTTAGTAGGTGCGGGTAATTTACCTGGAAGTGTTCTAAGCGAAGTTTTTAATGGGAACGTTGTTGAAGTAGGAGGAAAAGTTGCTATTGCGCCAATTCCTCTAGGAACAGCTGACTTGATGATTCATCATGTTCATGCATTCACTATCCACGTCACCCTCCTAATACTTCTAAAAGGTGTTTTATATGCAAGAAGTTCAAGATTAATTCCAGATAAAGCACAGCTTGGATTCCGTTTCCCTTGTGATGGTCCAGGAAGAGGTGGTACATGCCAAGTATCTTCTTGGGACCATGTTTTCCTAGGTTTATTCTGGATGTACAATGGCATCTCTGTTGTTATATTCCATTTTTCTTGGAAAATGCAAAGTGATGTCTGGGGACTAACTGGTGGTAACTTTGCTCAAAGTTCTATCACCATTAATGGATGGCTTCGTGACTTCCTTTGGGCTCAATCTTCTCAGGTTCTGACTAGCTATGGGCAACCTATTAGCATGTATGGCCTGATGTTCCTTGCAGCTCACTTTGTTTGGGCTTTCAGCCTTATGTTCTTATTTAGTGGCAGAGGCTACTGGCAAGAACTGTTTGAGTCCATAATTTGGGCACATAACAAATTAAAGTTGGCTCCAACTATTCAGCCACGTGCTCTGTCAATTACCCAGGGTCGTGCAGTAGGTGTTGCTCACTTCCTTCTAGGTGGAATTGCTACCACCTGGGCCTTCTTCCATGCCCGCCTCATAGGGCTCGGCTAAAACCTTTCCTGACTCTTTCATGGCAACGAAATTTCCATCGTTCAGCCAGGGTCTGGCACAGGACCCTACAACCCGCCGTATTTGGTACGGCATTGCAACCGCTCATGACTTTGAAAGTCATGACGGTATGACTGAAGAACAGCTTTATCAAAAGCTGTTTGCTACTCACTTCGGTCATTTAGCCATTATTGGCTTATGGGTTGCAGGAAACCTGTTCCATATCGCCTGGCAGGGCAACTTTGAACAGTGGGTTACTGATCCACTTCATATTCGTCCCATTGCTCATGCAATCTGGGACCCCCATTTTGGGCAAGGTCTTACTGATGCCTTAACCCAAGCCGGGGCTACATCACCTGTAAACATTGCTTACTCTGGTCTTTACCATTGGTGGTACACCATTGGTATGAGAACAAATGAACAGCTTTTCCAGGGTGCCATATTCTTAAACATTCTTGTTTGCTGGTTATTATTTGCCGGTTGGTTGCATCTTCAGCCAAAGTTCAGACCTTCCTTAGCATGGTTTAAAAATGCAGAAGCACAGCTAAACCATCATTTGGCTGTTTTGTTTGGCTTTAGCAGTATTGCTTGGACAGGTCACTTGGTTCATGTGGCTATTCCGGAATCAAGAGGTCAGCATGTCGGATGGGACAACTGGTTAAGTGTTCTTCCACATCCAGAAGGCCTTGCTCCGTTCTTCTCTTTGAACTGGGGAGCATATGCTCAAAATCCAGATTCTTTAGACGCTGTATTTGGAACTACACAAGGTGCCGGAACAGCAATCTTTACATTTCTTGGAGGTCTTCACCCTCAAAGTGAATCTCTTTGGCTAACTGATATTGCTCATCATCATGTGGCAATAGGGGTAATGTTTATCATTGCTGGTCATATGTATAGAAATACATTTGGCATAGGTCATAGCCTTAAAGAAATCACAGAAGCACATAACACAAGCAACCCAAATGATCCGCATAAAGGTCATTTTGGAGTTAACCATGATGGGATCTTCGAGACAGTTAACAACTCACTCCATTTCCAACTTGGACTAGCTCTTGCTTCATTAGGTGCAGCATGCAGTTTGGTAGCTCAACATATGGGAGCCCTCCCTTCTTATGCATTCATAGCAAGGGACTACACAACTCAATCTGCTCTTTATACACATCATCAGTACATAGCAATGTTCTTGATGGTTGGTGCTTTTTCTCATGGAGCAATATTCTTTGTTAGGGACTACGATCCTGAACTTAATAAAGGTAACGTTCTTGCAAAAGTTTTAGAAACTAAAGAAGCACTTATTAGTCACCTAAGTTGGGTCACTATGCTTCTGGGATTCCATACTCTTGGAATATACGTACACAATGATGTTGTAGTTGCTTTTGGTAATCCAGAAAAGCAAATCCTTGTTGAGCCTGTTTTTGCTCAAGCTCTTCAGGCATTTAGCGGTAAAGTCATGTATGGCATTAACGCGCTTCTGGCTAATGCAAATAGTTCAGCAACCTTGGCAGCTAACAGCATGCCAGGCAATCACTACTGGATGGACATGATAAATAGGCAAGATGCATTAACTAACTTCTTACCTATTGGCCCTGCTGATTTCTTGGTTCACCATGCAATTGCACTTGGTCTTCATACCACTGCATTAATCCTTATCAAAGGTGCTTTAGATGCAAGGGGCTCAAAGCTAATACCTGATAAAAAAGATTTTGGCTATGCATTCCCTTGTGACGGACCTGGAAGAGGAGGCACATGTGATAGTTCAGCTTGGGATGCAACTTACCTTGCAATGTTCTGGGCACTTAATACTATTGCTTGGATTACCTTCTATTGGCATTGGAAACATCTAACAATATGGCAAGGTAACGTTGCTCAATTTAATGAATCAGGAACTTATCTAATGGGATGGTTCAGAGATTATCTGTGGCTTAATAGTTCTCAGTTAATTAATGGTTACAACCCATTTGGAGTAAATGCCCTATCACCTTGGGCTTGGATGTTCCTATTTGGTCATTTAATCTGGGCAACAGGTTTCATGTTCTTAATCTCTTGGAGAGGCTATTGGCAAGAATTAATTGAAACTCTTGTTTGGGCTCATCAACGTACTCCAATTGCAAACCTTGTTGGTTGGAGAGACAAGCCCGTAGCACTTTCTATTGTTCAGGCCAGACTTGTAGGATTGACACACTTCACTGTGGGTAACTTTGTAACCTTTGGTGCTTTTGTGATTGCTTCAACCTCAGGTAAATTTGGATAGCTATATCAACTAAAAATTAAAAGGAAAGGTATTACCCGTCAGCTGTAAATCTGACGGGTTTTTTTTTCATTTATCCCAATTACTTAATTCATTAGCAAGGGCAGGCAACAAGAAATTATCTTTAGCCAAAGCTTTCCCTTCTAGAAAAATTACTAAAAGCATTGTTTTACCTTCCGGTGTAATAAACCAAGAAGCATCATGTCTAGCTTCACTCATCAGGCCAGCTTTACTCCATAATTGAGTTCCTTTTGACAACCCTTCGCCAATAAATCCATCAACCTGATTCTCTGGATCTGCTTTGCGTTTTACAAGATCTAAAGATCTCAAAAGCAATTTCTTAAAATTTCTAGTGGCTGTTGGTTTAAGCAAAACGCCTGTCATTAGAAGTTCCATGAATTTAGCTGTTGCATTTGTTGTTAAAGCATTTTTATTTTGATTACTTGGACCATAAAAATCAAAATCACGACCAAAAGGTCCGTCAGTCCAAGTTTTTTGACAGCAATTAATAGATTTAAATTCAGTTCCCCTAAAGCTATAAAGCCAATCATTAATAACATTTCTCTGTTTTTTCCAAATTTCCCATCTTGTGGAATGCAATGACGGGCCACTAGTTGTCGCCGTGAGAAGATCAAGAATATAACTAGTTGCATCATTACTTGAATTAACAATCATTTCATACATAGCTCTCCGAAGTTCCTTAGTTTCAACAAGCAAATCTTTATTTAACCAAGTTTCTATTGCACATCCATAAAATAACTTAACTACGCTTGCAGGATATATAAGTTTATCTCCTGAAAAACCAACCCCAATTCCACTTGCATCCTTAGGGATTTGACCTTTATAAACAATCCAAGTCAAAGAGATATTATTATGAAGACTTGGTCGACCTTCTTCTGCAAATCTATCAATTAATTTGCATATAAAGGTTTCCATCTCAGAGTCATGAATGTAAAAACTCATCGGATGTTTATTTAGTCAATGTCTGAATTAAAGCAAGATCCAAGAAAAAACATTTTCATTCCTGGAACTAAGTGGTTATTAAATAATAGTATTAATGGATATCAAAGCTGTGCAAGCAATGAACTTGCAACCGAAATAATTACAGGTAGAAAGTTTGAGATCACTTTTTCTTCTGCAAAAAGCAATTTATATCAAACAAAAGGCAGAGTCAAAGCAAGACTTCTAGAAGACGGATATATTTGTTGGTTGGAATTAAAAGAAATTGAAGAGCAAGTTAAAAAAATAACTACTTGGAAACCTTTATTACTATCAAGAGAGGAAATTAACCAGCAAATTCCTAAAATTCTTGATTGGATAGAAACGACCTCAAAAAAAACAAATTATTATTTATGGGGAGGTACAGCAGGACCTAATTTTGACTGTTCTGGATTAATTCAAACTGCTTTTTCTTTAAGGAATATTTGGATACCAAGGGATTCATATCAACAAGAAAAGTTCTGTAAAAAAATAAAATTTAATCAAAACACCTTAGAAGGAATTATTCCAGGAGATTTATTATTTTTTGGGAATCAAGAAAAATGCTCTCACGTAGCAATATATATAGGTGAAGGTTTGTATTGGCATAGTTCAGGTATAGAAAATGGAAGGAATGGAATAGGTAAAGATACTTTAAAAATAATAAACAAAAATTCTATATCCTATTATTACCAATCTATTTTACGAGGTGCAGGTAGAATTGAGAATTGTCATGATGGAACAGAGTTAGATTGAAGATGAAACAAAAAATAAATAGGTCATTAAAATGAGCAAAGAAATTAATGTTTCCATTGTTATTCCTATCTTCAATGAAGAAGAAAGTATCCCTCAATTAGTTCAAGAAATACTGCTTACTATGAGAAGTTATAATAAGAGCTTCGAAATAATTTTAGTTAATGATGGATCTAAAGATAGAAGCGCAGAAGTATTAGAAAATCTAAGCAAGGATATACCCGAGTTAACATGCATTTTACTTAGAAAGAATTATGGTCAAACTGCTGCAATGGCAGCAGGTTTTGACCTGTCCACTGGAGATATAATAGTTAGTATTGATGGAGATTTACAAAATGATCCTAATGACATACCTTTACTCATAGCTAAATTAAATGAAGGTTACGATCTTGTATGTGGTTGGAGGCATGACCGCAAAGATGCAGAAATAAGTAGGAAAATTCCTTCGAAAATTGCAAATAAATTAATTAGAAGAGTCACTGGAGTTCATTTAAATGATTATGGATGTTCTCTAAAAGCATACCGTCGAGAAATACTTACGGATATGAAGCTTTATGGTGAGCTGCACCGTTTCTTGCCAATCTTGGCAAATATTGAAGGCGCAAGAATTACTGAAATAAAGGTAAATCATAGAGCCCGTAAACATGGTTTAAGCAAATATGGAATAGATAGGACTTATAGAGTGATGATGGACTTATTAACTGTTTGGTTCCTCAATAGATTCTTGACCAGGCCAATGTACATCTTTGGATTTGGAGGCATGATTGCAATATTAAGCAGTTCTATAGCTAGTATTTATCTATTAATAATGAAGCTTCTTGGAGAAGATATTGGTAATCGACCTCTTCTAAATTTTGCACTAATAATAGGGATTGCTGGTGTACAACTATTTTGTTTTGGACTCTTAGGTGAACTGCAAATTCGTACATATCATGAAAGTCAAGGGCGTCCTATTTATCGCATTAGAAAAACATTTAAAGGGTAACGAATCACTGTTTTGGGTTTAGAGCTAATAGGGTGATTTCTGAATTTAGAAATTGCTTTAGCTGCTTTAATTACAACCCGGCTATCCATATCCCTTAAACCGATTTTCAATATTGGGATGACAGATGAATCTCCCCATTTGCCTGCCATCTCAACTGCAATCAATCTTTCATCTGGATTAGAAGAAATAAGTTTTTTTAAACGGCGCTTCAACTCAAATTTCTCTCTCGAAGTAATAGGAGGATTAAATTGAGTTTGAGCAGAAAAAATGTCAGTTTCAGGTTTAACAACTTGATCTAGAGGCTTCACTAAAGAAATAGGACTTATTGGAATTTCTCTAGAAATGCCTTTAATCATTATGGTTTTGGGCTTTTTACCTAGGCCCCAAAACGTTAAAGTAATTACTAATAATGCACCTGCAGCAAATAATTGATTCATTTTCTTAGGGGTGTTGAATGTGACATGAATTCGTATTGGATTGAACTTTTATGTCACCAATGAGGCCTTTACGCATCTATTACTCGTTAATTCTATACAGTGTTGGTGGATCTTTTGTTATGTCCAATGTCTAGCGATTTTGCCGCTACCTGGCTTCCGGCTGTTTTTGTCCCTCTTATAGGGTTAGTAACACCAGCAGTATTTATTGTTCTCATTGGTCGCTACATAACCGCAACCGACTGACAACAATTTTATTTACTTTTTAAGTCAACACAGTTCTTTATACGCCCATGACTGAATTTCAAGACCCTTTTTTAAAGTCATCTGAACCTGTAAAGTTCAACGAAAAATACGTTGACAGCTCAGTTCGCCCTGGTGACATCGGAATTGTCGATCAATGGGCAGTAAACCCCGTTTCTGATCCCTGTGTTGGCAATCTAGAAACTCCTGTCAATAGTGGTTATTTTACAAAAGCATTTTTGAATAACCTTCCCTTTTATAGAGAGGGGCTTTCTCCAAACTTTAGAGGTCTAGAAGTTGGAGCCGCTTTTGGCTACTTACTTTATGGTCCCTATGCAATGACAGGACCACTAAGAAATACAGACTTCGCTCTAACAGCTGGTTTACTTGGCACTATTGGAGCAGTTCATATCCTTACCGCTTTATTAGTTTTATATAACGCACCAGGAAAAGATCCAAATATTCAGCCTTCAGATTGCACCATTAACAATCCTCCAGGTGATTTGTTTACTCGTTCTGGATGGGCAGATTTCACAAGTGGTTTCTGGCTTGGTGGATGTGGAGGTGCTTTGTTTGCATGGTTACTTTGTGGAACACTTCATCTAGATACAATCATGCCAATAGTTAAAGGAGTATGGGCTGCAGGATAATTCTCTAATCAAAGCGCTATCCCAAAAGTCCTTAGAGAAAAAATCTTCTCTAAGGACTTTTTTTATGAAGAAACAAACCAATAAAGTAAAAACAAAACTCGTACATCTTTAACAATTAATTTAGAGATTATTTTTAGAACTTTTTAAGTCCCCAAACCAAAACTTTAAACGGAGAGGGAGGGATTCGAACCCTCGACAAGAGTTGCCTCCTGTAACTCCTTAGCAGGGAGCCGCTTTCAACCACTCAGCCACCTCTCCAGCAGCATCAACACCTTATCAAGGTAAGAAGTAAATTCAAAGAGATTTAGCTGAATCTTCAGGAATATCAGATTACAACCCTAGGCAGACGGTATTTGAAACCACATAAAATTTCCCATGGAATAGAACCTGTCGCTTCACTCCATTGATATGGAGTTATCGCAGAATGGCCATCAACACCTAGAAGAGTAACAACACTGCCAACTGGAACATCAGGTCTGTCAGTTAAATCAATCACGAGTTGATCCATAGTTATAGAGCCAACCTGAGGGTAGAAATTTCCATCTATTAAAACAGAAATCTTCCCTGATAAAGATCGGCTTATACCATCTGCATATCCAATACCAACTACTGCTAGTCGGCTTGGTCTATTAGTTTTAAATGTATGTCCATAACTAACACCAGTATTAGAAGGAACATCCCTTACAAGGGTTACTCTTGCTCTGACTGCTAAAGCTGGTTCCAAAGAGAAATTATTTTTAAATTTCG
>QCPC01000023.1 GCA_003212695.1 Prochlorococcus sp. AG-436-C13 | reverse complement strand
AAGCGATAAAACCTGCTCCAACTACAACCACATTATCTGGAAATCTTGTTTGTAAAAACAAGTCATCACTGACCCAACCCAACGATGCTCCAAGTATATTTGGACGAACTGGGCGCCCTCCAACAGCTATCAGTATATTTTTACAGGATAACTCAATTGTCTTTTTAGAAAAATCCGAATTTTCAACTTGAACAGAATTAGGTCCAGAAATTCTTCCCCACCCTCTTATAAGCTCAACATTAGCCTTGGAAAGCAAACTTATATGCAATTTATTTAAACGGTCGACCTCTCTTCTAATGTTATCTAACAAAATTGACGTTTCTATTTTTGCTTCTCTGATTAGGACCCCAAAACCTGGCGCATTTTGTATGTATTCCCCGTATTGAGAGCCATAAACCAATAATTTTTTAGGAACACAGCCTCTTATTACGCATGTTCCTCCCACACGATCTCCTTCTATAATTGCTACTCGGGCTCCATATTTAGCTGCCCTTTTTGCTGCTGCCAATCCACCTGAACCGGCACCTAATACAATTAGATCAAAACAATAGTCCAAAAGACAGCTCCTTTGTTTTACTTTCTTTAATTCTCCTACGCATCCATGAAAGAAGCCATAGAAGCACTAACCTGGGATGAACTTTCCAATTTTTCTTCTCATCAAAGTAATCTTATAAATGGTTCAAACAACTCATATTCTTTACTTAGGCTTTTTGATAATGATCTAAAGGATATAAGAGTAGTTCTTTATCGTGATAATCATGCATGGTGTCCTTATTGTCAGAAAATTTGGCTTTGGCTTGAGTGGAAAAAGATTCCTTATCAAATTAAAAAAGCAACCATGCGCTGCTATGGAGAAAAAGAAGATTGGTACTTAAAAAAAGTTCCATCAGGGATTTTTCCAGCTATAGAGCTTGATCAAAAGATTTTAACTGAAAGTGACCAAATACTTTTAAGACTAGAAAAGACTTTTGGTCCATTAGGAATGCCATTAGGGGAACCTGAGATAATTGATTTAAGAAATCTCGAAAGGAAACTTTTTAGAGCTTGGTGCATATGGCTCTGTAATCCATCTTTAAACAAGTGGCAATCTCAAAGGAGGGAAAATCAATTCAAATCAATAGCAAAAGAGCTAGACAATAGACTCTCCAAAACAAGTTCTTCATGGATAGATCCATCCTTGTCAAATTCAAACACTTCCATTCCAGGAAGTGCTGATGTGATTTTTATCCCATATTTAGAAAGAATGAATGCATCTTTGGCCTACTACAAGGGGTTCAGAATTAGAAAAGCGTTTCCAAATATTGATAAATGGTTTTCATCACTTGAGGAGCAAAGTGAATATAGAGGCACGCAAGGAGATTTCCATACACACTCTCATGATCTTCCACCGCAAATGGGTGGTTGCTGGGCAGACCCACTACCACAACCTAATCAAGAAAAATATGCACAACAAATTGATTCAGGGATCGGGCTTGGGAAAGATGAAACAACATTCCAACCTTCGTCAAAAGATTCTCCTGCGGCGATGGCCCTAGGGAGAGTCCTAAAACATCGGGAAGTAATAAAAAGCATCAACCCTTTAAAGGGAGACTTATTTGATCAGCCATTAAGAGCAGCTCTTACCAAAATGATATCTAACAAAGCATGTATTCCAAACAAAGGAAGTGCAATTGGTTTGCGATATTTAAGAGATAGGATTTCAGTACCAAGAGATATGCCACTACTATCGGCTAGAGAACTAAGGCAAGCTTTAGAATATACTGCTAGTATTGATAGCCATAAGCAAGGGACAGCCATACCAACAGAGAATAGATTTGATCAAAATCCGATTTTTTTCAAAAACTCTCAAATTAAAGAAAAAAATTGAACCTACTTAACGCTTACTTCTAGAATCTATCTGCAATAAATCTCTGATTTTCTGAACTTGGCTCGCCACTTGAGGGTCACTAGACAACTTCTTTTCAACTTGATCTATCGCATACATGACTGTTGTATGGTCCTTACCTCCAAACTCATCTCCTATTCGCGGCAAGCTTAAATTGGTCCCTTGACGCATCAAGTACATGCCTACCTGTCTTGCTTGGCTAACAGGACGACGTCTACTTGCGCTTTTCATTTCATCAGAGGTGACCTCAAAAACCTCTGAAACTTTTTCCATAACTTGCTTTGGAGACACCTGAACGCCTTGACCATTCGGATCCAGCATTGGGGCTATTGAATTAACTGTCATAGGGAGTCCAGTTATTGAAGCAAAAGCAATTGCCCTTGTTAAAGCGCCTTCAAGTTCACGAATATTTGAAGTAAATCGTCCTGCAATAAATTGAATTAGATCTCTAGGCAATCCAATTCGTTCTTGTTCTGCTTTCTTTTGTAAAATTGCCATTCTAGTTTCCAAATCAGGTGCTTGAACATCTGCAATTAACCCCATAGAAAATCTAGACATCAATCTTTCCTGAAGACGCGGAATCTGACTCGGAGGCCTGTCGCTTGCTAAAACAATTTGACTGCCAGCATCATGCAATGCATTAAAAGTATGAAAAAACTCTTCTTGGGTATATTCCTTTCCTTCAAGAAATTGAATGTCATCAACAAGTATTAAATCTGCCGCTCTATACTTGTCCCTAAAGGACTGCATACGATCTTGTCTAATCGCAAGAATTAAGTCATTAGTAAAAGTTTCTGTAGATACATAAGACACTTTTGCACCAGGATCAATTTCAAGTCGATAATGACCAATAGCTTGCATTAAATGAGTTTTACCAAGCCCAACTCCTCCACATATAAATAGAGGGTTAAATTCTCTTCCAGGTGCTTCAGCTACTGCCATTGCTGCAGCATGAGCCATGCGACTATTAGGACCAACAACAAACCTATTAAAAACATATCTTAAATTCAATAATGACTTTGACTTCTTAGATAAGCCAACAGATTTAGCCACTGTCTGAACAGTGTCCGAAGAAGTTATATGGAGAGAGTTTACTGGTTCTGACAAAGGAAAATTCTCTTGAGCTGAATCTTTTACCGTGACTATGACTTTTACAGGTTGTCCAAAAATCTCTTGTGCTGTCTCTTGTATTGTTTCAGAGTAATTATTTTTCAACCATGCACTTGAGAAACTATTAGGGGCTATTAATGTTAATTCTCCGTTTTTGAAGGCACTAAACTCAGTAGGGCGTATCCATGTTTCATAAGAAGGCTTACTTAAATTTTTCCGTAGGGAGCTCTGAACCTTAGCCCAAGACTCTTCACTCATTAGCTAGTACCACCTTTTTCCTCATGGCTTTTGAATCTAAACGTGGTTGCCTAATAAGGCATTAAAAAATTAGAAAATCATGTTTTTCATTCTTGTCTGATTTCCCCCTTACTTCAAGTCAATCAAAGGTTTTACAGCTAAATGCACTAAGATAGAATGGTAAAAAAGCTTATTAAAATTAGACATATCACAATAAAGATTAGGTTCTCAGCACTTTATTTAGTACAAATTTGGAGATTATTGCTTAAAAAACCCATGCTTAAGCCTCTCCTTGTTTTAATGACTCGATGGCCAGCAGCAAATCGATGCAAAACAAGGCTTGCCAAGCAAATTGGTGGTTTTCAAGCTGCAAAGATACAAAAAAAGCTGATTTCTCATACAATTGAAGTCTCAAAAGGCCTTGAAGAATCAGGCTCAATAGATATAAAACTAGCTGTAGATGGTATTGGAAAAAAGAAAATCATCTCTTGGGCTAAAAATAATTGCATCCAAAAAGCATGCTCACAGGGAAGAGGAAACCTTGGCGTTAGGATGAAAAAACAAATCATCTCATCTCAAAGAAGCAGAAGGAAAATCACCAATCGAGCTAGAGATGTAATAATCATAGGTACAGATTTAGTCAATATTTGCCCTGCTGAAATAGAACTAGCATTCTCTTCTTTGAATAAGGATAAGTTGGTGATAGGTCCATCAGAAGACGGGGGATATTGGTTAATTGGATTTTCAAAAGATATTATTAATCCACAGATGTATTGGCCTTTTAGTGGTATTAAATGGGGTAGTGATTCAGTTCTCAAGGAAACTATTGCTAGAGCTAGATTAAGAGATATTAAATATAAGCTTATTCATAAAAAAAATGATATTGATATCATTTCAGACTTAATAGAATGGCAAAAATAGATCCAACCATAAGGCTTAGCATAATTATTCCAACAATTAATGAAGCAAAGTTTCTTCCTCTTTTATTAGCAGATATAAACTTATGCTCTTATGAGTTTGAATTAATAATTGTAGATGCAGGTAGCGTAGATTCAACAAAATTAATAGCAAGATTAGGAGGAGCTAAATTAATATGTTTAAAAGAAAAAAACAGAGGCATGCAACTTCACAAAGGGGCCTTAATAGCTAAAGGGGAATGGCTGCTATTTTTACATGCAGATTCTAGATTAAATAAATATTGGGTTGAAAAAGTGAGTCGAGTTATCGAAGAGCCATTACAAAAGAAATATGCCTGGTTTTTTGACTTTAAAGTCAAAAGTAAAGGTTTTGTTTGGTCAATATTAGAACTAGCTGTTTTAATTAGAAGCAACTTACTTAAAAGGCCATATGGCGACCAAGGTTTACTATTAAGTAAAGAGCTTTATTTGCAAGTTGGAGGTTATAAAGAAATACCTTTAATGGAAGATATTGATTTGATTATACGTCTAGGTCAAATTAATTTAATAAAAGCATTGGGAGTAGGGATACAAACAAGTACTAGAAAATATGAAAATAATAATATTTTTAATATTGCACTTAAAAATGCAATATTAAGATTTCAATGGCATAAAGGCAAGGATCTTAGAAAATTAACTAAGCAATATTATTCAAAGGGTTGATATAAAGCCTTTCTGTTAATTGGCATACCAAAAAGCACATTTGCTCCCTTTTGGTTCTAATTGCCAACCTTGGCTTTTATAAAAAGCAACTACTCCAGGGTCTGCAAAAAGAAAAACTCTTTCAATTCCTTTTCTTTTCAGGCTTCTGAGAATATAAAACATAAGCTCTTTCCCCAATCCAAACCCTTGATAAACGGGATGAATAGCTACATCCCATACAGTCGCATGAAGCACTCCATCTCCTGTACACCTTGCAAAGCCGACTAGGCGGGGAAACTTAGGATCATGTTGCCATAGACCAACTTTCAACAAACTATTATCCAATGCTTTTTTAACTCTTCTCATCGGCCTTCTACTCCACCCCACAGATTGCAATAACTGCTCTAGCTCAATCAGGTCAAGAGGTCTTTCTTGGCTAAACATGAACTCAAATCGGTCATCAGTAGAGCTGCATTTGGATGCATTTAATCCATACATGTTTTCAAAATCTTCATTTTCATATCGATTTCTCGCCCAATCCGAGATATTTATTTTATTTTTCCCAAGTTTTCTAATCATTTACTTAAACAAAGTCTAATTAGAATTTCGCAAGCCCTTTTTCTTGCAATTTAGCCAATTGTGAATATAGGCCTCCCTGTAATAGAAGCTCATTATGAGTTCCTTGCTCTATGAGCTTACCTTTTCTCATAACTAAAATTCGATCTGATGATTCTATAGTTGCTAGACGATGAGCAATAACCAAAGCCGTCCTTTTTTCAAGCAACCTATCCAAATCTCTTTGCAAGGATGCCTCAGTGGATGGATCCATAAAAGCTGTTGCCTCGTCCATTATTAAAATATTTGGATTACGAATAGCCATTCGAGCAACAGAAAGCAACTGTCTTTCACCCGAAGAGATATTACCTCCCCTCTCTCTTAAGATAGTTTTCAATCCATTTGGAAATCTTTTCAACAAAGAATCAAGTCCTAAATCTATGCAGATTTCTTTAAGATCTTTATCACTAATTGATGCGTCCAATCTTAGATTATCTGCGATATTTCCACTAAATAAAAAGGTGTCTTGAAGTACTACTCCAATTTGCTTTCTTAATTGACTTAAAGGTATTTCCTTTATATCAATACCATCAATTAATATTCTACCTTTTTGAGGTTCATATAATCTACTTAATAGGCGAATTAAAGTTGTTTTACCTGAGCCTGTAGGGCCAACAAGAGCAACATGTTCTCCGGGGGAAATTCTAAAGCTTAAATTACTAATTATTTGATCATCTGACCTATATGAAAAGCTTACATTATCAAAAATAATCTCTCCAGAGGGGGAAGATGTTATGGAAGAATTTATTTTTCTATTTTGAAAACTATAATTATTTCCTATATCTAGTATCTCAATATTCTTATCTAATAATTCGCCAATTCTTTCAACAGCAGTTAAACCTCCTTGTATCTGAGTAAATCTTTCTGCTAATTGTCTCAATGGCTCAAAAAGCCTCTGAGAGTAAAGTATAAAGGCTGTAAGAGTTCCAAGTCCCATTGAGCCTTGAGTTACAAACCAACCTCCCAAAGCAATTACCAAAGCAACAACAGCTAAGGACACCCATTCAATAAAAGCAGAAATACTACTATCATAAAAAATTATGCTATTTACTGAATCTTGATAATTCATACCAGTCTTATAAAATCGTTTAGAATTTACGATTTCTCTTCTAAACATTTGTACAACTTCTATCCCTTGTAAATTCTCTTGGAAATCTGCATTAAGTTCCGATAATTCTTCTCTAACTCGATAGTTAGCCTTCCTATATCTCTTCTGCAACCAAAGAATAAGGAAAGTTACAGGTATCTGTGTCAACAAAAGTAGTGACCCTAATTTCAAATCAATTAGAAGCATTGTTATAGAAATAACTAGCAAAGTTACTGCATCAGTAAGGACTCCAACGGCACCACTTCCGAAGACTTCTGACAAAGCATCAACATCACTTGTCAATCTTGTTAACAATTTACCAACAGGCATTGAATCATGATATTTCAAAGAAAGATTCATTGAATGAGCAAATAAATCTTTTCTAATTCTTGCCGTTAAGCTTTGTCCTACTGATTGAATACTATAAGACTGATATCCTTGAAGAGCTAATCTTATAAGTACAGAAACAAGTAAAAATGATATCAATATCCTCATAGATTGACTTAACGAAAAATCATTAAGCCACTGAAAAGTTGGCTCTCCCTTTAAAACACTGATAGCTTGTCCAACTAATAAAGGCTGAACTGCCCCTGCAAAAGAAAGAGGGAGAAGTAAAAAAAGTATTGCTAAGAGTCTTTTTTTATCCTGCCTTAAATAACGACCAAGACGTTTGACTCTATATAAATCTTTGAACAACATTTATTAAGTTTCAGAGGAAGAATATTTCTGAGATTGCAAAGTCTCAATAACATTTTGAATTAATCCATCATCCAACCTTAAAGAAAGAGGATGGCCTATCAATCTAGCAGTTGAATAAAAGAGTTCCTCAATTTCTACCAAACCATTCTCACGAAGAGTTTGCCCTGTTGCAACCAAATCAACTATTGCTTCTGCAATTCCAGTTAATGGGCCAAGCTCAACCGAGCCAGTCAAATGAACCAACTCCACTGGAAGATCAATATCATCAAAAAAGCGCCTTGCACAGCCAGTAAATTTACTAGCGACCCTACAATGATGGGGTAATTCAACTGCACTTTTATAACCACTAGTTTCTTTTACCGCTACTGACATGCGGCATCCACCAAACCCTAAATCCATCAAATTTGCAACTGGCATTTGCTTCTCATTCAGAACATCAAAGCCTACAATTCCTAATTGAGCCTGACCATATGCGACATACACAGGTACATCTCCATTCCTAACCAGGAGAGCCCTAGCGCGCCCACATGATGAAGGTACCATCAGAAGCCGATTCTTCGGATCAAGGATTGATGAAAAGTCCAATCCCGCTTTAGCGAATCTTGCAACAGAGTCCTTTAATAAGGCACCTTTAGCTAATGCGACAGTAATCATAGGTCAATTAATCAGAACTTTAACTATTGGAGCTAGTTTTAAAAGTATGAAAATAGAAAAGCAAAATTTCATAATTCATCCTATCCCGGTACTAAAGGACAACATTATATGGATTTGGGTCAAAGATAATCAGGCAGTGGTTATAGATCCAGCTATTTCTCAACCAGTCATAACTTGGCTTAAATCTAATGACATCAAACTCAATTGTATTTTGCAAACTCATCATCATGAAGATCATATAGGAGGCACAGAAAAGATCTTAGAAGAATGGCCTTCAGCTTCAGTAATTGCCGCAAAAGGTGATATCGATCGTATTCCGTTTCAAACTTACTCAGTTACAGGGAATGAAACCTTAGTTATTTTAAATGAGAAAATTAAAGTATTAAGTGTTCCTGGTCATACAAGAAATCATCTTTCTTATTTCTTGTATGGATCAAACAAAAAAGCTCCTGAACCTGTGCTCTTTTGTGGGGACACTTTGTTCGGCGCAGGATGTGGGCGTCTATTGGGAGGAACGCCCAAGCAAATGTTTGATTCATTAAACAAAATCAATGCCCTTCCAGACAACACCAAAATATACTGTGCTCATGAATATACAGAAGCCAATCTCCAATGGGCTCAATCTATATATCCTCAAGATTCAAGTATAAGAAAAAGATTAAAAGATGTAAGTGCTATGCGAGCGAAAGGCTTGCTAACTATTCCAAGCAAACTTGCTGAAGAAAAAAAGTCTAATTTGTTCATTCGAGCAAAAACTTCAAAAGAGTTTTCAGAGCTTCGATTCCATAAAGACAACTGGCAAAAATAAGGTCTAAAAATAGATTGATTAATAAAATATTTTTTATATAGTTGATTACCTTATGACTTCATTCTCTAAAAAAGCAATTCAAACAAAATTAGCTCCATTGCCAGTCGGTCCATATGAACAAGCCATTAAGGCAGGCGATTGGCTTTTTTGCTCTGGACAAATTGCATTAGATCCTTCTTCAGGAATGATGGTAGGGGCTGGCAATGTAGAAGCAGAAACAAAACAAGTACTAAAGAACCTTTTAGCTGTTCTTAATGAAGGCGGAGCAAATGCATCAAATGTGATTAAAACCACCATTTACTTAGTAAATTTAAATGACTTCAATAAAGTAAACAAAATTTATTCTGATTTTTTCCAAAATGAAATCAGTCCTTCAAGAGCTTGTGTTGAAGTATCAGCACTGCCTAAAGGCGGTCTTGTAGAGATTGATTGTGTTGCTTGGCTTGGTTGAAAATTAAAACATTGAGATAATTCCTGACTTTCAATTTGCATGCTGGTCACTCGATTGTCTAGATTAAGTCCTGACCTGGGACAAATTATGTCCACAGCAAAGCTGACAATTGGAGAGCTAGAGGCTGGGTATCCCCTCTATTGCAAAGCCTTAAGGCGTCTTCTTGAACAAGGAAGCTCAACACAACAGATTCAGAGAACTGTCTGCTGGAGTCATTTGGAAACTCTTAACCGTTGCCTTCCTGGACGATACAAAGCGCCTGCTTATTTAATGGCACTAATCAAGCGAGATATTTCAGAAGGGAAAATATAAATTTAATTACTTAAATTATCAACATCTGAAGCAAAACTATGATCTGCTTCTGTTATTTGAGCATCCTTATCATCACTAAGTGGGCGCAAAGTTAAATTTACATAATTCTTGCCAAAGCTAATATCTGGGAAACGTTTTTTATGTTCACACAGTTCTCCTAAACGATCAAGAAAATCTCTTGTCATTTCATAGGAAGAGAACTCAACCCTCCTTTCAAGCCTCTCAGGACGAGATCTCTTGTTCCATTTATTCATAATCAATGAATTTCTATTGCATAACTAAAGTTATACGAGAAAAAATGGTTAAACAAGTAAATTTCAAAGGCGACGCTTTCCTCTACTTTGTCGCAAAACTGGCTCAACCTCTGAATGAGGCCTTGCAATTATATGGGCAGCAACCAATCCATCTCCTACTCTCTCACAAGCATCCGCACCTGCACGAACAGATGCATTTACAGCCCCAGTCTCCCCCCTAACTAAAACACTCACATAACCTCCACCTACAAATTCTCTAGAAATCAACTTAACCTCGGCTGCTTTTGTCATCGCATCTGCAGCTTCTATAGCCGGCACCATTCCACGCGTTTCTATCATCCCTAAAGCTATGCCATTTATAATTTCTGGAATTGAAGAATTATTTGAAATCGAATTTTTTCTTGTTGGACCTCCTCCAATTGAAGAAATACTTTTTTTGCTTCTGGCCTTATTAGACACTTTCTTAGATGGGACAGTTTCGGATGAGACATCAACTATTTGTGTAGAAGGGTCTTCAGTTTTAGTAGATTTGCTCTGTTGAGAGTTGCCGCGAGAAGATGAAGTCATTTGAAAAAATTTTTAAGGGTCTGCGAGCGTCCCTAATTAGCTATCAGGAATCCAAAAATCAATTATTCCTCCAATAGTCAAATCTGTTTGAATTGAAGAATCTGGACAGGCAAATCTTGCTGCCGATCCACTTGCTGTAAAAACCCAATTTCCTTCACGCGCTCCTACTGGATCAACTGCAACCAACTCTTTACCCTTGTTATTACAAAGAATACGTAAGTGCATATGACCCAACCCTTCAACTCGTTGAGTGCAAACCAAACGGCCTTTAACCTGCATAATTTCCATTATTTCTTCCCTAAAGGCAACCCACCTGGAGACTCTGGATCCCAATGGTCAATAATTCCGACGATAGTCAAATCACTTGGATATGACTTACTACCAGCGGCTTCTCTAGCCGCAGAACTTCCAACACAAATAACCCAATCATCAGGCTTACAGCCAACAGCATCTACAGCAACTTTTTTAGAGCTACCATCTAAAACAACCTGAAGATGCTTATGCTCAAAGCCAGGTATACGGTTTGTGGAAACGAGTGGTTTTACCACCTTACAAATCAACATGTCAATGTTCCTCCTGAAGGACAGGATCGAGAGAAGACCCTACAACTTCTGCAGAATCCTTTTTATCACGATCTCTAATAGTAAGACATGTATGCAAGAAACCTTTATCTACCAAATATCGATATCGTGAAAAGATAGCGGTATTTACCCTCTTACAATCAGACAATGCCCTTTCTCTTGCACCAGGAACTTTACCTGAATAATCAAATCTAATAACAATTGGTATTGGTAAATCTCTAGCAACATTTAAACCCTTAAAAATCTTTATTCCTACATCCAAATCAGGGGCACCTTCTTCAACAGTATCTAAATGAGCAAAGTAAGTAAGGTTTCTCAGATGAACTTCTTTAAATCCAATACCTACACCTATGAAACGTTCAGCATGTCCTGCATCTAGATACGAACCATTATGGAAGTGACGTACATAATCTATTTGAGAGATATTGTTAACTATTAATCTGCGGATAAATTCAACCATTCCAGGATTTATATGACCAGAAGCACTTGAATTTATTCTTTCAAAGATTGTAGACATCGCCTGATCGACGGAGAGATTCTTTGTCTCTTCATATATCTCAGATGCACAAATCCATTCTTCAAGATTAATTTGATTTTGAGAGTCTGGTATATGCACCCTAATTGCATCGGTATCTGTATCAAGACCAATGAGCAAAAGATCTACAGAAGCTCCGCAACAAAAACTATTTTCAATGGATTCCTGAAAATCAAGTAAACGTTGATATCCTGAAGAAGCAGCAAGCTTGTCATTACTACCATGCGCAGCACAGCCCTGATGAGAAGGATCGACTGAACTAAAGTGATAAAGAACTACTTTTAAATAAGAAGTTTGTTCATTTGGCGAATTTGGGGAGTTTTCTCTATAACGCTTATGCTCAGTTTTTACCCATCTATTGACTGTATTCTCAACATCAAACATTGCTCCAGCATGAGATCTTCTGCGAACTGAACTAAATGGAATTCTTAATGCATAAGCAATAGAATGAGCCAACCGGCCATCTGCGCAAGGGGTCACATCCAACAGGTGAAAGCCACATTTGTAAAGAAATGATTGAAATAATTTTGCCGCCTTACTATCAGCAGAAGCCTTTAAAGGGTCTGAATGGAAAAACTTTTCACTTGCATGTTCATGCGCTTTAAAAACGCATGAAGCAAACAGAGCTCGCATATCTAAAGGTTGTACCCAAGCTTTTTCAAGAATATCAACAGGAAGTTCTATACCTAATTCTGCTTTTGCAAGTATTTGAGCCCTTTCTACAAAATCTTCTTCATGCTGAAGAGCTGAAACTCTCTTAAGTAAAGGGACAATACGGTCAAAACTTTCCTTCGTCTCAGATTCGTAGGATTGAAGTTTTTTATTCTCAACTAAATCAGTTAGAGGATGGGATATTGTAGTACTTAGTCCAGTTGGGATGTCAACAGATTTTTCATCCCTTTTAATTTCTGTGGCAGAGGGAAAATATTTTCTAGGTGCAGTAGGTCCTAGAAAACGCTTTCTATTATTGGCCAAACTTCTATAGGCCATTACTCAATTAACCTCTTGCTCCACCAGAGAAAGTAACCAATTGGCCTTCTCCTGTATTTCCACTTGAACCAGTTATAAGAAGATCTGGTTTAGATAGTTCTTCGTTCCTTTTTTTATCAAATGCAGGCATGGCTGTCATACCACCAGGTCTAGAAGGATTACGTCTCCTAGCAGAGGCACCCTCGGTACCTGTAACGCTCTCACCTCTCGCCCAATCATCCCCAGTAATGTTTAACCCTGCAGATTGTCCTTCACCAGTAATTCTTGATTGTGGACGTGATGATGCCTCATCGGATTGAGACAAAGCATCTGTTGATTGATCTTGGAAGGTTGCCATTAAAGGTTTTTTATTGTCAAACCTAAATTGCTCAGTACCAGTAACCTTATTAGGTGCCATATCAAAAGGACCCGTTATATTTGTAGACTTTTCATAGCTAGTACCTGTTACACCTGAAACGGAATCACGATCTAATTGAGCAGATTTCGCTGGAGAAGTAACTGTAAATCCTTTCGCAAAATCTGATGATCCAGCACTTTTATAATCCCTACTTCCAACAGGAGCGCTGTCTCCACAAGCTTGAACAAGTTGATCAGCTCCAACATATGGAGTTCCAGTAAGCACCTCACAAGCGCCTTTGCTTGCTCCTGTCATCACTCCCCCAATACCTGGTTGTAGTCCGGTCATAGGAGCTGCTGGCGTGCCAACCCTTCTAGGGGTTCTATGTTGAATTTCATCAAGTGCACGACTTTCACAGAGTTGTGCCGCTTCTTCCAACCCAGTATAAGGAGTTCCAGTAACTGACTTGCAAGTTCCAGGCTCATCTCCAGTAACCAAAGAAGATCTACCTGTCATTGTTCCACTCACAGATTGAGATTTATTTGTCAAACTTAATCCGACCTTCTGAGCTTCTGGAGAAGGAGAACCTCCGCAAAAGGAGTCATATTGCTGGGATCCTACATATTCATCACCAGTTACATTCTTACAGCTGCCAGCTTCATCTCCAGTAACGCTAGAAGCTCGTCCAACTCCTGTACCAGTGACAGCAGTGCCATTGAGAGTATTAAAAACCCCTACTTTTCTTGCTGGTCTTCCATCAGGCAACGGATCAGCTCCCAGATATTGATCGCCGGTGAGATTCTTGTTAGAGCCAGCCTCATCCCCAGTTACACTCCCTGATCGACCGACTATAACTCCACTTACCTTTCGCCCTTCTTGAGTGAGGCTCTGCCCAACTTTTGAAGGAGAAGGGTTTACTCCTCCGCAAAAAGAGGCTGATTGATTCGCAGACAAATATTCCGTGCCCGTAAGGTTTTTACAAGTACCAGGCTCATCTCCAGTGACTTTATCTGATCGGCCAACTTCATTACCGGTTACCTGATTACCATGTGAAGTATTCGTAACAGCAACTTTAGAAGGGTGTGATGGCGATGATGGAGGTGTTTGACAAAAAGTACTAACTGTATCTGCTCCTAGATATTGTGTACCAGTAACAGAACGACAGGTGCTTGCTTCATTTCCAGTGGTTTTAATAGATCTATTAGCTTGAGTACCCGTAACCATTTGCCCAGAATAAGTTTCACTTACTCCAACTTTCCAATGAGCATCTGCAACTAATACCGACTCCTTTGATCCATTCTTGTTTGGACCACAAGGTCTCGTTCCACAAGAACGTTGCTTACCAGTAGCGCCACTCTTACTTCTAAGTTCTCTAACACGCTGAGATATTTCACGACTAGATAAATCTGGATTACCTTGACGAGCCACTGCTGCAGGAGTTGTTGGTTGAACAGAAGCAGATTTTCCATGTTTAGACAATGCTTCTCTTCTTGCTAAGACAAGTGCTCTACTAGGATTTTCTATTGCCCTTCTTTTAGGACTAGAATTGCGACGAGTAGTAATTTTAGAAATATTAAGATTTAATTTAGTAGAATTTTTAGCTGCTGACTGACGTGCTTTTTCTTCTGCACATGGTTCACAGCAAGCTTCAACTTCGGTATTAACGGAAACTAATTTAGAAGATTCTTGCGAAGTATTTTTTGCAACATCTACTCTTGTTCTGTCTTGACTTTTATCTGCTGTCTTACCACGCTGAGAGAGAGCTTCACGACGAGCTAGAACTAGCTCTCTACTAGGATTACTTATTGGCCTAGGATTCCTTCTTTTGGAATGAATGTTTGTTGAAGGCACAGAAATAGATGTTTTTGAATGCACTTTTTGGGCTGAACTTATCTTATTTGTACTTGACTTAATAAAGGATTTATCAGTCCTTGTAACGCCTACATCAGATACAGATCTAACGCGATTAGGACTTGATGAGCTCAGTCCAGAGGCCTTTTTACCTCCAGTACTAAGAGCCTTACGGCGCTCAAGTGCAAGTTCTCTACTAGATTGTGATGCCATGTCCGCCCTTTGAAAACTTTGTAATTAGAGAAGATTGAATCTCCTCTTTAAGAAAGATATAGCCTCGAAAGATCGAGGCTATATAAAACTGATTAACTGAAAAATCAGCGACCTTGAAAGACTACGAAAGCTGTACCTTGACTTTGGGTATAAGCGTCATAGCCAACCATTCGAACATGGTGATCAGGGTATGCACGATGGCATGCTTCAAGCTCATTAACAACCACGTTTAAATCCTTCTCTCCGAAGAAAGGTAGTTTCCAATAAGACCAATAGGACTGCATGGAACCACTTGGATGAACATGCTCGATGACAGGGCTCCAACCCTGCGCAATGATGTAAGCAATTTGATCGTAAATTTCTTCCTGGGACATTGGCGGCAAGAAGCCGAAAGTCTCCAGGGTGGCAACTGTTTGATAGTCACCAACTGTGCTCTGGAAAGGCATGGTGAACCTGTAAGTGAATGAATAAACGCCGAGGTTTTATCGGCAAAGAATTTGCAAGGGAAAAGAGACGAAGGAGACCTAGTTGTCTCCTTCTATTCGTTTTTACTGAACGTCGAGCTTGTCTACAGTATCAAACTCAAACTTGATCTCTTTCCAAGTTTCTAGAGCAATAGCCAATTCTGGGCTGTGCTTTGCGGCTTCCATAAGGATGTCGCGACTTTCTTTTTCAATCTCTCTTCCAGCATTACGTGCTTTCACACATGCTTCTAGGGCTACACGGTTAGCAGCTGCACCTGCGGCAGATCCCCAAGGATGTCCATGAGTACCACCACCGAACTGGAGACAAGAGTCGTCACCGAAAATTGCTAGCAAGGCTGGCATATGCCATACATGAATACCACCTGAAGCAACAGCAAACACACCAGGCATAGAACCCCAATCCTGATCGAAGAAATTACCGCGAGTACGGTCTTCTGGGACAAAAGATTCACGTAGGTTATCTATATAACCAAGGGTGGTCTGACGATCTCCTTCTAACTTACCTACGACGGTTCCGGTGTGAAGTTGGTCACCTCCAGAAAGTCGTAAGCACTTAGCAAGAACACGGAAATGGATACCATGCTTAGGATGACGGTCAATAACAGCATGCATTGCTCTATGGATATGTAGCAGCATGCCATTTTTACGACACCAATTAGCCAAACCTGTATTTGCAGTAAAACCACCAGTGATGTAGTCATGCATGATAATAGGCATATCAAGTTCTTTAGCGAACTCAGCACGCTCATACATCTCTTCAGGAGTAGTAGCAGTACAGTTAAGATAATGTCCCTTAACTTCACCAGTTTCCTGTTGAGCCAACTTTACAGCCTCAGCAACAAACTCAAAACGCTCTCTCCAACGTTGGAAGGGTTGTGAGTTGATATTCTCATCATCCTTGGTTAGATCCAATCCACCACGAAGGCATTCATAAACAACACGTCCGTAGTTTTTACCAGAAAGTCCTAGCTTAGGCTTAATGGTACAACCAAGAAGAGGACGACCATACTTATTTAAGCGGTCACGCTCTACAACAATTCCATTAGGAGGGCCACCACAGGTCTTAATGAAGGCCATTGGGAAACGGATGTCTTCTAAACGCAAATGGCGTAAAGCTTTAAATCCAAAAACATTACCGACCAATGAAGTCAGAACGTTAGTAATTGAACCTTCTTCAAAAAGATCTAGTGGATATGCAATAAATGCATAGAAAGACTCTTTGTCTCCTGGAACGTCTTCGATTCGATAGCAACGACCCTTATAAAATTCAAGGTCAGTTAGCAATTCGGACCAAACCGTTGACCAGGTACCTGTTGATGATTCAGCAGCTACAGCAGCAGCAACTTCCTCTCTTGGAACACCTTCTTGGCCTGTGCATTTAAAGCAAGCCAAAAGGTCTGTATCTAGTGGGACATAGTCGGGAGTCCAGTAGGTGTCTCTGTACTCCTTAACCCCAGCGTCATACTTCTTACTCATGGGATAACTCCTTTAGGTCGATGTAGGTATTTGAAATCGCGCTTTACTTAAAAAAGCGCATTAGACTTCAGTCCTTCTGACCTAGGAAGTTGCCATTGCCCAATGCAGGCTCAACTTCTCTATGAGGACGAGCAATTATATGAGCAGCAACAAGTCCGTCACCAACACGCTCACAAGCGTCAGCCCCAGCACGAACTGCAGCATTAACTGCACCAGTTTCTCCACGTACTAAAACTGTTACATAACCGCCACCAACAAATTCACGACCTATTAGGCGCACTTCAGCAGCCTTGGTCATTGCGTCAGCAGCTTCAATAGCTGGTACAAGGCCGCGTGTCTCGATCATGCCGAGTGCGATGCCCATAGTTTCGTTAGCCATATGCCTTGCGAAAAATAAAGGAATGGAATGTTCATGAAAGACAATGCCGGCTCAAACACAAATAAGTCAAGAGTAATTCACGAAAAACCCGATCACCTTATTTATACCCATTGATAAGCTGAGCTTATGACCCTTGCGGCAACTGATATAACAAGCTTGTTGAAAATCAGTTAGGGAGCCAAAACAATCCTATGTTTTTTCTTATTAAATTAGTTAACTTCTTTTTCGAGGCAGGTTCCTAATGCTTTGCTGACGGATGGAATGTTCACCCAATCCTGTCTCTTTAATTTTCGATTGATCAGGTACTCTATAAATCAATTTCACTAAGCCTCTAAATTGAGGCTTTTAAATTTTGAACAAGCCACTACTAACTATTGCTAGTGGAAACCCAAAAAAGGTCGCTGAGATTGAAGCGATGCTAGGGCCTCTCCCAATTGAACTATATCCAAAGCCTGATGGATTAGAGATAGAAGAAACTGGGTCAACCTATTTAGAGAATGCGTTATTAAAGGCATCCTCTACAGCTAAACTGACTAATACATGGACAATTGCTGATGATTCTGGCTTAGAAGTTGATGCATTAGATGGTGCCCCAGGAATTTACTCGGCTCGTTTTGCAGATTCCAATGAAGCAAAGATCAAGAAAATACTTCAAAAGTTAGAGGACAACCCATACCGCAGTGCAAGATTTTGTAGCGTTATGGTTTTATGTGACCCTAATGGAAATCATATTCATGATGCGGAAGGCATCTGCTGGGGAGAACTTTTAAAAAAGCCGGCATACTCTGAAGGAGAATTTGAATCCATATTTTGGGTAAGAGAAGCAAATTGCACTTATGGTGAACTTACAGAACAACAATTGGTCAAATTAGGAAGTCGGGGCAAAGCAGCTAGAGCTTTAGCTCCAAAATTTCTTAAAGAACTAGGTTTTAATTGAATTTTAGAAATAACTATTGGCGATTGATTAAATCAATTGCTCTCATTGCTGCAGCAGCTGCCTCCTCAACATCTCCTTCTTTTCCTGCAAGGGTCAATCGTCCAAAGGCACCTACACCTTTCACATCAACAACAGTAATATTAGAAGCCTTTTCAGCTTCATTTGCTGCCATTAATACATATCCAGCAGGTTCTGTTTCAAGAATAAACATGCTCATACCTGATTGAATCATCGATCCTCTCCGGTTTTGCCTATTAATTAATACCGCATGGTCAGGAGTAATTGCTCTAATAACTTCAGTCCAACTAACTTGAGGTTTTGTACGCCTACTTACACTGCTTCCAATAGCATCTAATACGACATCTCCAGAATGTAAAACCGTACTTTGATCCCGATGATAAAGGGCTAAAGATCCAAACGCCCTCTCAACAACCATCTGACCAAGTCTTACATTACTAGCTTTTAAAGCAATATCTGTAACTCTATGAACCGCCATTCCTGGTGAAACTTCCATCCATAGACAAGCATCTCCAGGAATAGGGAGAAAGCCCTGACTAACTGTTCCCATATATGCAGCCAACTGGGGCTGCAGGGAATCTAAAAATACGTAACTTCGTAATTCAATTTGCTGTACATGACTGGCTTGACGAGATACAAGTGATTTTTCTGAATCAGTTGTAATTACGCAGCTCGCTCCTGCCTGAGGAGCAACCTCAGAACCTGTTACAAGCGAACTCCCAGAGAGACGTCGCTCACCATTATTAAAACTAGTGAGGCCTTTCATGTGGGGGATACTACTTTAAAGATTGTCTTTTTAGCTAATAAAAACTCTTGCAAGTTAAATTCGAACCGATATCTTCAAAGAAATACAGCAGGAAAAGATGTCTGTTTCCCAAAAAAGAAATCCCGACTCTGACTCCATACCAAGCGATTTGAACCCACAGCAAGCTCTTGGATTGGTAGGTCTTGGAATGATGCAAAAAATATCTAAAGATGGAACTTCAAGGTTAAGATTAGTTGAAGAACCTGAAGGTAAATGTGATCTAATCGCCCTGAAGCAACGCCTCGAATTAGTTGCCTTAGCAATAGAAACTGGCTCACCTTTAAGTACAAGTGAAGTTTCATATCTACTGGGAGCTCGCCCTGGTTCTTCAAAAACAAAACGAGGTGGGCTAATAGCTCAAAAAATAAGCAGGAACGTTTGGAAACTTTATCGAAACGAAGAGAAAGAGACCTCTTACTGGAGAAACTAGATGCTTATTTCAAGCTCTATACAAGTTGAGGGTAACAGTCATAGATACTAAATAAAAAACAACAAAATATATATTGGATTCCGAATTTTTCCTTCGAATAATTGCATTTTCCTTATAAAAGATGCAATTTAAAGATAGAACTTAAATTTACATATGAGCGGCTCAACGCTGCTGAAGGAAACTGGACCAAGAGAGGTTTTTTGTGGTCTTACTTCTATTGTTTGGCTACATAGGCGCATGCCTGATGCTTTCTTCCTTGTCGTCGGATCAAGAACTTGTGCTCATCTCATACAAAGCGCAGCAGGAGTAATGATCTTTGCTGAACCTCGCTTTGGTACAGCGATTTTAGAAGAAAGAGACCTTGCTGGTCTAGCAGATGCACATGAAGAACTAGACAGAGTAGTAAAAAATCTTTTAAAGAGAAGGCCCGAGATTAGAACACTTTTCCTTGTTGGATCATGTCCAAGCGAGGTGATAAAAATTGATTTATCTAGAGCTGCTGAAAGACTTTCTAATCAGTTCCAAGGTCAGGTAAGAGTACTTAACTACTCTGGGAGTGGAATTGAGACAACATTTACACAAGGTGAGGATGGTGCACTCAAAGCATTAGTACCCTTAATGCCTGTCTCCCCAAAAGAGCAATTGTTACTCGTAGGCACATTGGCAAATCCAGTAGAAGACAGGCTGAAAACTATCTTTAAAAGATTAGGCATACACAATGTTGAGAGTTTCCCTCCTAGGCAATCGACAGAACTTCCTTCTATTGGCAATGGGACTAAAGTTTTATTAGCACAGCCATATCTAACTGATACTGCAAGGGTTCTTAAAGATAGAGGTGCTGAAATACTTCAAGCGCCTTTCCCTCTTGGAGTGGAAGGCAGTAAGCGCTGGATAGAAGCTGCTGCGAACTCCTTCAACGTAAAGAATGATCTTCTTAATTCGACATTAGAGCCTCTGATAATAAGAGCTCGCAAGGCTTTAAAACCATATCAAGAACAATTATCAGGTAAAAAACTATTTCTTTTACCAGAATCACAACTAGAAATTCCTCTTGCTCGTTTCCTTAACAATGAATGTGGAATGGAACTTATAGAGGTCGGTATTCCTTATTTGAATAGGGAAATGATGAAATCCGAACTAGAGCTTCTCCCTCAAAACACCAGGATTGTTGAAGGCCAACACGTAGAGAAGCAATTAGACCGTGTTAGAGACCATAAACCAGATTTGGTTGTTTGCGGGATGGGCCTAGCCAATCCTCTAGAAGCAGAAGGTATTTCAACAAAATGGTCTATTGAAATGGTATTTAGCCCTATTCATGGAATTGACCAAGCATCTGACCTTGCTGAACTCTTTGCGAGGCCTTTACATCGCAAGAACCTAATCACCCCTAAAGCCCTAGAAACTTTTTAACCATGGAATTGACACTTTGGACATATGAAGGGCCACCTCATATAGGAGCAATGAGGATCGCATCATCAATGAAAGGGCTTCATTACGTTTTGCATGCACCTCAAGGAGATACATATGCAGATCTTCTCTTCACCATGATTGAAAGAAGAGGTGCCAGACCTCCTGTTACTTATACAACTTTTCAAGCAAGGGATCTTGGAGGAGACACCGCAGAATTAGTCAAAGGTCATATTAGTGAAGCTGTAGAACGTTTTAAACCTGAAGCTCTTCTTGTTGGAGAAAGCTGCACTGCCGAATTGATTCAAGATCAACCAGGATCTCTTGCCAAGGGAATGGGATTAACTATCCCTATAATTAGCTTGGAACTTCCCGCATACAGCAAAAAAGAAAACTGGGGAGCCGCTGAGACTTTCTATCAATTAATTAGAGGGCTATTAAAAGAAACTGCTGAAGATCCAACATGCCGCTCTCAAATCTCATGGAAAGAGCAAGGTCGAAGGCCAAGAGTCAATTTACTAGGTCCATCATTATTAGGATTCAGGTGTAGAGATGACGTATTAGAAATACAAAAAATTCTTGGAGAAAATGGAATTGATGTAAATGTAATAGCTCCCTTAGGAGCAACTCCTAGTGATTTATTAAGGATACCAAACGCAGATGCGAATGTTTGCCTTTATCCCGAAATAGCAGAATCAACATGTATCTGGCTTGAACGCACTTTCAAAATCCCATTTACACAAACAGTACCTATAGGTGTAAGAGCAACTCAGGATTTTATTAAAGAACTTTATTCCGTATTAGGAATGGAAATATCAAGCTCTATTAATGAATCAAATAAATCTAAGCTCCCGTGGTATTCAAAATCAGTTGATTCCAACTACCTGACTGGGAAAAGAGTATTCATTTTTGGAGATGGCACTCATGTAATTGCAGCTGCAAGAATTGCAAATGAAGAACTAGGTTTTGAAGTAGTAGGAATAGGAACTTACAGCAGGGAAATGGCTCGAAAGGTTAGAACAACAGCTAAAGATTTGGGCTTAGAAGCCTTAATTACAAATGATTATTTGGAAGTTGAAGAAGCTATTAAAGAATCAGCTCCTGAACTAGTTCTTGGTACACAAATGGAAAGGCATAGTGCAAAGAGACTTGGTATACCATGCACAGTAATATGCACACCTATGCACGTCCAAGACGTGCCAGCTAGATATAGCCCTCAAATGGGTTGGGAAGGTGCAAATGTTATTTTTGATGACTGGGTTCATCCTCTAATGATGGGTCTTGAAGAACATTTAATAGGAATGTTTAAACATGACTTTGAATTTACAGACGATGGTCATCAAAGCCATTTAGGGCATCTGGGAGGTCGCTCAGAAAATTCTGAAGCCACCTCAAACCCAATCAAAACAGAATCAATAGATTCCTCAGA
>QCPC01000022.1 GCA_003212695.1 Prochlorococcus sp. AG-436-C13 | reverse complement strand
GCTGCTGCTTTCTTTTCAGCTGCTGCTTTTCTTTCAGCTACTGCTTTCTTTTCAGCCACTTGTTCATCCAAAAGTGATGTATCCATTGAAGCATCATTAGCATATTAAAAATGCATCTGGTTCTAAAGATCCATTAAATGCTGCATTAGTGATTTTTTAATAAATAAAAAAATCAATCAAATCTACTGGGGAGAATTTACTAAAAAGCTACTTAATAATTAACAGATTTGTGATACGGATAAATTTGAAAGGGGATCTTACTGAATTAATGCTAACAATATAATTTAATTTTCTAATTCAGAACACAAAATTGAAAGCCTTAATTTTCCTGGAATTAACCTACTAGCTATACTTGATTTTTAAATCCTTTAGAGTAGAGAATTTTCTTTTGCTAGTACGATATATTTAACAAAAAAGCCAGTAAGCTAAAAAAGCTCACTGGCAATAATAAATTGAACATAGGAAAAGATAACCAAAAAGATTTAATCTTCTCCTTCAGGTACTAAACGAAATCCTTTACGACCCATCTTGATTTCAAAGTTGTCACCAGGCTTGAGGTCTAAAAGAGCAGTGTAAGCTTTTCCAATTAGTAGATTTCCATTACCTTGAACAGTAGCTACATAACTAAGCTTGCGTCCTCCTTTGCCAATACCTCCAGCACTTTCAGAAGCTAGATTAACTCCCTTAGCTTCAAGCAGAGCCTCATAAAAAGCTGTGAAGTTAAGGCGTTCGCCTCCTCCTTTCTTTGTGGATACATATCCACATGCCTTAACAAGATCAGACTTTGAGACATCACCCAAGTCCTTGACTTTGGCTAACAAATCCTTACCCGTGAGCATGAAAAATAATTACAGTTACTTCTTAAACTAACTTATAAATAAGAAGGAGTCAATTTTATAAAAAAACAGATACAATTCAAATAATTTAAGAGGAAATATTTAGCTAAATTTATTTGTTTTTCTTCGTACCCTCGACATCATTAATACTATTAAACGGCAAGATGAAGATCTAATTTTTCATATCTTCCGAAAAATCACAGAGAAATTATTAGCAGGCATCTCTATAACCTCAAATTTTTCGAATCCATTAGTTCTAGCAACTGAATCAACCTCATCTAAATCTCTTACACCCCATTTTTTGTTCCTAGATTTTAAAGACCTGTCAAACAAATCATTACTGGAACTAGTATGTTCACCATTTATTTTGAAGGGACCATACAACATTAAAGAATCTTCCTTCTTTAATTTATTCCTTGATTCTTCAAATAATGATTGTGTACAACTCCATTGAGAGATATGGATCAAGTTAATACATATTATGAATCTGAGATTTAATTTAATCTCTGGAATCAAGTCCCAAGGTTTTTTATCTACATCAAGATCAATGGGTTGAGGCATTTTTTCTTCCAATCCTTGATGACGAATCCAAGCACTAATACTTTTTCTATGAAGAAGTTCTGGATCACTTGTTTGCCATGTAATTCTAGGGAAACATCTTTGGAAGGTTACTCCATGCTCTCCACTACCACTTGCAATTTCTAAAACAAACCCTTCTTGAGGAAGGAACTTATGCAGCACCTTTTCAATAAAAGGGCTATTGCGGTGCGTTGCAGGAAAAAAAAGTCTTTCATCCATTCATTTATTAAAGAAGAAAAAATTAAATTAACAGTAAGTACTTCAATAATTAAATTTTAATCTAATTTCTAAAATGCATCCAAAGACCTTCTTTTATGTTTTTTCTAACAATTTATCTTCTCAACATTAATCAACACCTTGCTAAGAAGATTTCTTAAAAGAGCTAACTGCTCTTTATTACCTAAGGCAATTAATAACTGGCCTGGAGCAATTTCAAAATCACTCCCTGGATTAGTAGTTAAATTAGAACCGTGACGTATAGCTAAAATCATCGCTCCACTTTGTCTGCCTAGATTAAGTTCAGATAATGTACGATTCTTAATCTGATCAAACTTTAAACAATCACTAGTTAATAAAAATTCTTCAATTTCACATTGGGATCCAGCCAATAAATCCATAAAATTTACGGCTATTGGTCTCAAAGCAGTTGCAGCCATAGTTCTTCCTGCTGCAATATATGGACTAACAACCACCGTGGCTCCTGCCAGCTTAAGTTTGTTTGAGGCCTCTTCACTTTCTGCCCTGGAAATTAATCGACAGCTTGGGCTCAATCCTCTTGCACTTAAAACAACGTAAAGATTAGCTGCATCACTTGATAAGGCTATAACTAAACTGCGACATTTTTCTATACCTGCTAATATTAATGTCTCATCCAAAGTTGCATCTGCAAGCATTACTTTTAATCCTTGCTTTTCTGCCAATTCTTTACTAGCTGGATCTATCTCAACAATAAGAATAGGTACATCTTCTAATTGAAGTTGTTGTGCAATTTCAATTCCAATTCGGCCATAGCCGCAAATGATTACATGATTTTGCATACTCCTTATGATCCTTCTAAACCTTAGCTCACTCATTCTTCTAAAATAACCAGATTCAGAAAGTCCTAATAATCTCTTTAGTGTTAACTGGACAACGACCAATCCTCCCGCGATTATCAAAAAAGTTACGACTCTACCAATTGCACTAAGTGGCTCTATTTCACCAAAACCAATTGTAGTTATAGTAATCAGAACCATCCAAAGACAATCCCCCCAATCCCATCCTTCGGTAATGCGATAACCAATTGCTCCAAATACAAATAATGACGCCAGAGAAAGTGTTGGTCCTAACCAAGGAGTTAAAAAGTATTTAAATTTGAATCTCGTAAGAAATTTTCTTGGCATAAGCATAATGATTTACCTCTATTACAAAAATCAAAGGCTTATTTGATATGAAAATAATCAGAGAGTTTAATTTCAATCATTTTAATTAAAGCATTTTTCAATTAATAATTAGAAAGTTTGAGAATTAGTTTCAATAATGATCATGTATTAAAATAATTCTAGTAAGGAAAGGGGTATAATTTTTTATTTTTTGCTACATATAAAGGATGTAAAGGTTTACCTTGTCTTGTAATGCCAATTGTATAAAGTTTTTTTGAATATTTATTTTTTATTTTTTTTAAAACTTGAACATCTCGATTCATTAACCTCCCATTAACTCCCCAGCCTATCCATAATTGACATAATTCATTTGCCATCCAATATTTAATATATTGATCCAGTACCAAGTCATTCCTTGATCCCACTGGATCATCACAATATTTCAACATTTCTGGTGTTTTAGTTATTTTAGCAAATAGGTTTATTACATAAAGCTTTCCAAAGCCCCATCGCTCAGCAAATGATAGAAGCCTCCTTATCGTGGGATCATTTTCTTTCGAATTGGCAGAAGAAGGGTTTAAACCAATAAAAATAATTTCTTTTTTTGATTCATTAATTACTCTAATTAATGTCCATCTATAAGAACCACAGGAACTAAAGGATGCGTTTGATTTCATTTAGTAAAAAGTATTTTTTATTAGTTTTCAAACCATAGAGAATAGATATCATTATCAAATTCACTTATTATAGGATATTTAAAATAAAAATACATACATGTATCCGAAATAATTCAAGAAAAATCCATAGTTTAGGAGGGACTTTGCTATATTTTATGTTTATTTTGCTTCTTTTTAGTACCCAATATAAAAAACATTAAAAGAGGTGCTATTCCAGCTAAAGGGACAGCAATATTCATTGAAATAGAATGATCCATACAAGGTTAACGGGTTAATCTCATAATTTCTAGCAAATTATTCACTTAAAAAAATCAGTATTTCCTACTATTCAAAATTTATAACCAAATGATTTATGAAAGATGAGTTAGGTAAAAGGAATAAAAAGGAAGAAATTCAAACTAGAATCATTAGAGAGTGTTTGTTCTATTTCAGGGATATAATCTAAAGTCCTAAGAATTTAAATTTTTCTCTAAATAAATTTTTACTGCAAATTTATTTAATTAAAAAATAAAAGCCCTGGACCACAACGTCAAGGGCTTTTGATTAAGCCAAAAACTTTTTAAATTTAAAGAATTGGACTACAGGTTTAAATGGGTTTAACTCCATTTAGAAAATACCTGGAATGATTTGACCAGTTAATGCATAAGAGCCAAATGCGGCTACAAAGCCTATCATTGCGGCCCAACCATTGAACTTTTCTGCCTCAGGAGTCATTGAAAAAAAATTAGGTTTTAAGGAATATAAAAGAAATATTAAACATGTGTGGGTTGCTTAGGCAAAAAAAGGTTTACGAAACATTATCAGAAGCATTAGAAAAACAAATGTTTTCTAAATCATACTCAGACAAGATATCTTCTACATTAGAAAAATGATAAAGAGCCTATTATTTTTCTTGTTTTCAGTGAACAGTCCGAGCTGTATTAGAAAATCGATGGCTAATTTTTAAACTTAAAATTAATCGGAACGAATCCTGCTAGATAGTCAAAATTAGTTTATCCCAAACAAAAATATGATTTTCCAATCCACATAATCAAAACTTACCTGGAACAATTTCTTTCAATTCTCCTGACTCAATTTCTTTTAATAATCCCTGCACCACGCCCCACATTGGAATTCCTGTTGTGAACGCCAATATTAATGATGCACATAAAGATTTTATTGGAGAAAAAGTAAATGTTTCCAAGACTCCAGTAAACATAATTGTTAATCCCACTAAAGATGATATATAGCTTGATATTGATAAGAAGCCTTCCAATGGAAGTGGCGAGATTTTTTCTTTATTCCACTTCTGAATTCTTACTTGAATGACATAGACAAAGACAAACAAGAAAAAAACAACTAATGATCCTCCGATCCATGCAATTGTTTTAGTATCAATCATTTTTGCTCTTAAAAGAAAGTGTGACTTAAGTAAATCTTAAAAATAATCTTAGTGATTTTATATTTCAAGCCTATGCCTCAATTTCACATTTCCTATTTTATACAATCCTCTATAAAAATAATTCTTTTACGCAATATACTGACACTAGTTCGTCCTTCTTCTTGCAAGCAAAGGCTATGTCTATAAAAAGTAGTCAATACTAATCTTGTAATGCATGTTTTATTCAAGTTCAAATTTGAACTGCTTTGCATCTACAAGGTATGAAGCAGATAAATATGTAACCGAATAGTTGAAAAAGTGGCAATTTCTATACAATCACTTAATCTTAGTATGCAAATTATAAAAGAATTAAAGTGATGGAAAGCACCCAATATCAGTCTTCTAGTGAAGAAAATGCATTAGGTACATCTCTAGATATATTGAAATCTTCGGGAGATAACGTGTTCAGGAAGATACATAGAATGCAATTACCCAAGTCAAGCAATGCAATTAGTCCATCCCTAGATATTTCAAAGTTTTCTAGAGGGCAAATAAGTGAAAGAATATCTAGAACAAGCCAAGCCATGCTTTCTACCATTGAATCTATAAAATTCTCAAGTAAAAGAATCTTTGAAAACATCCCTAAAATGAATACTTCAAATAATGCTATGGGTGAATCTTATAAATCTTTAAAAATTTCAAGTGAAAGAATCTTTGAAAAGATATCAAAAACTTCACACAACTGAAGCTAAATAAATCAAACTAGTCAGTTCCTAACAAATAAAATCTTATACACTTTAAACGATATATTTTTAAGAAGAGATTTAAGTTTTTGGAATTAATTATTCCAATGATATTTTAAAATATCTAATAATTAATCAAGAGAGCTATGGATTATAAAAACGTTTTAGGAGGTCAATTAGAGATTTGCAATTGCAATCCAATGACTGGTTGGTATAGAGATGGAGCATGCAAGACAGATCCTACAGACAAAGGCATGCATACAGTGTGTGCTGTAATCACTGAACAGTTTCTTAGTTATAGCAAAGCTCAAGGGAATGATTTATCAACTCCCATGCCTCAATATAATTTCCCTGGATTAAAAGAAGGAGATCATTGGTGCTTATGTGCTCCACGATGGTTAGAGGCTTATGCAGATGGCATGGCTCCATTAGTAAATCTTGAAGCAACAGAACAAAGCACTTTAAATATTATAGAACTAGGAATCTTGCAAAAATTTGCTTATAGAAAAAACTAAAGCCAAACAAAAGCAAGGGTAAGCTTTAAAGCAAAAAGTCGGAAATATTTACCTACTACAAGTCCTAAATATAGTTTGATAAAAAATCGATTAAATAATTTACTCTTTTATCAAAGGAGCATAACTAAAACCGCTTTCCAAGTAAGATATAGAATCATACTTAATCTAGAGATAATAAGAACAATAGGATTATGCAACTAAAAAGCTTAGATGGATGTCGATTAGCAATTGGTTCCTATCCACATTTCACCTATAACGCAATAAATGGTGGAGGTAATGCAAAAGTTATTTCTGGTAAGGAAGGTAACATTCTAAAAATAAATTTTACACCCGACAAATTCTCAATACCACCCCTTACATTTAAAACAACCAAGTTTTTAAACCTTCCTTTACCTCCTGGATTGAAAATTGAAATGTACATGAATAAATTAGAGGGAACTATTGATAGCAAGTCTGGTGAGGTTTTGCTGAATTTTGAAGCAAGATTCATTCTGAGTATTCTCTCAATATTTGAATTTCCAGAGTTATTTATAAAGACCACTCTAGAGACAGCTTTTGTAAAAAGCAGTCTTTTTGAAGAGCATGGTCTTAAAAGACAAAAGGATGGGAAAATAATACTAGTAGGTATTGCTGAGGTTCCAGTTACAGGCAATAAAATTTTAGATTTTTTTCTTGATTTACCTAATGAAGCCTTAGCAGTTCTTAAATGTAAAATAATATAGATGAAAAAATATACGGAATTGATATCACATTTAAATTTAAAAAAATTGTTGATTAATTTTTTATTGCCTACCATCTATAATATGCTAAAAAAGAGAAGACTATGTTTTATAGTCAACTCTTCTAGAAATCATAAATGCTAATGAGAGTTCAGGATTTCCTTCTATCAAGCAAACTTTTTAAAAAGCTTAAAATAACTTGGTTCCTTTCAACTATTGGAATGATTCTCTTTGTAACTGGAATGAAGGTAAATATTATTTTATTTCTACTCTCATTTGTTTTCTTTGGTTTAGCTGCCTTATGTATTTATTATATAGAAAGAAAAGATAAAGAAAGGCTTATCAAGGAAAGTAAGGCTTTACAATGGAGGCTATAAAAAAATAATTGAAAGTTTGTGTATATAAATATTATTTTTTAATAGTTTATTTAAAAAGAAATAAGCCTAATATATAAGAACAATTAGTAAAAATAAATTCCCAAGAAAGTTACCTTGTAAATTTATTAATTTTATAGCAGCAAGCGGATGAACTCATCAAAATAAATATTATGGCTCTAAGAAAAGAAAGGCTACTCAAAAATTGTACTGGTCCATTTTTTGTTGATTCTAGTTGTATTGATTGCGGTAGTTGCTGGAGAATAGATCCTCAACATTTTGCATCAAGCGGAAACAAAGCTTATGTTCACAATCAACCAAACGGTAAAAAAGAAATTGAAAAGGCCTTTTTAGCCTTAATAGATTGTCCTGTAGCCGCAATTGGTGCTCCAAAAAGGATAAAAGCACATTGTTCATCAGATGCTTTCCCAATTCTTGTAACTACACACTTTGCAGGAGAAGTTTATTACTGTGGTTGGAGTTCCAAGAAAAGTTTTGGAGCTAGTAGTTGGCTAATCTTAAATTCTAAAGGCAACATACTTATTGATTCACCACGTTGGAGTGCTCCACTCGCTAAACAAATTAAAAAGATGGGTGGAGTTGGTCAAATGGTTCTTACTCACAAAGATGATATAGCAGATAGTGCAAAGTGGGCTAAAGCTTTCTGCTGCGAAAGATGGATGCATAAAGATGATATAAATGCAGCACCTGAAGTTGAAAACCAATTAACAGGATTAGATACTGTTGAGCTAGGGAATAGCATAAAATTAATTCCTACTCCAGGACATACAAAAGGTTCAATTGTTGCTGTACTTGGGTCTGAGGAGCAAATACTTTTTAGTGGTGATCACTTATGGTGGAATATTGATAAGGATGCATTAGTCGCTTCAAAAGATTATTGTTGGTGGAATTGGACTGAACAATTGAAATCAGTAAAAAAGCTCATAAATCTTGATGTTAAATGGCTGCTACCTGGTCATGGTTACGCCAAAAAATTTGCACAAGGAGAATGGAAGTTAGCAATAGAAAATACACTCAAACATGAAGAAGAAAAAGCAATTAGAAATCTAAAAGCAAAAACTAATACATATTAATGCTAAAACAAGTTTAATGACAAATGTAAAGAAGAAGAAAATATGTTTTTACGAAGATTCATAAATCTAAAACCTATACACAGTCAATATGAATACAAAATCTGAGAAGCAACTCTTATAAAAAAATTAATAAGCCAGAGATGTATAAAAGATTGCAGTCAAACAAATCAAAAGTTTCTCTATTATAGCGACAATCTTACTATGGTTATTTTTAATACATGAATTAAGTTTATGATTCAAACTATTTTTGCTTATTCTGATCTAACCATTAGTGGAGGAGCGATAAAAGCAGTTTTACTAATTTCTTCATTAATCGTTTTTGTGTTGCCACTAGCATTAATAATGCTTTCTCAAAAAGACAAGCCCCCATTAGTCGAAAGAAGGACACAGTTATAAAGAATATTTAATATTTTCTAATTTTGATAGTTATATATTAAGACAATAAATTTAATTTCTTAGATACATAGTCCAGCCTCTAATACCATAGAACATAAAGAAATAATTAAGACTGATTGCATCCAGTTTAACTGCATATATTGCTAGTGATTATTACCTAATTAATTTATATCCTGTAATTAATTAATCATTAATTTGGATAATTATGCTAAAAAGACATTCCAATAAAGAAAGCAGTAATTATGACAAATGCAAGAGATCAACTGGAATCAAAAGAAGGGCTAGATGCAATTGATTCTTACTTTGAATGTGTCACTGCATGTTCCTTGTCAGATGAAGGTATTGAGTGCACTACCCAATGCGTTGAGACTCATCTAAAAGAGGAAAGTTAAAATGATTAAAACTAAACCTATTTATATAAGTCCTGCAGGTGGCTCTATTGTTTGTTTTAGTAAAAACAATGCGAGGGTTTTCCAAGTTTGCTCTGCTTCTATTTGTAGGTATCTACCAGACTTACACTCTGCAAGAAAACAACTAAGAATTATTGAATCAAATCTCATTCTTAAAACGGGGAAAGAAATAGAGCATCCTCTACAGCGCAAAACAACTCTTAAATGGAATGAGGATGGAGAGCTTTCTGCTATTGATAAAGCAAGAATACTTAGCATCCTTTCGGAACGCGAATTAACGCAATGCGAATTAGATTCTGAAGCCGCTTAAATAAAGTTAAAGAGGGAAAAGAATAAAACAACTTTTTTTAAATAAGCTAAATAAGAGCAAATTATTGAAGGAGTATCTTTAAATTAAATTTCTGTTCTTTAGTTTTTCGGAGCAGTTGTTTTACCTTTGTCAACAAAATGGTAGGCAGAACTCGATTAAAGAAAGCTATGCTCAAATAAAATCTATCGCATGAGAGATTAAATTAGTGATTTTTTGGAAAGCCCGCCTGAGATGATTTTATCTCTCCATATAGGTAATCTTTAGAAGAGACAAAAAATTTCTAGTTTATCAAGTCTTTTATGGACAAGAAAGGTGCCAAAGGATATTGGATTTCAACATCAACTGTTGTCGACCAAGATTTATTTGCCAAATATTTGGAAAAAGTAGGGCCTTGGCTTAAAGAGATTGGTGGAGAAATTTTTGCAAAGGACATGGAGCCTCAAGGTAAAGAGAGAACTGAAGGAGCCAATCTGGCAATTATTTGCGAATTCTCTTCTATGCGCGCAGCTGTTGAAGCTTATGAGTCTCCTGCTTATCAAGAGCTATCTAAGCTAAGAAAAGCTGCAACTAAAAATGGAACTTTGACAATCATGGAAGGGATGGATGAATCTGCAAAACTTAGAAGAGCCATGGGCAAATAATATTTGTACATGCCTTCTTCACTTCCTTGAAAGAAAGAATAGCTTTATTATCTAAACTCATACCGCAAATCAAATGGCTTGGTCTATTGATTCAATTCCCAACCAAGAAGGTCGAATATCTTTGATTACTGGTGCCAATAGCGGATTAGGTTTAGATACTGCACAAGCTTTATTGAAAAAGGGAGCTACTGTCATTCTTGGATGTCGCTCTTTAGAAAAAGCTAAAAAGACAAGGAAGAAACTCTCTAGAGAAACTAACTCTGAAAATATTGATGTACTAGAAATAGATCTTGCTGATTTAAATAAGGTAAATCAAGCTGCAGATCAAATTATTATCAAATATAGAAAATTAGACCTATTAATTAATAATGCTGGTGTAATGGCTCCTCCTAGAACAGTTAGCAAGCAAGGGCTTGAGCTTCAATTTGCAATTAATCATCTTAGTCACATGTGCTTAACTCTTAAGTTGTTACCATTAATTGCTGAAAAACCTAGAGGGCGCATAGTAACTGTTTCATCCGGGGCTCAATATATGGGGAAAATTATTTGGGATGACCTTCAAGGTAAAAAAAACTATGACCGGTGGGCATATTACTCCCAGAGTAAACTTGCAAATGTAATGTTTGCTGTAGAGCTTCATCATAAATTAAAGCGATCAAACATAGATGTTTTTTCTCTTTCTGCCCATCCAGGCCTCGCTAGGACTAATTTACAATCCACATCAGTAAAGGCCAATGGCTCTTGGCAAGAGGCTATAGCTTATAAGTTAATTTCTCCAATATTTCAAAGTTCTCTTATGGGGTCACTACCTCAATTACTTGCGGCAACTGATCAAAATGCAAGAAGTGGGGAGCAATATGGTCCTCAGTTTAATTTCAAAGGGCAACCTAAGCTCTGTAAAATCGCTCCACCGGCACTTGATAGATTGCAAAGAGAGCAGTTATGGGAAATAAGCACTAATCTCATTGGAAACTATGTTGATATAAGTAGAGGTAAAGAGGTCTTAAACAATAAGAAATAGCTATATATAATTTATTTTATCTTTAATAGTTTTTTAAGTTTTTCTTTGAATTGAACGCTTTAAGACTGAGACATCTTCATTCTTATAACCTTCGTCGATTAACTTTCCTTCTAATTCTTTTACTTTGGATGTTATTGGTAGTAGCAAGCCTGACTCTTCTGCAGTTCTTAATGCAATCATTAAATCTTTATGGTGTAATTGCAACTTAAACCCTAATGGATAAACATCTTTAAGCATTGACTTAGAGCGATGAACAAGAGCCCATGAGCTAGCAGCTCCTTTTTGGAGTGCGTCGACAACCATATCCATTGGCAGGCTCAGAGCTTCTCCTAGAGCAATAGCCTCAGCAACTGCTATATAACTTCCAGCGACAAGTATTTGATTAATAGCTTTTACTTCTTGTCCTTTACCAACACTCCCAAAAGCATAGAAAGAAGTCCCTATTGCCTTGAGAATAAAAGTTATTTTCCTAAGAAAATCTTCATTTGCACCTACAAAAAATGTCAATGTACCTGCCTTCGCACCTTCAGTACCTCCAGTTACTGGAGCATCAATATACACAACATTTTTACTGGCCAACCTTCTCGCAAATGATTTTGCTTTAGTAGGACTAATCGTTGATAAGTCAATTACAATTTTACCTGGCTTCAAAGCACTTTCCGCTCCTTCAGGTCCAAACAATACTTCCTCCACAGCGTCATCATCAGTTACACAAATAAGAAGAACATCACATCCTTCTGCAACCTCTTTAGAACTAGCGCAAGCTAGAGCCCCTTTTAATTCCTTACTTGTTTCAGCTGTTCTACTGCGTGTATGAACTTTTAAGAGGAAGCTTGCTTTTAACAAGTTAGAGGCTATTGGAAGTCCTATTGATCCGAGTCCCACAAAACCCAAACATGTTTGTGAATTCAAGTTGATCGTAGTCATTTAAGATTTACTCTCTTTCAATAAATTACTTAGTAATCAAGGAAACAGGAAGAGTAACGCAAAGATTTTGACTTGGTTTATTTCAAGTGTTATTTTCTTCTTTGATTAGATATTGATAGAATATCTAGCAGATTCAAGAATTATGCATGAATCCCTATTTCTTTTAGTCATTTATATACTTCATAGCTCATAACGAGCATACATATCTATGACAACCTATAGATAATTTTACGTCTTCATTTTTTGGTGTCTTCATATCTAATGATAATTCTTCTTTCCAAGAGTTTTTCTTACATTTTAATATCAAGCAAGCAAAGCATTACAATAAATCAGGTTAAATCAAAAGCAGTTTTTAGAATAACTCCTGAGAATTTCTATCTAAAGATAACGATTAGCATAAAGGCTTGTTTTGGTAAAATTAGTAACTGGTGCAAGCATGATTTGATCTATAGCGAATATATTGCTTTACATCTAAATAGACGTTATTAGCTAATTGATTTAGTTGTATAGAATATTGTGTTTTCTTTATGGGAAATTATTTGATTCATACTGAATGGTCTGCACCTATGAATTTACCAGCTCCAGTATGGGGTGTACTCACATTAATTGGATATTTCATTTTTTGGAGAGTGGCGAAAAAGAGATGAAGAATATTATTCTGGATTTTTATTTAATTCCTTCTTGCTAATAAACTTATTTATTATCTATCCAACCTTAAGGGAAATAGTCATTAGAGGAAGGAATTACAATACTGAAGGTTTCTTAAATAACAACACTACTTAGTGATTAATTTCTTTAAAAGGATCTGAAAGAAGTAAAAAGGAGCAAGACCTATTTAGTGATATCAATACCTGCTGCTGGAGCAAGGAAATGGACTATTGCAGGTATTAAAAAAAGAACTGTTATCAATCTGACTGCATGCAGAGCTGCAACAGCTGCTCCAACTCCAAACTCAGCTCCTACAAGACTCATTCCTATAGTCCCTCCGGGTGCTGCCCCTAATAGAGCTACAATTTTTTCTACTCCAAAGAATTTGCTAATCAAAAGTCCAACCAAAATTCCAGTAGCCAAGAGAGTAAAAGTTATAACTAACGCAGGTTTCCAGAGTGATTGCAATTCCCCCAATGTCTCTCTATTTATTCCTGTTCCAATAACTGTCCCTATCCCTATGCCAAGCACTGTCTTTGTACCTATAGGCCATGAGGCAATATCAAATTGTCCGCTAATACTTAATATACCGGCACCTAATATGCCTCCCAAAAGTGGAGCAGCAGGGATCCCAGTAAGAATCATTAGAGAACCCAATACTGTCCCCCCTAAGAGGTATATCAGTAAAGTAACGAAAGAAGGCATTTAAATTAATTGAGATATATCTCAAATTCTCGCTTTTAGCTTTGAATTATCAAGGCCAAAGAGTAGGAAAAATTGCAAAAGTTCTAATTCAACTCAATAATAAAACTAAAAAATGCCTAACCAATTTTTAAAAGTCAACTGAGAAAAGTTGCAAAAGATGTTTATTAGAAATATTGTATTTTCTAAATTGCCTCATGCCATTAAATATTGATGACTGATACTGGAAAAAACGACAGCAATTTTGATTGGATAAAATTGTTAAATGCAATCGCTTTAATTTTATCTGCTTTTTGCCTTATATTTATTGCTTTAAGCCTTCAACCATTAGCAAAATGGGCGAACAATCAAAATATTTGTGTTGAACAAGAAATCACAAAGTCTCAAGCCCCTATTTCATGGGGTGTTCGAAAATGCAATGGGCGCTCAAAGGTATATCAAGTGAAATGATAACAATCAAATTCAAATTGCTCTATAAATAAAGCACTTCAAAAGTAATTCTTCTGATGCGAACCAAAATGTCCCCTAAAAGAGCTTTGCTTACTGCGACAATCATGTCAGTAGTCCCAGCTCTTCTTTTTTCTATTAGCTCTAAAAATTTTTCACCTTATTTAATCCTAATTCCTTCTATTCTCATTAATTGGCCAATTATTCGATGGCTTGATGATAGGCAGTGGTATAGAGAATGGAAAAAGACTGATCGGACTTAACTTCAATTATCGAAGAAATAAATACGCTTTTATTCTCTCGGAACCATTGATCAAATTGACATTTGATATTCACTAAAAAATAATTGAAAAAAGATTGACAAGCTATTTAGATAAAATATACATTTATTTTTGTGAAAAGAAAAATTAGGAAGAAATGCGGATTACCAACCATCTCTCAATTACTAGATTAAAAGAAATAGGTAACAAGCTTTTTATGAATACTATCCATAACAAGAGCATTCGCGAAGAAGAAAGAGATGCTATTGATGCTTATCTCGAATGTACAACTTATTGTTCACTTGGAGACCAGGAGAATGATTGCAAGACTATATGCATGGAACGACATCTAAAATCAAATTATTTTTAAGATAGAGATTAAAAGATAAAAGAATTTTGCAATAGACAATAGCTAGTTGTATTCAACGTTTAGAATACCTATAAAAGCTTTTCAGTATCACTTCTTTAACCAACTTACTAGGGATTCATGACTAGGGCTTTATCAAAAAACTTGCCAAGAATCTAAGCTGCTCTATTTAAATAGCCTTCCCTATACATACTCAAGTCAATGGGTTGAGGAAAATAATTAGTTTCTTGAGTCTTATATCTTAGGACCTCTTCATATAGCTCAGGTCCTAACTCTGCCATTTGTTCCTCATTAATAGACCGCTTGCTAATACAAAGCCTATTTTTAAAACCAAAAGACATACAATAACCTTGTAGCTTGTGCTTGTTATATCGTCAGACGCTGGACTTGCCATAAGTAAGAACTACCATTGACTTCTACAAATCAAGTGCTTAAAAGGCTCCAATAAATTAAAAGTATTTTTGTACAACTTAATGAACAAACTGAAATGTACCCTAAAGCTGCCCTGTAACATCTAAAGTGGTAAATACTTCCAGAGTATAATCTCTAGCTATTCCATGGCTCCGAATAGGCCACCTTCTAATAACCTGATTAATGATCAGGTCTCATTAAATCCATCAGAGAAGGAAGTACCTGCAGCTTTATCCATGATGGTCGACTCTATGACTAGCATGATTCAAAGAGCCAAACAAGATGTAGAGCTTGTTGATCAAAGAGCTAGAAAAGATGTAGAGCTTGTTGATCAAAGAGCTAGAAAAGATGTAGAGCTTGTTGATCAAAGAGCTAGAAAAGATTTAGCAAGACTTGATCAAAGAGCTAGAAAAGATTTAGCAAGACTTGATCAAAGAGCTAGAGCAGACCATAAAAGGTTGAGGAGTGATTAAGATCCAAAGAAAAATTTTCATATTTCTGCAACTATCCTATTGATAACTTATATATCTAGTTTTTTTTAAGTAAAGGATTAAAGGAAAGAAGGGTCTAAACGTGATGTCCGATAAGAAAGTAAAAAAGTTTCTTTATCAGTCTTAATAGCAGTAATAACATCTTCTCCAGTGTGCCAAACCCATTGCTGTTGAGGGACTCCAGGCTGAATATCAAGTCTTGTAGCAATTGCTGGGCCAAAACGATGTCTCAAACCAGCTAAAAGCTTTTAAAAGTGTCTCCAATAAAACAAATCACTTTTTCTCAATCTGATTAAGGAATCTTCTACTTCTTTCATGTTGTGCATTGGAGAAGAAAAGGTCTGGGGTAGATGTTTCTATAACCTTCCCTGCATCCATAAATAAAACCTGGTCAGCCACTTCTTTTGCAAATGCAACCTCATGAGTTACGACAACCATTGTCATCCCTTGCTTTGCAAGCCTGCGCATTACATCTAAGACCTCATTCACGCGCTCGGGGTCTAAAGCACTGGTTGGTTCATCAAATAAAAGCAATTCAGGTTTTAAAGCTAAAGCTCTTGCTATTGCAACCCGTTGCTGCTCACCGCCACTGAGTTGGCTGGGATATTTACTTGAATGGGTAGCAATTCCCATTTGACTCAAAAGGTGCATAGCATGTTCCTCAGCTTCAATTGGACGACGTTTCTGCACTTGAATTGGAGCAAGAGTTATATTTTCCAATATCGAAAGATGTGGGAACAAATTAAATTGCTGAAAAACCATTCCAACTCTCTTCCTGATTTTGCGAATTTTCCTCTCATCATAAGTTGAGTCAATTTGTATACCTAAAACATTTACTTCCCCTTCATCAAAAGGTTCAAGGCCATTAAAAGTACGAATAAGAGTGCTTTTCCCTGACCCAGAGGGTCCCATCACCACAAGAACTTTCCCATGATCCACTTGAATCGAGATATCATCCAGAGCATACAATCCTTGAGTATATGATTTGGATAGTTTTTTAGTCCTAACAGCTATATGATCCATTTATGGTACTAAATTAGGCTTATCAATAGCCATTCTTTGCTCAATATGTCTAGCAAGAATAGCCATAAATGTACAAAATAACCAATAGACACTCGCCAGCCAAATATAGACTTCTATATAACGGCCAATAAATTCAGGGTTTGCCAATAGACTTCGGCCAACTCCCAACAATTCAACTAATCCTAAAATTGCCATTAAAGAGGTGTTCTGAAAAAGGCCAATAGCTTGGTTGGCTAATGCAGGCAAAGCAATTCTTAAGGCTTGAGGGATTAAAACAAAAAAGGTGATTTGGAATTGATTTAACCCAAGAGTTTCTGCCGCTTCTATTTGGGTATTAGGTATTGCCTGCAATCCACCACGAATATCTTCAGAGATATATGCAGATACAAATAAAGTGAATGCTAAGACAGCTCTCCATACGCGATCTACTTCTACTCCTAAAGGAAGGAATAATGGGATAAGAAGTTGTCCAAAAAAAAGTACTGCAATTAGTGGAACTGCTCTCATTGAATCTATATATAACGAGCTTAAATGCTTTATTACGAGTAATTTACTTTGTCTGCCAAGTGCTAAAAGTATACCCAAAGGCAATGAGAGCAAAAAGCTACATCCTGTCAATAGAATAGTTAACGAAAGTCCTCCCCAATCCCTACTCGCAACAGGTAATAGGCCTAATCCACCAGAAAGCAAATAAATGCCTATCGGGATAGTACTTATCCAGGCAAAAGGCAGAATTCTGCGTAGCCATTTTCGATTAGGTCCAATAAGTGTAAATATGCTCAAGAAGAGAAGACTAATAATCCAAAGAGAAGGTCTCCATCTTTGATCAGAAGGGAAACTACCAAAAGCAAACAAAGGAACATTTGAACTTACAACTTTCCAATTCGCGGTAATTGCAAGCCATTGAAAGATATAAAAAAAAGTTAGCCCAATAGCAGATATAATACATAATCTTAATATCAAACTCAATAAGTTTGAAAAAAGATCTCTTATATTATTCTCCAAAAGTTTAAGGCCAGATTTTATAATTTTATTTGGCATAAACTATTGGTATTTATTGGTATTTAAAGTCATTCTATTAATTATTTCCATCCCATTTGTAATTATCAGGTTTAATATCAAAAAACTTACTAATAATATAATAAAGCTCTCTACTGCCCTGCCTGTCTGATTTATAACTGTATCATTAACCGCATAAATATCTGAATAACCAACAGCTATTGCCAGAGTGCTATTTTTGGCAAGATTTAAATACTGACTTGTCAAGCCAGGTATAATAGCTGGTAATGCTTGTGGAATTATTATTTTATAGAGTCCACTGCTTTCAGGTAATCCCAAACTCCTAAAAGCTTCCCATTGTCCTGTTGAAACTGAAAGGATTCCTCCACGAACCACTTCTGCTATATAAGCACCTGCAAATACACTTAATCCGAACAATAATGCAGAAAACTCTGAAGATAGATTTAAACCTAATAATTCTATTCCTTGATTAGAAATACTTAAGATCCCTTTTAAAGGAGTAAAGGTATTATCTCTCAAACCTAGGAAAGCAACAAAATACCAAAACATGAGCTGCAGCAAAAGTGGTGTTTGTCTAATTATTGTGATATATATTGCTGAAGTAAAATTTAAAATAGTATTATTACTTGTCCTCGCTAGACCCATAAATACCCCTATACAAGTAGCCAAAAATAATGACACAATAATTACTTTTAGACTATTCAACCAACCCATAAATAAGGCCCATGCATAACTATCAGAAGGTGAATAAGGGAGAGGGTGTTCAGCCAAAGCAAAACTTGCTGGTCTATACAACCATGAAAAACTAAACTCAAGTCCTGCTCGTGAAAGATTTATAGTTAAGTTATTAATTAATATGGCTAATAAAATAAAAACAGCAGCCAAGAGTGCCAACTGAAAATACAACTTATTAAATTGCTTCATTATATTCAGAGCAAAAATAATTTATCTCATTAATTAAAAGGGGGGGAAATATGAGCACCACCATTGATATGCAATTCATTTAATCCCCTTGGGATAGGTACTTCACTACTTAGTCCAAGGTGTCTATTGTAAATTTCACCGTAATTACCAGTTGATTTGATCACATTAACTACAAAATTATTGCTAAGTCCAATTTTCTCTCCAAGATCCCCCTCAATACCAAGAAATCTTCTTAATGGTTTTAACTGAGGGTTATCTCTTGCAATTTGTACTTTTTCATTAATATTTGATTTTGTTATTTCTTGTTCTTCAGCAGATATCAATGCATAAATAACCCATCTCATTGCATCAGCCAACTTATGGTCACGCCCATCAGAAGCTGGGGCCAATGGCTCTTTACTAAGAACATCATCAAGAATAATATGATCCTGTGGATTCGCAAAGCCTGATCTAGCTGCAGCTAATTGGGATCGATCAGATGTCATAGCAGAGCATCTGCCTTGCAAGTATCCAGCAACTACCTGATTAAGATCTTGATATTTAATTGGTGTATAAGGAAGAGATAGTGCCTCAAACTCATCATTAATGTTTTGCTCAGTTGTTGTTCCTGAACCAACGCAGATTGACTTATTCGCAAGTCCCTCAATATTTGTAATCTGACTTTCGCGTTTTACCATCAATCCTTGTCCATCATGAAAAACAACTGGTGCGAAAGTCAGCCCATTGCCTCCTGAAGAGTCTCGACTCAGCGTAAAAGTTGTATTTCGAGACAACAGATCAATTTCACCAGTTTTAATAGCAGTAAATCTTTCAGCTGCTGTTAAAGGCCTGTACTGGACTTTAGTTGAATCTCCTAAAAATGCAGCCGCAAACGCTTTACAGATATCTACATCCAAGCCCCTATAACTTCCATCACTTCCTAAAAAGCTAAATCCAGGAATCTTACCGCTCACGCCACAAATCAATTCATTGCGATTTCTAAGCACGTCCAATCTAGAAATATTTTCTTGGCTTGTTTTTGCACAACCTCCGATCAGCATCGTCAAGCCAACTATTCCTAAAAGTAAGCGTCGCATGTTTTTAAATGAATCAGTAACTAAATCTTCGTAAAATTTTTCTGTTATGTAAACCAATAAGTCCCAATTCAAGCTTCCTCTTAATTGAATGAATTTATTCTCATATCCAAATCAACCCTTTACTTTCTTTTATTGAAGAGAAATCTATTGGGTCTTTAAGCAACTAATGAGTAAAAAAACAGCTCTATAGAAAATTATTATATATCTATCAAAATCCAAACCACGCAGAAATAAAAGTTGGAATCGGCAGCTTAGACGTAACTGCTGCTAATAAATTCATATCAAATTTGTGCACTGAGGGTATAGTTCTATCCAAAATAAATATTGCAAGATATGGAACATTCATAGCAATTTGCCACCTCCATTTATAAGTAATCACCCCCCAAACCTTTTTCACTAAAGTCTTTTGAGGATCAGTAAAGCTTTGCCACTTACCTTCAGCAAATTGTTTTATGCGTTCACGGAACCCCTGCTGTGATAAACCACCTTGTGATTGCATTGCTTAATCGAAATAAGAAAACCTTTATAACTCAAAGAGTTGCTTAACAGCTAGGTCTTGAGTACAGTTTCAAGATTGCTAGGCATTTTTACTAAAAGTATCGGTTGAAAACAACCCAAAAGTCTCCATAAATTGAGCTCAAAAATTTTACTGGCTCTCATTGCCAACCAGTTTAGGGATTCTATCTTTAACTATTAGAAGTTTGATTTTTTATTCTCGAAAGATTCTTTTCAAGAGATTAACCATATTTTGAAGACTTCCTCTTAAAAACTCATTATTTGTGCCGAGGTAGTTAATATCAAGTAATATCTAAAGCAATTTGATTAATTATTTGCTAAATCAAGCAGCTCAGAAGATCAAAAATTTACATTATATCAATCAATTCTAGAATAGGTCTGGGAAATAGAAAGTAGAGCTATATATCAATCAACAGAAAGTCCGTACTTAGAATAGATTGTTAAAAAAGTATTAAAGTATAAAGGTAATTAGGTATAAGCTCTCTTGCAGCAATAGTTTAGCCATCTTATAAAATTAGAGCCTAGCAAGGAGGACTATGAAACTAGTGTCACCTTTCACCATCCTAAATGGCGCTGTAAGTGACGTATGGAGGATGCACGATTTCAATTATCATTTGCCAATACCAGAAGAAGCGAAAATTTTTAATTGGGAAAAAGAATGCCTAGGTCATCCATCTAAATCCAACTGTAAATTATATGATATATGAAGTGTAAATAAGGTTTTTCCAAATAGTAGAATTAAATGAAAAATATTTATCATAATCTTTCAAAGAAGCATGCAATTATATATCTATAGGCAATTATTAAATATGCCTAACAAGTATTAAGCTTCAAGCACAATGAAACGAATATTTTAGTGGGCAAGGTTTTTAGAATGGAACGGATTTAACTAATAAAGAAAAAGCTTCTGCTAAAAGAATTATCATTATGCCAATATTCGCTTATATTGATTTAGTCTTTATTAATAAATATGCTTTTACTCTTATATTTTTTATATGTATATATATTATATAAAAAATTTGATAAAGTTAAAGTTAAAAAATGAGAATCTCAGTATTAGCGATGGTAGTTGATACGTATCAAAACAACATGGAAGCTAGATATCAAGAAAAATCAATGTTGACTAATTTATTTGTTGAAAATAAATTTTGGGGATGGATGGGCCTAACTAGTATTGTGATTTGTCTTGGAATATTTTTTTGGAGCTTTTACCCAAAAGATTAAGACAAACAATGAAACACTTGCTACTAAAATTTTTAAAGGCCTACCAAAGAGGGATTCTTTCTGGTGATTTTTATGAAGAACCTTTTGGAGATGATTATTTTTATCCAGATTGGTAATGAACTATCAACTCTTACTCGAATGTCATTCACAAGGAACAAAAATCACTCAAAAAGAAGCTGAGCTATTAGACATAGAGCTTTACTCTCAAATCAAAAGCATAAAAGTCTCTAGTACCCAGGGTTGTCTTGAAAAAGCACCAGATCATATTTGCAAGATTGCTCTTGTTTGCAAAGGGAGTATGTGGATCACTTGCCTTGCTGCTGTATTAGATCAGTTAATTCCTGTACAATTAGGAAAAAAAGCAAGAGGTGCGAAAGTTTTTGATGAGCTAGTTTTCAATAATTACTTAGTTAATGAATAAGTTGAATTTAATAAATATTTACCTACGATCCTCAGTCCATTGATATAAGAAATATATTAGCAACCCAAATATTATAATAGGAGCATAAGCTCTGATTAAAGATAATCCTGCATAGGCTATTACAGGTAAAAGGATCAGACGTTTAGTCCTTAGAGACATATATCTCCAGCGAGGTAGTAGTGACAAATTTAAAAGTCCCTATCTCCCGAATATCCACTCCAATCTGCCAATTCCTCTAAAGTTTTCACTCCTGACTCAATATTTCCATTAATCTCCCATGAAGGAAATCCAGAAATTCCTTTTTCTTTGCATAGTTCAGTTTGACTATTCTTTCCATCAGCAGCGCATTCAACATTTTTTAATTTTGATGCAGCCTTTTTGCCAAATAGCTGGTTCTGATCATGACAATGTGGGCACCAATATGCGGAATATTTCACTGCACCAGTAGATCTAAGATGTTTGGCCAAAGCCATTGAAGATTGAGTACTTGTTGTTGTTACAACTGGAGGTTTGTCTGCGAAAGCTGCTAAAGGTAATATTAGAGCCGCTAGTAGTGGCAAAAGTAAACGTTTCATTTTGCAGGATAAGAACAAGGAATCTTTTTCATTGATAAGAAATGAAAAGCCTTTGTTTATAGGCCTTTAGAAATATCATAGATTGGCATACCTTCAAAAGGGAAAAGATGAGCACCAGCAAAAATACTCTTATATCTATTTTTACAATTGCGATAGGAGGAATCATCCTTTATCAATTCCTGTTCAAATTTATATTCCCTATAGGTTTGCTTTTGTTTCTTCTATATATTTTGAAGTTATTGATTAAAGGCGAAAGCAACAAAGATATAGAAGATTTCCAGCGTCTACAAGATAAAGCTGATTCAACATCAGCTAAA
>QCPC01000021.1 GCA_003212695.1 Prochlorococcus sp. AG-436-C13 | reverse complement strand
CAGACAGGAACTAACAAGAGTAATGGTTACCTCAATATCTAATGGTACGAAGAAAAAGAAAGTTACAAGTACTAGTAAAGCTAAAAAGAAGGAAAGCGAGACTGACGAAAAAGCTAGTAAACTAGAAAAGGCATGAGTTTAAACTGTCTTTTAAAATCCTCAAAACTCTTTTAATTATCAATGGCACATAAAAAAGGAACTGGTTCTACTAGAAATGGTAGAGACTCAAACTCAAAAAGATTAGGCGTTAAAGCTTATGGTGGAGAAAAAGTAACTGCTGGATCAATCATTATAAGACAACGAGGCACTGCAGTTTTACCTGGTTTAAATGTTGGGAGAGGAAAGGATGACACACTTTTTGCCCTCACGGATGGGATAGTAAATTTTGAAACTATAAAAAGAAGTCTTAGAACTAGAAAAAGAGTCAACATAGCTTCAACAACATAAAAACCTACACTATTGGTTTATATGTACGAGCTGTTATTAAGTAAGGATGGAATATTTCAAGAAAGTTTTTTTGAAGAGTTAAAAAGAAACTTTCAACCAAATCTTTGTCATCAAAATGGAAAGGATATTCACCGTTAATTCCTTTAAAAAAATACCAATTCATTAATGCTATAGATTTTTTATTCATTCGTTTTTTGAACTCTAATAGCTGAGCCGAAGGTTCTGGCAGATGTTCCAAAACATCAAAACAAATTACTGTATCAAACTTAATCTTGCCGATACTTTCAAGATCTCTATGAACTGATATTGAATCTCCAAGTCCAAGCTTCTTTGCTCTATATAGGACAAAATCTCGATTAGATGGATTGAGATCAACAAAAAAAACATGTTCAACTTCTGCGAAAGATGCTGCTGCAATTGAATGAGTACCTATTCCTCCACCAAAGTCCAAAACTTTTCCGCAAGCAAACATCTTTTCAACGCGAATTGTATCGGCAATGTAATTAGCGCTGCCCAAATGCCAAGAGGTAAGATCAAAAAGGTGTGCATTTCCAACACCTTCTTCATAAAAGTCTTTAACGCTATCAGCTTTTAAATCTCCTGGGTGCAAAGAAGACATGTTTTTCATTCCCTTTGAGATCAATCCATTAAGTTTGGCCATATCTATATTGAGATATGAAGACAAATGTTCCTTTAAATCAAAACCTGTTTTGAGGAAAGCCTCTATTACTTGATCATGCATTCTTGGTTATGCTAAAAATATTTTCTAGATAAACTTAAATCTTTTTTTTATTAAATTTAAAAATAACCACAAACCCATAACCAAGGAAGATTTTGTGAAAGATATTAATTTTGGCTTTTTAGTAATAGACAAGCCAGTTGGTTTAACTTCTCACGATTGCGTTAGCAGACTTAGGACACTCTTGAGTATGAAGCAAATTGGTCATGGAGGAACTCTTGATCCAGCAGTTACTGGTGTTCTGCCAATTGCTATTGGAAAAGCAACAAAACTATTGTCATTCCTTCCATCATCTAAGAAGTATGAAGGAACTATAAAATTAGGAATAATTACTAATACAGATGATTTTGAAGGAGAAGTTATTAAAAAGCAATCATTGCCAACCCTTGAGGAAAAAGACGTATATGAATGCATTAAAAGTTTTCAAGGAGAACTAAAACAATGTCCACCAAGCTTCTCAAGTGTTCACATTAATGGTGAGCGGGCTTACAAGAAAGCTAGAAGAGGTGAGAAATTTAAATTACCTTCCAAACAAATAAAAATTCACAACATTGATCTTATTAACTGGGACAACGAGAACGGTCAAATAAAAATAAATGTTCATTGTTCTTCAGGAACTTATATAAGGTCTCTTGCAAGAGATATTGGTGAGAAATTAGGTTGCGGAGGTACTTTATTGCAGCTAAGACGAATAGAAGCATTAGGATTCAATATAAAAGATAGTATAACTTTAAAAGATCTTGAAGATGGTTTCCCTTTTATTAAATCACCAATAGTTAATCCTATTAAAGTTTTAAGTCATTTAAACAATATAAAGTTAACATTAGAAGAAGAAAATTCATTCTGGTGTAATGGAAGACCATTTATTATTTCTAAAGAAAGATTTATATCTAAAAAGTCTATTTTTAAATCTCAATCGGAATTTTCTAATGATTTTATTCTAGTTATTAACAACAATGGTAGTCTAATTGGAATAGGAATATTTAACAGTGAAGATTCTAAAATTTATCCCAAAATTGTTTTCAATGCAAAAGGCTAAAAATTAATTATTATAAAATTTACTTACAGTAGCTCCCTTATAAAAGTGAGTTAAAATTTTTCTAAAACCAGCTCCTTTTTCAGCTAAGCCTTTAGCTCCCCATTGACTCATTCCAACTCCATGACCAGATCCCGATCCTTTTACTAATAAAAAATCATTTTCCGGCAAAGGAGGTAATTTGTTAAGATCATCAATTGTAAATGTTTTTTTATTTGCTACTTTTTGTTTATAATTTATAGAATTAAGATTATAAGAAGAATTTTCAAAAATATTTTTTCCACTTATTTTAGGCAAAGGTTTTTGCACAAATTCAAAGCTAACCAAAGTGCTTTTTAATTCAAGAATATTTCTAAGTTCTTTTCCTGATAAAAACAAATTTCCTTTTGGCCCATATATTTTTACTTTTTTAATTCTATCAGTATCTGTCTTTTCGATAATCCTAATAGAATTAACACCACCTATTGTTGGGAATTTCCTTTCAAGAGATTTATTAGATATCTTTTTTATCCAAGCATAATTCGGACTTTTTTGATCATAATCAATCACGCTAACTAAATATGGATTATATCTACCCCAAACTGATTGACTGTCTTCTGTCTTACCCCCAGAGCTACTATGAAAAACTGCATCTATCAATCTTCCATTATAAATTAGTACTAAATTATTTGTATAAGATACAGCTTTCTGAGTTCTACTAGTTTCAGATTCCATTCCCAAATAAACTTGACTTGAAATATTTGAATCCAAATCATAATTACCCTTACCTTTCAATTGATTCAATGCATATGTTCTTGCTGCTACAGCCTGAGCCTTTAAAGCTTCCATTGGCCAATCTTTTGGCATCTCACCTCCAACTACACTTTTCAAATATTTATCTAAGCTTAAATGATTAATTACAAGCAAACTATTACCGTTATTCAATACTCTAATTTCGCCCGCATACCTTCGCTTACCCAACCATATCCCTCTGGGATCTCTACTCCTGATTATTAATTCCCTATTGCTTTTAATCTTAGCCCATTTAGATGGATACCCTTTAATTGAATACTTTAATAATCCATTCTCAATTTTAAATCTTATAGATCTTTTAGATACCCAACCATTTCCAATTCCTTTAACCAGAAATTTTTTTTCTTTATCAGATTTAAAATAAATATTCTTTGCTTCATATATTAGAACTCTAATTTTATGTTCTCTGGCAGCAGAACTTTCAGTAGCAGAAAACGCAGCAATGCAAATAAATACAGGTAAAATCTTAAGAGGAAATCTTAACAAAAACAAAACTCTGATTATTTCCCTAGTCTAAGAATCTATTTTCACCGCAAGACAATCTTAAGAAAAATCACCAGAATCTAAAGTATGAGTTTTCAAATTAAAACCCCCTAGCTTTGCAGATTACCTTCCTAGGAACAAGCTCTGGTGTACCCACAAGAAGCCGAAATGTGTCTTCATTGGCATTAAGGTTGCCTCAAAGATCAGAACTTTGGTTGTTTGACTGTGGAGAAGGAACGCAACATCAATTGCTTCGAAGCAATCTTCGATCATCACAACTGAAAAAAATATTTATCACTCATATGCATGGGGATCATATTTATGGTCTTCCTGGACTATTAGCAAGCTTAGGATTATCAGGGAATAGCCTTGGTGTTCAACTTTACGGACCTTCACCTCTAAGAAATTTTTTAGATGGAATTTTAAGAAGCAGCTCAACAAGAATTGCTTATTCACTGCAAATACATTCTGTGGAGAAAGAACCAATACAAAACAAAGTAATTTTTGAAGATGATGAGTTTATCGTTTCTTGCGCACCGTTAATTCACAGAATACCCGCATATGCTTTCAGAGTAGACCAAAAAGCAAAGCCTGGAAGATTCAATATAGATAAGGCAAAAGCCCTAGGGATACCTCCAGGGCCAATTTATGCACAATTGCAAAAAGGCGAAATAGTAAAACTAGAAGATGGGCGCATTTTTAATGGAAAAGATTTTTGTGGTCCCAAACGACCTGGCTTAAGCTTTGTTTACTGCACTGACACAATTTTTACTGAATCAGCCATAAAACTTGCGAAAGGAGCAGATTTACTAATTCACGAAGCAACGTTTTCACACGAAGACTCAGACTTAGCTTTTCAAAGGCAACATTCGACTTCCACAATGGCAGCTCAAATTGCTTCAGAAGCAAAGGTTGGTCAACTTGTTCTGACCCATCTGAGTCCAAGATATGCTCCTGGAAACCGCATTTCACCAAATGACCTTTTATGTGAAGCAAAAGCTATTTTCCCTAATACCTTGCTAGCAAAGGATTTTCTTCAAATTGATATAAAAAAGCATGCAACAGTTCGTGATACCTAAGCGCACGAAACCCACATCATGAAAGAATGGGGTCGTTCGGTTGTTTCCGTAAGTCTTTGGTGTCCTCAATGGCCTCTATTATTTCTTCTCTAAAAAGATCCCTTTCTAAATTGCTGATCTTATTACCAGTAATTCTCGGCCTAACTATTAGTCCTTTTGCAGCAAATGCTTTATATCCAAGTGATCCATCCTCCGTTGATGCACTAGACACTAGTCTTCATGGTCAAAACCTTCAAAATACTGAATATGTCAAATACGACCTTTCAGGGAGGGATCTCGGTGACGCAGATCTAAGTGGTTCATATTTCAGCGTCTCAAATCTGAAAAATGCCAATCTCAGTGGAGCAAACATGCAAAACGTGATTGCTTATGCAACAAGATTTGATAATGCTGACCTTACAAATGCCAATTTTAGTGGCGCTGATCTATTGAAAAGTTATTTCAATGGAGCAACAATAGATGGTACAAATTTTACTGACGCAGTTCTTGATCTACCTCAGATCAAATCTCTATGCGAAAGAGCTACTGGCCAAACTGCAGAAAGTCTCAGCTGCAGTGATTTGAATCAAAGCTATGTACCTGCTTCAAAAGGTAAAAATGGTTTTAATCCAAATACCAAATAGAATTGATTAATTAGCAAACTTTTAATCCAAACAAAATAAGGATGGCGATTTATATGTCGCCATCCTTATTTTGTTTGGATTAAGAAAAATAAGTCCCTAAGGAGAAGTTATGTAATAAAAGGCTGCGGCTGCGGCACCAATCACAAACAATGGGGTACCAACAAGTAAATGCGCTCCTCCAAAACCTAATCCTTTAGAACGAGCAATGTAATAAGCAACACCTGCTGCTCCTGCTGCTAAAGGAATTGCTGCATGCAAAAGAGAAGCTACTGCGTGATAATCGAAGTTCATTCTTAAATTTGAGCTTATACAGAAGAGTATCTCAGCAAATTGTTGCTCAAAGCAGGGAAAAGGCTCATGCTGCTTTATATCTTCATCTTCATTTATTTTTCAGAAATAAATTAAACGCAGAGAATCCTTTTATTAAGCCTATTCTTTGCTAAATACAATCTTCTAACTGAGTAAATCAATCCAAATCTTTTTCAGGATATAGATTCGTTGCTTGCTTCGAGCTTGGATGCTTGCTATACCACCACTCTTGCATATTCGGCTTAAACCTACTTGAAAAAAATGTCATTGTAGTTTGTATCGACTTTGAACCTGGTTGAAGGATATCTACTGAATAAGAAGGACAACGCCTTGCGGCAATATCTGGAACAAAGCGACTACCAATTCTTCTCCAGCTTGGCTCCTTACTACGCCACGCTAAACGAGAGCAAGGCCAAGGTAATTCTTCTCGATCAAAGAGCCTGCAGCATGGACCAATTACCCTATAGCTAAAATGACCCCCTTCACTAGGATGCACACTCCCATGTTCCTTTAGCATTGATTTATTTACCTTAAATGATGGTTTGTTCAAAAAAGTAATTCGACTAACAAAAAAATCAGTCACCCCTAGAGAGTGACTGATTCACACTTGAATTGCAAGTAAAAAATAAAACTGTCTAAAAAAAATAAGATTTAATAAAGCTCTTCTTCTGCATGAGTGTTAATGCTCACATCAGAAGTCGGATAAGCCACACAAGTCAAAACAAAACCAGCTTCAAGCTGATCATCATCTAAAAAGCTTTGGTCTGACTGGTCAACACTCCCAGAGGTTATTTTGCCAGCACAAGTAGAGCAAGCTCCTGCTCTACAAGAGTAAGGAAGATCAATTCCCTGCTCTTCTGCAGCATCAAGGATGTATTGATCATCTGGTACTTCAATGGTTTGATTCAAACCCTCACTTTCGCTAACGAGGGTGACTTTGTAAGAAGCCATGGGATATAAAGAAGGGGGGACTTTGTGAATTGGAGGTAAAAAATATCACCTCAAGGTGAACCCTTTTTACACTGTCTTGGGTCAAATGTGGCTTAAGATTGTTATAAATAACAATCAAACCAATCAAAAGGCCATAATTGATAAGCTGGGCTTATCAATTATGGCCTTTCTTGAGGGTTTCTGCACAATTCGATTAGGGCCCATTCCTCAAGTTTATATAAAGCTACAAACTCCCAGCCCAAAGGAACAAAAAAATTAGTGACATCTTCAACTTGATCAAATAATAAACCACTTAAAAAAAGATTGCCCTGTGAAGAAACTACATCAGAAAAGCCTGCGGCAAGATTCTTAATTGTCGGTACAAGTATGTTACAAATAAGCAAATCAACTTTACTTTGATTTATTAATTGTTTCTCTAGAGCATCTATTGAGCCAATAGAAACAGTTAATTCTGTTTCAGTCAAATTATTCAATAAAGCATTTTCGATGGTTGCCCTTACAGCTAAAGAATCAACATCAACGGCTTTAACTTCTTTAGCTCCTAATAGAAGTGCAGCTATTCCTAATATCCCAGTGCCGCAGCCAACATCAGCGATTCTAAATCCTACTGGGGGTTTGCGTTCAAGCGCTTCTAAGCACAACCGTGTAGTCGGATGACTACCTGTTCCAAATGCACTCCCAGGATCTAATTTTACAACAATCTTTTGTGAATAAATTTCAGGCAAATCCATCCAAGAGGGTAAAACCAAAAGTCTTGTTCCTACTGGATCAGGTTTCCATAGTCTCTTCCAGCTTGTGCTCCAATCCTCATCAATAATTTTCTTCCAATGAAAATTTTCTAACTGTTTATTGAAAACAACTGACAATGATTTTAATGATGATTCAAGTCTAGCTATATCTTTTGGGGACCATTCATAAGAAGGAAGCCAAATCACTAAAGTTTGATTAAAAGGTTTATTGGTAAAAACTTCTATTGAAAAACTCTTAATTCCAAGAGACTCCAATTTCCAATATAAACTTTCTTGAATCTCATTAAAAATATCTAATTCAAGTTTCCACCAAAAAAAGTCAGATTTACTAATCACTTTTTTCCCAAACTAATGATCACAAAGTAATAGGGTGAGCTTGATTAATTCCTTCTACATTAAGAATAGAACTAAGAAGCTGAGGAGGAATAGGGTCATCAATACTCAAAACCATCACAGCTTCACCTCTTACTATTCTTCTTCCAACTTGCATAGCTGCAATATTTACATTATTTGCACCTAGTAGAGATCCAAGCTTGCCAATAATCCCAGGCATATCACGATGCCTAGTGAAAAGCATATATCTACTTGGAGAAACGTTTACAGGAAATTCATCAATACTAGAAATCCTTAAATCCCCATCTACCAAAACTGTGCCAGTAATGCTATGACTACCATTATCTGCAATAGTAGTTAGCTGAAGTGAACCACCTGTCAGATCAGGGCTTGCTTCATCTTTAATTTCTTCAACGCTTATTCCACGAGCTTTAGCTTCTAATGAAGCATTTACATAATTGATCCTATCTCCTAAGGCACTTGAAAGTAAGCCTTTAAGAGCTGCTACGACTAAAGGCTGAGAGGGATGATGTGCAAATTCTCCTTGCAAACGAAGTTCAATCTTTTGAATTTGACCTCCAGAAACTTGACTAACCAATAATCCAAGTGTTTCAGCTAATTGCAAGTGAGGTTTCAGACTATCCATTATTTCTGCTGACAGGCCTGGAATATTTACAGCACTTCTTGCTGGAAGTCCCAAAAGAACATCCCTAATTTGTTCTGCAACATCAATAGCCACATTTTGCTGTGCTTCTACAGTTGATGCTCCTAAATGAGGAGTCAAAATCAATCCTTTTTTAACATTTAAAAGCGGGGATTTAGGACTTAAAGGCTCTTGAGCATAAACATCCAAAGCTGCTCCTGCTATAACACCAGAATTCAGGGCTTCAGCCAGTGCTGATTCATCAATAATTCCTCCTCTCGCACAATTAACCAATCTGGAGTTTTTCTTCATTGTCGATAGCAATTTTAAATCAACTAAGTTTTCTGTTTCAGGTGTTCTAGGCAAGTGAAGACTGACATAATCTGACTTTTTAAATAATTCTTCTATTGCGGCGAGTCTGACATGCATCTGAAGTGCTCTTTCTGCAGAAACAAAAGGATCAAATCCTATTACCTCCATACCCATTGCATTGGCTACTTTTGCGACATGAGAGCCAATCTTTCCAAGTCCCACAACACCTAAAACCTTCTTATAAAGCTCATTGCCAACAAATCTTTTCCGATCCCAAGCTCCTGAAATAGTACTTGCATGTGCCTGAGGAATATGCCTTGAAAGTGATAACAGTAAAGCAAGTGCTTGCTCTGCAGCAGCAATAGTATTTCCACTAGGAGAATTTACAACTATGACCCCTCGCCTTGTTGCAGAGGGTACATCAACATTGTCAACCCCTACTCCAGCTCTTCCAATAATCCGAAGCTTATCAGCCGATTCAATTATTTCAGAGGTAACCTGAGTACCTGATCGAATCATCAAGGCTTCATAGTCTCCTATGATCTCTTTCAGCTGATTAGGTGAAAGACCAGTTTGCTGATCAACCTGTGATACCTGACTGAGGATATCAATACCAGCTTGGTCAATTGGATCTGAAACTAAAACTTTTGTCATTTACGGCGAAACTATGCCTGAACAAACTTTAATAAGCAAAATGTATATGATCAGTTTTCTTGCAAGACAGGTCAGAATTCAAACAATTGAGGACTAATTTTGTGACTATTTGCATAGTTGTACTTGATCAAGAGGAAAAGGCTTATGAGCTATGGGAAAAATTGAGAAGAACAAATGTACAGCTTACAAATTTTCAGATTATAGAACCAAAAGTAAATACAAAAGGAAATCTAAAACCAGAAAAAGCATCTTCAAGTGAAGTTTTACCTCCTAAGGTAAAAATCAATGAGGTAAAACTCTTTAACCCAAAAATCTCAAGAAAAGAACGACAACGAAAAATGGCCAGATGGCTAATGCCATTTGGCTTTATATCTGGTTTAACATTTTCTGGAATGACTGATCTAAGAACCTTTTCGTCCTTTGGATTTGGGAATTCAATAGAACCATTAATTGGCGGTTTGCTCGGCATGGTGTCTGGATTGATTGGAAGTTTTTTCGCAGCAAGAAGCATCAATTCAAATCAAGAGGATTTAAAAAGTCTTTTCAAGTTCAATGAACAAGGACGATGGTTAATTCTCCTAGAAAGTGCATTAGAGATAGAACCACCTTGGGATTTAATGAACGAAATTAATCCTATAGAAGTAATAAACCTCAATCAAATTTGAAACTATCTAAGTCAAAACTACTTAAAGGCTGTCACCATAATGTTGAAGTGGAAAAACTTTTATCTCAGGCTGAAGAAGTACTAAAAACATGGGAACCAATTTGCTCATCATTTCTTTCAGCTCCAGTTCGAGAAGAAGCACTCAAGATTTTCAATGAAATTACTGATTTAAATTGTTTTTCAAGTGGAGGTTTCCCAGCTGCCGAACGTCAACGAATTCTTATCCAGCGAAGAAATTCAGCTCAATCAGAATGTCAAAATATAATTCCAATTGGTGCAATAAAGATTGAAGGGAATTTTCTATTCGATAAAACAGAAACAAAAGATTTCCTTAGGGCATTATTCAATGACGGAATTGCTATAGATCAAATAGGAGATATTTTTATTAATGGAGATAGAGGAGCTCAAGCAATTTGCACTCCTAATGCAGCACAATCTTTAAAAAATCATGAAAGTCTTATAAGAGATGTTGAAATAAAATACAAACAATTGGAATTAAAAGATCTCAGACTTCCCATACAAAGAGTACCAAAAAAATTTATAACAATAGAAGCATCTAAAAGGATAGATGCTATTGCATCTGCAGGCTTTGGATTATCAAGATCGAAGATTAGTCTAAAAATCAAAGAAGGGCGATTAAGATTAAATTGGTACCCAATCAAAAATGGTAGCCGATCATTAGATATAGGTGATCAGATTCAATTAGAAGGCAAGGGATGTTTAGAGATAACTAATATTGACCAAACGAAGCGATCTAGGTGGAAAGTGGAATTGCTAAAAAAATAAAACCAATTAAAGTCTTTACTGCTAACTTGACCGAACAGAAGCCTTAGATTAAAGCCCGTCCAAAGGATGGATCTGAACGGGCGATTAGCTCAGAGGTAGAGCACTACCTTGACACGGTAGGAGTCACTGGTTCGATTCCAGTATCGCCCATTTAAAGTGAAAAATCTTAATCACAATCATTCCATAAATATTGTCATAGGCTTAGGTGTTTCGGGAATTGCTGCAGCAAGATTTTTGAAAAGTAAAGGCCAGAATGTTTTGGTATTTGAAAAAGCTCAGCAAAGCTCATATAAAGAATTAGCAAAAAAAATAAAAGAAGAAGGCATAAATGTACAGCTAGGGACTCCTCTTGAGTTTTCAAGCTTTGAACCATGGCTTAAAAACATTTCTTCGGTAATTCTTAGTCCTGGTATAGCTTGGGACCATCCAACCCTAAATCAATTACGGGAAAGAGGAATATTAGTTGAAGCAGAAATTTCACTTGCCTGGAAAGGACTTAGAAATATTCCTTGGATTGGCATAACAGGTACAAATGGCAAAACCACAGTCACTCATATGCTTAATCATGTTTTAAATGAAAACTTAATCTATTCTGAAATTGGTGGAAATATAGGAAAAGCTGCAACCGAAATAGCTTTGAAAGTATTGGAATCTCCTAAAAGGAAACCAAAATGGCTTGCAATCGAATTAAGCAGTTATCAGATTGAAAGCGCTCCTGAGATATCTCCTCATATTGGAATTTGGACAACTTTCACACCAGATCACCTTGAAAGACATGGCTCAATGAAAAACTACTTCAAAATCAAACGTAAGCTTATAGAAAACTCTTCCATACGGATATATAACGCGGACGACGTTTTCTTAAATAATAATCGTACAAAACTTCCTATTGGCTTATGGGTTAGCAGCAAAGCAGCAGACTCAGATTCTCATTTGTGCGACTTTTGGATATCAGCAGAAGGAATAGTAACTCAACAAGGTAAAGAATTATTTGATTCATCAGTCCTCAAATTAAAAGGAGATCACAATTTACAAAATCTTTTATTAGTTACAGCAGCGGCAAGAGCAGTAGGATTATCTTCAAAGCAAATTAAAGATGCTATAGGTAATTTTCAAGGTATACCTCATAGGTTTGAACATTTTGGTCAACTTAGGAATATAGAAATTATCAATGATAGTAAAGCAACTAATTTTGATTCGTCAGCAATAGCTCTAGCAGCAACTAATGGAAAAACAATACTTATAGCAGGAGGTCAGATCAAGCAAGGAAATAGTCAAAGTTGGTTGAAAAATATAAATGAAAAAGCTTATGGCGTTGTCCTCTTTGGGGAAGGACATGAGAATTTAAAGCTATTAATAAATAAAAGTGGCTTTAAAGGCTACCTAAGATCATATTCAAACTTAAGTGAAGCAGTAAACGAGTCAATCAAATTAACTAATGATTGGGAAACAGGTACCATTCTTTTCTCTCCTGGATGTGCAAGTTTTGACCAATATAAGAATTTCGAAGCGCGCGGCAATCACTTTAAGAATCTAATTAAAAAATTTTTAATCTGAAAGCTTACTTGATGTCTATCACTAGAAAATAATTGATAGATTATGTGCGGTCATCCACCCTATAATATAACTTGCAATAAATATATTAAAAAGATAGCTTATAAATCATAAGCAAAAAGGGAACATTTTGAGCGATATCAAGCCTATACCTGAATTTATAAGCTATAAAAAGCTTAAGAATTTTCTTTCTAATGCCATTGAAGAAAGTGAACCTATAAATAAAAGTGAAGGTAAAGATACTTTTAATGAATTTCTTCAGAACTGGTGTAAAACAAGTGAAGAATTGATTAAAGAGCTTAGAAAGAAAGATAACTATATTCTAAATAATAAAGACTCAAAATCCTTACTTGCTCTAGGTGCTATGGAAGCTCATATAAACATGGCTATCCAAGCTTTAAAAGCATATGAATCAGAACAGTAAAACTAAAATAATTTAATTTATATCTATTCTTATTTCTATAAGTTCAAACTTGCGAAAATAATTTATTAATTCTTTTTTGATTAACACCAAGATCACCTAAACCTATTCTTGATGCCGACCTAACTTGAATTATATTTCTTGATGGTATATGAAGAATCTCCAGATCATCTGGGAATCTAAAAATGAAGCTTTTAACAACTCCATGCCAATAATTATCTTTATTATTAATGACGCTAACTCTTGGCAAAGATGAAGCTAAGTATACCAGCTTAAGATAAACCTCCTCTGAATTATGGAAGTGCTTCTCTACTCGGACACAGTTACTGTCTATAAAACATTCAGACAATAATCCTGACTTAGTTAAGGCCATTGGCGGAAAAGCTCCTAAAACTATAGATGCAATTAGAGATATACAAATGATTAAACCTCTCATTGTAAGCTTATAAGTGCAAATTACATTATTCAAGAAATAATTACATAGTCAAATTAATAGTTGACAAAATTAATCCAATTATCTATAAGTAGTAATTATGAATTCCAAAAGAAGGTCCTCTAAAAAATTTCTCAATCAATTTAATTTTGACGAGATTGATCACAGACTTTCATGCGGTTGGCATGCTGAAATAGAAGGTATTGCTCAGAGAAAAAAATACTTGATCGAAATCAAGCATAGCCAACAGAATATAATAGAAAAAGAGCTTCGGGCTAATTAATAAATGAACTATAGAAAATCGTAGACATTAAAAGACTAGTCACACTTTCAAAGTTCACCCTTCTGGTCAAAAAATATTTAATAATAAATAAAGTCATTATCTTCGGGAAAGATAAAGCATTGCATCTAGTATTAAGAACAATTCAACTCAACAAAAAACTTGTTCATGAGAAAACAAGTGAGTTTTAGAACCTAGGCTGATTTTATTAACATGGACCCTTTTGACCCTGCACTTCATTATGGACCAAATGACGCTGGTGTATCAGCTTTTTCAATAGCACTTGTGGTGATAGGGCTTTTGATCGGTTCTTGGGCCTTTGGGGCCTTATATGGGATTATCTCAAATTTTCTACAAGGCAATAAAAATAAAAGTGATTAAACGCATTTTAATCTTTATGGATTATATCTATTCTAATAGATACTGATTCTTCAAGGTACTTTCAAAACTAAATAATATAATTATCTGCTTTATTACTAAAAAAATAATATTTGGCTATGAAATAAACATTTTTTATATTTGAACTATTATTTAGTAGTATACATGCAATATAAATACAAACATGGATTCATTGATTCTAAAAGATGCTATAAAGAGTTATCATAACTTCCCAAAAGAAGGAATAAATTTTAAAGACATCTCACCTATATTTTTAGATTATGATTTACATAATCAATTAATAAATAGAATGTCAACTTCTGAGATCCTAGAATCATCTGAAGCTATTATAGCAATAGATGCTAGAGGTTTCTTACTAGGTTCTTCACTATCATTGAAGCTTTGCAAGCCTCTTATCTTAGCTCGTAAATATGGTAAATTACCTGGGAAAGTAATTTCAAATTCATATAAGTTGGAGTATGGCGTAGATTCTCTATCCATACAAGAAGAATCAATAGTAAAGTACAATAAATTTGCCATTGTTGACGATCTACTTGCTACTGGAGGTAGCATAAAATGCATCGCCAATATAATTACTTCTCAAAACAAAGAAATTTCAGGCGCTTGCGTTGCTATTGAAATAAGTGACCTAAATGCGAGAAAAGGATTAGATTTTCCAATACATTCAGAAGTATCTTTTTAAGCTTATAATACCTAATAAGAAGTTGCTATGAATCTACTATCTAATGTATATAGATCAATATACTAATAATTCATTCTTCTAATTAATGGGCTGGTTAAAAATTATTTTCAATACAAAGTTCCTCAATAAATGCAAGAAATAAACTCAATGGGTTTACTAGGCTTATCGCTAACACATTAACAACAATGTTCTTTTTTTATCAACTTTTAAAAGGATGGAATACTAAGTCTGCTAATCACATTAATATGTAATATTTATTAAGCTTACAACAGGAATAGTCTTATGAGTATTATATGGGTGGGGTATACACTCTTTGCCTGTAATCTTTTTCAATGTAATAACATTCTCTCTTGGGCTATCAATATTAATACTAAAGTTTATATTTAATCGTAGTAAAAATGTATAAATTAATCTTATATTTGGATTGAAAACTTTAAAAGTCTAAATGTCAGTTTTCAAAAATTTCAAGGTATAAATATAATTCTTTATTATTTATTAGATGCCAGAACAGAAAAGAAAGGATCTCCAGGAATATTTAAATAGGAAAATACTCCACTCTTTTTCGTTTTCTCTGCAATGTATTCTAAATTAGACCAACCTTGTGCTATTAAAACACTTTTAATATAGTTAATATGATCTACATCTGAACCTTGAGTCCAAACTCTAGGTGCTTTTGACCAAAAGGCTCTATTTGAAAAAGAAACAATTAATTTCCCATTATGTTTAACAACTCTTTTCAAATTAAAAGCTAGTTTTTCAGGATATTGTAAATACTGCCAAGCTGCTACCATCAAACAAATATCTACAGATGAATCGTCCAAAGGTATTTTTTGATCAGAGTTAAAGTCTTGTGTCCAAAAACAATCTAATCTTTTATTACTCTCTAATTCAATTCTATTTAAACCATGTCCAATAACCTTCTTATATCTAATTCCGGGGGGTAAATGACTAACCCAGCTAGACATTAAATCTAAAACGACTGCATTTCTATTAATTCTTTCTTCATATAATTTTGTCAATCTATTCCTAAAAGCCTCATCTAAATGGTTAACAAATCTAGGCTCTAAATAAAATAGCGAATCCTCACTATTATCATCTTTAATACGCTGTTCTGACTTTAAGACCTCAGTAAACATATTATACTTTCTTGCCAAGATAATTATAATAAGACAATATATGCAAATGATATAAAAGCAAATAGCTTTAAAGCTATTTAATAGAACTAGAAATAAAACCTCTTATTTTTTAGATTATTAATAAAAGATCCTGTCTTTTCATAAACATGATTTTTTTCTCTTTTAATTACTATCCCATATGGATTGGTAAATATTGCAAATAGAATCTTTAAGAATCTTAGGGGTTTTCTTTTCTTATTTGAATCTAAATATATGCCATCTTTTAATTTTCCTATAGTAAATTTGTCAAATAAGTTTTCACGTTCTAAATTATCAAGGATTTTCTCTTTCTCTAAAGTATTTATAGTGCTTAGCAATAATCTCATAGCACTTATTGAATCATAATCACCTTTAATAATCTCACCAGACACGCTCTGAAAAAGTATTTCCCATTTATATGGCTCTTTAACGAATAAAAAAGAAGCCTTGCTATCAAGATCAGCCATTGCAATTCTTTCTTTCTCCTCATTATCTGTCTGTTCTGACATCCAATATTTATATAAAGGCGAAATTTCTCTAATTTCCAAGAATCTAATTAAATAGCTTTACCCAACAAATCATAAGGCAACAATGAGATCTCACCTACGATGTAGATTTTTTCAACACTGCCATTGAAGCCTCTTTAAATAACTCTCTAGTTCCTCGTAGTACGAACCAAGTCAACGCAAAACCAAGAAGAATAGGCACAAATTCATTAAAATTAGACATAATCTCCTCTATGAATAGAGTTTACAGGGCAAGAATAATATTTTTAAAAGCCCAAAGGCTTAAGTATGCATTTCACTAAGATTGTGCGAAATGTCTCCATAAAGCCCAATCCATTTCTATAGCAAAAGAAAAAATTTGTCTATGAGGGTAAAAACTCAGGCATTTATACATAGCCAGTGAATGAGGAATCCTTAAAGAATCTCCTAGCACTCATTAATTCTGCTAAAGAATTTATAAAAAAAGCCCCGTCTTAAAAAGACGAGGCTTAAAAATTTTAATCTGATTAAACAAAGCTAAACAGATTTTATAGCGGTGAAAAGGATTTTCAGCCTCTACCTGATAATTTTTGTCTTTCAGTTCCTTCAAACTTTTCAGGATCATTACAGTCTCTTGCATACCAATGGAATTGAGAGACTTGAATAATTGCAAGGAATCCAAAAATTACTGGTAGTAATTGGAAGCCTCCTGATGGCTTTACTAAACCCAAATCTGATGGGTGAGGTAGCTGAGTTGCAAAATCCAGCAAATGTGAGAAATCAATCATGTCGATTAGTAAATAGTTTTAGTCTGACAAGGAGATCTTTGCGTTATCCAAGTTAGCTACTGCTTCTGTAACTTTCCTGAAATCAAAGCCCATTGCACGAATTGCGTGCCATAGGTGACCTTGAATAAAGAAGAATCCCAAATAGTAATGAACATTACTTAGCCAAGCACGGGAGGTATGGCCAGTGACAACACCATCCATATTCCCTGTATCTATCCAATAAGGAGAAATAGCAAACTTAAGCTGTAAAGTCTCGCCATACCAAGCGACTGGATACACAGTTGTATTAGTTGCACACCAGAAGGCAGCGATAATCGCCATCCAACCGATACCAGCTAAAGACCAAGATAGAACTGCTTCTGCTGAAAGCAATCCAGCACCTTTAAAGTTGGTATATGTACCAATTTGCTTAGTTGCAATATGGAATGCACCTCCTCCAATCTGGAAGAAAGCCAAGAAAGCATGACCGCCCATGACATCCTCAAGACTGTCAATCTGAATAAAATCAAACTGATGATTCCAAATCTGAGTGAGATCTAGGTTGTAATTAACCTGACGTATAGCCTCTATAGCAGGGTCATAGATGCCATGAACTCTGGCCCATTCAACAAACCATATATTGGCAACACCAAAAAATACAAGGTGATGGCCAAGGATGAATGTCTGGTTGTCTGGATTGTCCCATTCAAGCTTAAACCTAGCTGCTTGACGGTGCTCAGGACGGCCATCAGCAAATAGACCTGAAGAATTCTGAGTATCTTCACTAAAGACTACTGAGTGTAAAAGCCCAGCAAGTGCATAAACAAATGAGCAAATCAGATGAAAGATACCAACGAAGGCAATATCTTGACCTGTAAAAACTCCTGCTTGGTCAAATCCAATGCCCAAAGAAGCTAAATGAGGAATACTCACCATCCCTTGGTGACCCATTGGGATATCTGGGTTGTAGCGAGCAATCTCCCAAAGGGTGTTTGCACCAGCTGTAAAAGCAATTAATCCTGTATGCGCAACATGCGAGCCTATAAATCGACTTGACTTGTTGGTTACTACAGAGTTACCAACCCACCACCCGTAGGTGACGTCTGGATTTCCATAGGTCTGCATAGGTTTAAAAAGTATTTTAAAAACTCGTCCGAGCTTACAGTCATTTTGCTACTGAAGGGAAAGTCGTTAAACATCCGTAAAAAAGATGAATAATTAACTGAGCCAGTTAATCCCTTGTAAAGCGTTATAAATGGCATTAAATAAGCAAAAATAATTTTAAAACCTGATTTATTTAATTAAATTCATCTGAAGTATTTAGCTTGAATTCATCGAAAGCAATCTTAGAATTCCCATAGATTCATTGGACCAAAAACCAGTTATAAACTCAAGGAATAAGTTCAGTTGGAAATTCTCACTATGATTTCCGGGTATTGACTTTCAGAACTTATGAACAGATAATTTTTTTTTAAATCGGGGCGCAAGGCTTTGATTTGCATGATTGAAATTTTATCCAAATCTAAATTAAATATAGTTTTGCCAAAGTCTCTGAATGAAAAACTTGTTATAAGCGCAATTTAATCAAACTTCAAAGTCATTTTGAAACCCTTCAAGAATGAGTAAATAATTTGGTTTTTCTATTATAGAATTTGCTGGATTTTCAAATAAAATCAATGATTTAAGCATAGCTAATTCTAATTACGCTTCAATTCGGGAAAAATATTTAGCTCTAACCATATATAGATAAACTCAGATCAGATCCAAGTCCATGTAGGTCTATATATTCCTGAAAAACATTTGATTCAAATGCTTTCCTAGCAGCAAATTTTGACTCAAATTCAACCACAACTCCCAATTGTCCACCATCCCATTCATTTAGATCAGAATTTTGACTTATATCCTTTGCAATAACAACGCCACCTACAGATAGCAACCAAGGTATAACTGTTTGAATGTACTCAACGAACAAGTCGGTACTTTCTATAGTGACCTGTTTTACCCAATACCCTTTAGACACTAAACATTAAGAAATTTGGAAGAAGTATCGCACAACGCATGGGCAATGGCTTAGCCAAACTTATTTTTGATTAAAAATCTGAAGCTATAGAAACTATTTAGATAAAAAACAATACTAAAATATCGCTTTTTAAGAACCGTCTCTTTTCCTAAGAGCCTGGGACAGCTTGCCTGCTACAAAAGGAATGCGTGTTGAATATTTTTGAAGCTGTATACGTTCCTCTAAAGATACATGGTGTCCATGTGCTATTCGATCAATAATGGCTTCAATCCTTCTCCTGGTATCTGTTGTAAGCATGCGAATTGTCATGGCCTAAACTCCAGTCCAAATTGACTTAATGATAAGACCTTAATCAGGAGAAGCTAGATGTATTTACAAAGTGATTTCCTTGTATAAAGCAATTAAATAAATAATTTTGCAATATGTCTATGCAAACTCAGATATTTAGAAGGTTTTGAAAAAAAAGAGTATAAAATGGTATTAGATGAATCATTTAAATGTCAGACAAGAGAGGAAAAGAGTTAGCCACAGTTTCTGTTTACTTGAACACAGGGATAGTTGCTGCTCTTTTTGGTATAGGGTTTGTTGCCGCAGCACTGATATTTGGTCTAATTACTTTGGTTGTTAGATAAACTTAAAGAAGCATAAAAAATCATCTTAGCGTTTAATCTTCAATTTTATATCTGTCCTAAAATCTCAAAAGGGATTTAGAGCACATGGCTAACTGCGAAATTCATTCTTTAAATGATCTAAATAAGTTAAGATCTGCTCCAGATCTTAATATAAATCAAAAAGAAAAATTATTTCTAGAGCTTTCCAAATTCATTGACAATGCAGATTGGTTTACTGTGGGGATAATGGCAGATTCTGAAAATAGTGCACTTTTAATTTTAAGAAATATTGAAAAATTCTTAAATTGGGAAAAAATGAATTTAATTACTAATCCCACACAAAATGGTCCTGTTTATTTAAAAGCCAATCAAAAAACGGGGGGCATCCACATTCGTTTTGAGGAGGGATTAGGAGAAGGGATTCTAATAGGTTGTCACTATCTAAATGACGAACAAAATGTTGAGGTCATTGGTCCTCTTCCATTAAACTTCTTCAACTCAAAAAATTAAGTGCTTCCAAAGCTTTTAGGAAAAGAATCCATGAAAACTAAATTTACTGTATTAATTTAGGTATTTCTTTCAGTTGGTTTTTTATATAAAAAGGAGCGAAGCTAGGTTATGACTTATCAATTTCTTCAAATTACCTTGGCTGAATCTTGGGTACCGTCTGAAAATTTAATTTATTTTTTATTGATTTTTGGTGCTTTCTTAATTGCAGGAGTATTTCTTTCAATCCTAACTTTCTACGAAGATTGCTACTGGAATGACAAGGAGTACAGAAAATACCTTAAAGATGGTAAAAAAAAGTCAGCAAAAATCTGACAATCAATTGTCAATTGTTTCTTATAATCTGATTTTACAGCTGAGTATATTTCTACTATATTAGATTTAGTTTTTAAATATGAAAGATGTTTTCATTTGCTTCTGCAGGACCTTTAGGTATTTCTCCAACTAGCGATCAACTAATCATTGTGAATTTATCAGCAATACTTGTTGCTACAACTTTCAATGCTCCTCAAAAAGTACTTAAATGGGGTGGATTAATTGTCGCCGCAGTAACAACAACATGTGGCTTATGGTGTGGGCACTAATGTAAAGAAAACTATAATTTTTAAACATAAGTAATAATTATCAGATGAACTGTAGAGATAAAATAAAAATTCATCTTATATATGATTTTTTTCCTATTAATTATTTCTGAGCCAATATACAGTTAAATGCTAAGTAATTCCAATGGATTTAATAGTCAACTCTAGTTTAGTAATTGTTTCTAAAGAGTTAAAATGGCGTTTTTCAAAAGCAACCGGACCTGGAGGACAAAACATAAATAAAAATGATACGAGTGTTGAACTTATATATAACTTAAAGGATTCGCCATTAATTAGTCATATTACAAAAAAACGATTGCTGGAAAAACTCAAGAATCGATTAAAGAATGGATCTCTTATCGTAAGCGCAAAAGAAAAACGCTCCCAATTTCAAAACCGCAAATTAGCACTAGAAAAGATGGCAGATATTTTAAGAGAAGGTCTAAACAGTCCAGCAAAAGAAAGAAAAAAAACAAATCCAACCCTAGCTGCAAAGAATCGCAGAATTCAGTCCAAGAAATATCGAGGGTTATTGAAGAAAAAACGTCAGGATAGCAACTTAGTTAATGAGTAAAGAAAGTGAAATAGATTAATTTCCCAAAAAATTCGAAAGATATTATTTTAAAGTGTTTACTCATAATTTAGCTATGAACCCTTAAATCAAGCTCTTTGAGAAAATTGATCAAAAAATCATTTATAAAATTGATTATAGTAATGTTTTCAAGACTACTCCCTTGACGATCATTGGTTGGTTAGCAAAAATATTTAAAATACATTAATTTAAACCATGATTACTCTAACTTTCATATTTTTCTTGGGTCTCATTGGATGGACTACTTCTGCCTTTATTAGTAAAGGTAAGCATCAATCAGAAATCAAAGAAGAAGTAAAGTCAATGCTAAGTAATATTCTAGCTTTTTTCAATTCATTAAAAAATCTCCTTCATTTATTAATTAAAGACTCAATTAAATCTGCAGCAAGTGAAGACCTTTCAATAGTGAGAGATAACGTTATAGAAATGGTTAAAGGCAGTGCAGGAAAGAATAACCAAGAAAAAGAAGAAAGCGATAAAAGAGCTGCTTGATTAATTATTTTATTTCTAAATAATTAATTAAAGCTTAAATATAAATTCTTCAATAAGATTATAAATTTTATCCATTAGGCTATCAATTCTAAGAAGCTTTTGTGAGTTAGCATTCTATTGGGTATTATATTTTGATCATATCTATAATTTAAATTAAAATCTTAAAACTAATCCTGTATTTTTAATTTCTTTAGAAGAGTTCTCAATTTTCAAATCAATTGAGTTCGTTTCTTCAAGGGTTTCTTTAATATCTATCGTATTTATATCACTTTTTTCAAATTTATTTTTTGCCTTAATATTAGTTTTTGTCGATTCTATAGGTATTGGCACTTGCCTGAATTCAAATCTTGAAGAAATATTTTCAAGCCTGCCGTTAATAAATGCAAGTGGAGTAAAAGCAAAAGCAGTAGCAATTGCAATAACCAAAAACATTGTTAAAGCTATTTGAATAATTGGCTGCCAAAACAGTGACACTTTTACTAATTGATCATACTGATTAGAAGCATTGTCCTTATTCGGACCTCTTTGTAAGTAAATATCATCTGTTAACCAGCCTTTATTGGCAGATCTATAGGGGGATTCTGACTTAACAAAATCAGCAATCTCTTTAATCCTTTCTCTAATCATTGGTCAATCCTTACAAAAAGAACAGTCTTAAAGCATTGAAGAAGTATTTTATATTTAAGTTGTATCCAGAAAGTCATATATACAAATAAATGTTTTTATGCTTAGTTAATTTAATCATCTAACAAAAAATAGTAACCCAGCCATTAAAACACTTGAAACAATAACTCCAAGAGATACAAGACCTAAAACTTTTCCAGTATCAACATAAACAGAAATTTGTAGGAATTCACTCTTTTCAGACCTCTTCCTTTCAGAAGTCGACTGATATCGATTGGTTTTTATAGAGGAATTAGTAGCAGATAGTGCTTTCTTATCTGCCGCAGCTTTTCTTTCTACCGCTGCTTTCTTTTCTGCTGCTGCTTTCTT
>QCPC01000020.1 GCA_003212695.1 Prochlorococcus sp. AG-436-C13 | reverse complement strand
AGTCTGAAAAATATTCTTCTGAATTAGGTGTATTGATGATTACTTATCCATCAACACATGGTGTATTTGAGCCTAATATTCGACAGATTTGTGAAAAAGTTCATATGCATGGTGGTCAAGTTTATCTAGATGGGGCAAATCTTAATGCTCAAGTTGGGCTTTGTAGGCCAGGTACTTTTGGAGCTGATGTCTGTCACCTAAATCTTCATAAGACTTTTTGCATTCCTCACGGAGGAGGGGGACCTGGAATTGGGCCTATTGCAGTATCTAAGCATTTGCTACCTTTTTTACCTGCCAAAACAAATGATAATCGTGACGATAGTTCTATAGTGGGAGCTATTTCTGCGGCGCCATTAGGTAGTGCAAGTATTTTGCCAATTAGTTGGATGTATATAAGGATGATGGGAGCTGAAGGCTTACGAAAAGCAAGTTCTTTAGCAATTCTTTCAGCAAATTATATAGCTAATCGTCTTGATCCATATTACAAGGTCTTATTTAAAGCTCCTAATGGAAAAGTAGCTCATGAATGTATTTTGGATTTGAGAGTTGTAAAACAACTTACAGGAATAGAAGTTGATGATATTGCTAAACGATTAATGGATTATGGGTTTCATGCACCAACTGTGAGTTGGCCAGTTGCTGGAACTATAATGATTGAGCCTACAGAGAGTGAAAGTTTCGACGAATTAAATCGTTTTTGCGATGCAATGATTTCAATTAGATCTGAAATTAAGTCTATAGAGGATGGGGAAACTGATATTACAAATAACCCGTTGCGTTTAGCTCCTCATACTATGCAAACTATTGCGTCTGAAGATTGGAATAGAGCATATACGAGACAGGAAGCAGCATTTCCTTTGAAAGATCAATTTAAATATAAATTCTGGCCTTCTACTTCAAGAATAGATAATGCTTTTGGTGATAGGAATTTAGTTTGCACTTGTAGCGATTTAGATGAACTTAAAGAAAACTAATTTTCTTTTGCTACTAGCTTATTTCTAATTTAATAGTTAAATTTTGAGCGAAAACCAAATTATTGGTTTTTAATGCTGCATAAATTAAGAGTTTTAATCTCTTCAGCATTTATACCGTTGCATGGGGGCAACTTGGTGAAAGACATTTCTATTAATCGATCGGTGAGAGTTCTAGATGAAGATTCTCCGAACTTGCCAATCTTTTCTCAAAATTCTGAATCAACATTGACTACAGACCAAATATTACCTGTAGATGGCACAAATGTTTTAAAGGTTCCTTTTGGTGTGAGGGCTCCTAGAAGGAAGAAGCCTCAAAGTCCTAAGAGGATGGCTACATTGGTTTTAACATTTAATACTATTGGTTCTCCAACACCACCACATGCGGCTTAGTTGCGGTTATGCAGCCAGATCGTTTATTTGTTTTTCTAATATTGTCTTGTAAAAACTCCTTAATTGTTCTGTAGCTCCTGGCCATCCCCAGCGCTCTGCTTCTAATCTTGCTGAGTTTCTCATTTCTTGACGTTCATTTTTATTTCCTAGAAGTTTCTTGGTTGCATTTATAAGACTTTCTGAGCCATTATTTTCTCCATCTGGATCATAAAGGCATCCATTTATTCCATCTGTAATGATATCTGGTATACCTCCTTTATTTGCGCCTACAACTGGACAGCCCGCAGCCATTGCTTCTAATAGCACTAATCCCAATGTTTCTGTGCTAGAGGGGAATAAGAATGCGTCACCTGATGCATAAGCACTCGCCAGCTCTTCTCCTGATAAGTAACCAACAAATGTAGTAGCAGTATTTTCAAATATCTTTTCGAGTTGACTTCTATAAGGACCATCCCCTACTAGTGCAAGTCTTGTATCTGGAAGAGCATCTAAAACGGGTTTGATTCTTTCAATTTGTTTTTCAGCAGATAATCTGCCTACATATATCAAGAGTGATTGTTTATCACTAAAACCTCCCAAAAGTTTTTTTCTCATAGCATCATTTCTTAAATCAGGTCTGAAAACCTCTGTATCCACTCCTCTTTGCCAAAGTGCAGTGTTCTGAATTCCTTTTTCACTTAGCTCTTTTACCATTGCTGTAGAAGTGCAAAGATTTAAAAGCGCTTGATTATGAGCTGCTTTTAGCAGCTCCCATAAAAGTGGTTCTAGCATCCCCATCCCATAATGTTCTAGATACTTAGGTAAGTGGGTATGATAACTAGCAATTAATGGAATCCCATTTGTTTTTGCTAACCAAATTCCGCCTAGCCCAAGTACAGCGGGATTTACTACATGGATTAAGTCTGGTTTGAAATTATCAATAGTGTCTGAAACTGTTGCTCCTGGAAGACCAAGTTTAAGCTCTGGATAAAGTGGAAGTGGCATAGCTGGTACTCCAATTACCTTTGCTCCCATATATTCATCTGGGCAACCATCGGGACAAAAGACAACCACTTCATCTCCAGCGTTGATTAAACTTTCAATAGTTTTAGTTAAACGAGTTACTATTCCATCTACTTTTGGAAGAAAAGTCTCGGTAAAAAAAGCTATTTTCACTTTAAAAATTTATTGAGGCTTTTCTATAGCTTTTGCTTGGGTTGAAGTCCATGCAGAAATACATGGTATACGTTTTCGATCGCATCTATCAGACCATTTTTTCGCTACTTCTACAACTTCGGTTAAAAGACCATCATCCAATGTAGTTGGCTTAAGTCCAAGTTCAATAAAGCATCGATTATCGACTATTAAATCATTTTCTACTGCCTCGTTTCGAGGATTTGGCAGATAATTAACTTCAGCACCAGTTAAGGCAGCTACTTTTTTCGCTAATTCACCCACTTGATGACTCTCTGTCATTTGATTAAATATTTTTACCCTTTCCCCTGTTTTAGGAGGATTTTCTAAAGCTAGTTGAACACATTTGACTGAATCTTGAATATGGATAAATGCACGAGTTTGACCTCCTGTTCCATGCACTGTTAATGGGTAGTTAATAGCAGCTTGCATGAGAAATCTATTGAGCACAGTTCCATAGTCTCCATCATAGTCAAATCTATTAGTTAATCGTGGGTCTCTAGAAGTTGCGTCCGTATTTGTTCCCCAAACAATCCCTTGATGAAGATCTGTAATTTTGATGTTGTCGTTTTTGTTGTAATAGAGGAAAAGAAGTTGGTCTAGTGTTTTCGTCATATGATATACACTCCCAGGACTAGCAGGATGAAGAATCTCTTCTTCAAATCTGCTGCCATCAGGTTGTGGGACTTCTACTTTGAGATACCCTTCAGGGATAGTTGCCCCTCGATGCGAGCCGTATCCATAGACTCCCATTGTGCCTAGATGTACCACATGAATATCTAAGCAAGATTCAACAATTGCTGCTAAAAGGTTATGAGTCCCATTTACATTGTTGTCTACTGTATATCTCTTAGTAGCACTATTTTTCATTGAATAGGGAGCAGCACGCTGTTCAGCAAAATGAACAATTGCTTCTGGACGTTCTTCAATAATTAGATCGAGCAATCGTTGATACTCGTTTGCGATGTCAAGTTGAGTAAAACGAATAGGATTTCCGCCTACTTCTGTCCATGCTTTTAAACGATCACCAATATTTGAAATTGGAGTAAGAGATTCGACTTCAAGATCGATATCTATTTTTCGACGACTAAGGTTGTCCACGATTAAAACATCGTGTCCATGTTCAGCCAAGTTGACTGAACAAGGCCAGCCACAGAAGCCGTCACCACCTAGAACAAAAATTTTCACCCAAAACTCCTGGAGTGAAGATCAAAAGACCCAATACTAGAAAAACTACTATAAGGCTTCACTTGAAAATCAGATAAATTCCAATAATACCAATAAACGCTAGAGAAAAAATGATTACGAGAAACTGACTAAGCTTGAAATTACTTGTTTCTGAGGAAATTACGTCAATTTCCGGTTCATTTGCAAATGCATTTAACCTGCCCCCAGATTCTTTAGTAACTGTCATTTTAGGAATAGTTCTCAGCGAGATTATGAACTTCTTCTTTGTTTTGAAAGCTTATGTTACTTACCGTTATCCTTAATTTCTAATGTTGAGTTTGATATTCCACTAATAGGCGAACTTGGATTGGCTTTAACACTTTTTTCCAAACGCCCTGCTAAGAAAGCTTTGTAACCTGCTTCTACGCCTTGATGCATAGCTTCTGCCATTGCGTTTGGATCTTTTGCTAATGCTATTGCACTATTTATTAGAACTGCATCTGCTCCCATTTCCATTGCTTTTGCTGCGTCACTTGGAACACCTATACCAGCATCAATTATTACCGGCACTTTCGCATTTTCAATAATGATTTGAATATTACTTTCATTTAAAATTCCTTGGGCAGATCCAATTGCTGAACCAAGAGGCATAACAGATGAGCAACCTATCTCTTCAAGTCTTTTTGCTAATAGTGGATCAGCATTTATATAAGGCAGTACTTCAAAACCTTCTTTGACAAGCTGCTCAGCAGCTTTAAGTGTTCCAAAGGGATCAGGGAGTAGATAGCGACGGTCAGGGATAACCTCCAACTTGATGAAATTATTTTCTTCTTGTCCTGCAATCTTTGCAAGCTCTCGTCCCATTTTTGCAATGCGAACTGCTTCTTCTGCATTTTCACATCCAGCTGTATTGGGTAGCATCCAAAACTTCTTCCAATTAATTGCTTCAATTAATCCTTTGTGAGAAAAGTCTGCTGATTGAATTCTTCTTATGGCTACTGTAACTATTTCACATTTTGATTTAATTAGGCATTCATGCATTTCAGATTGATTTTTATATTTACCTGTACCAACTAAAAGTCTACTTTGAAAACATTTGTTTCCAATATATAAGGAAGAAGCTTCTATTTCCATTGTATAATGAGTGTATTCTTCATGATTTAAAAACCTTTCTTATATATAATTTTATCTGAACTATTTTTATTTATTTTGTTAATATTTTTAATTTGTCTATTTGCTGTCTTGTTGCCTGGATCCATTTCTAAAACTTTTTTATATATTTCAAATGCCTCATCTTTTTCTGATATTTTTTGTTTAGCAAAAGCTAGATTATTCATTGCTACTGGATAATTAGACTTGTATTTAATTGCATTTTTATAATGCTTAATTGCTTCATTGAAATTATCTTGCGCTGCTAATGCAAAGCCTAAAGCATTTTCAATAATTGCTCTAGCATCATCTGGCTCATCTTTGATTTCTTTTAATGCTTGTTTTAGAGTATTTGTTGCTTGTGGGTATAATCTTTTATTTAACTGAGCAGAGCCAAGTTCATAAAGTTTAGCTGAATCATTAGAGCTAACTGCACCATCTCTTTCGAGTTTGACAAGATTCATTTCGTTTCGTCTGACTTTGAATACTTGCCTACCTACTACAATTGCAAGAATAAACAATAAACTACCTAATATTATGAGATATGTTTGCGGTAGAGATGTTGACATGGTTAAAAATAATTCTTTTACTAGTTATTGATTTAATGAATAAGAGAACATATTCTAATAAAATAATAAATATATTTAATTCATTACAACTATAGTTAATAAAATTAATTCTTTAAACCACTAACAATCGCTTTAAAATTTTTTGGATCAACAATAGCTAATTGAGATAGCATTTTCCTATTGATTCTGATATCAGATTTTTTAAGATATCCAATTAATTTGCTATAACTAATCCCATTTAATCTAGCTGCAGCATTGATTCGAGAGATCCAAAGTCTTCTAAAATCACGTTTACGCCTCTTTCTGTCTCTATATGCATTGCATAGAGCCTTCATAACCCTTTGATTGGCTGTACGAAATAAAGTTCCATTACTACCTTGGAATCCTTTTGCTAATCGGAGTATTTTGTTTCTCCGTTTTCTAGCTACATTTCCCCTTTTAACGCGTGACATGAGACAAGATAAAATGTTGTGATTTAAAAACGTACTTTATGGAAAAGTACAAGTTAGCTGTAAGGCATCATTAGGCTAACGTTGTCTGCATCACGTTCATCAACAACAGCTTTTGTTGATAAATGACGCTTTAGCTTAGAGCTCTTATGATCAAGCAAGTGATTGTGGAAAGCTCTTCTTCGCATGAATTTGCCAGTCCCAGTAACTTTAAACCTTTTTGCTGCTGCTTTGCGAGTTTTTAGTTTAGGCATTTCAAGCAGTCAAACAAATATTATTCCTCACTCTACTTCCTAATCCCCCTATACGTAAAATGGACTACTGATTAACTGTTTTTCATGATTTATTTTTTTCGCTTTTGATGCAAAAAACTTTTTCTCAAAAATCATATTTATTTTGTAGCTTTTTGCTTTTATTTGGTGGACTGAATGGAGTCTATTTAGCAGAAGATAAAATTAATTCAAATTTGTATTGGCAAACTCATAGATTTATTAATAAGCCTTTAAATATTAAAGACACTAATCATTTATTGGTTAGTTTAGAACAGTATTTAGGAAAAAATTCATCAGATAGTTCATATTTATCAAGTTCATATCAATCATATTTGGAATTATTGAGTAATGGAAAACCTTTGATTTTAGAGGATGAAAATGGATTAATCCATAAATCTTCTAAAATAAAGATTGGCTGGAGGAAAATAGTACTGGAGTCACCAGAAACTTTTTCTAGACAAGTAATTGGACCCTTTTCCAGTTTTGAGTCTGCTAATAGGATTGCGTTTTTATTGGATCAAGATGGTGTGGAAAATATAATTGCACATCCGTCAGATTGGGAAATTTGGGTTTCTAAAAATATTAAATTACCCAAAGGCCTGAAATTTAATTTATTTGAAGAGAAGGTTTTGCATGAAATTCGCCCAGTTTTACAATTGAATTCTGGAAGTTTTTTGTTATCAGGAGAAATTAAAATTATTGCTCCTGATGGTTTGTTATTTAAGGAAGGTTTATATTCTGGGCCTTTTTTTTTAAAGCCAGATGCATATGGAACTTGGACACTTATAGAGAAGGTTCCTATTGAGAAATATTTGCTTGGGGTGCTTCCTCACGAGATGGGAAGCAACTCTCCTATTGCTGCATTATCTGCTCAGGCAGTTTTGGCAAGAACTTGGGCAATTGCCAATAGTCAGAGATTTGAGATAGATGGATATCATTTGTGCAGTGATACACAGTGTCAAGTTTATAAAGATCCTTCTAAAGCCAATAATGAAGTAGCTTTAGCTATTAGTCATACTCAGGAAAAAGTACTGAAGTGGAAAGGTAGACCTATAAATGCTGTTTATCATGCTACTAATGGTGGAGTGAGTGCTGGTGCCAATGAGGCTTGGTCTATAGGAGCTTTACCTTATTTGAAAACATTTGTAGATGGTTCTTCTAGATGGGAAAAACAGTTTTCTATTCCTTTTGATGATATTTCTCATATAAAAAGATTACTTTTGAAAAGAGACGGAGCTTATGGGAATAATCACCACCTCTTTAGATGGAAAAGAATCATGAATGCTAATCAAATTAAACAATTTTTAGCTTTACGAAATTCTAAAATTGGAATACCTCGAAAAATAAATATACTTGAGCGCGGAGCTAGTGGAAGAGTTATATCTTTGGAAATTCTTGGTAAAAAAGGTCAGCCAAATACTATTCTTCGATTAGATGATATCCGAAGAACCTTGAGGAATTTACCAAGCACTTTGTTTTATGTAGAGGAAATTAAACCAGGTGTCTGGGAATTTATTGGAGGTGGTTTCGGTCATGGTGTGGGGATGTCTCAATCTGGAGCTGTTGACTTGGCTCATAGAGGATGGACTACTCGTCAAATTCTTAATCATTACTACCCAGGGACAACATATGAAACTTTTAAATAGTTTTTGGTTATAAACTTTAGATTCTCTGGTTGAAACTCGGTATTCCAATGTCAGCACTTTGCATTAATGGAGAAAACCGACGCGTCAAATCTTTTTTGTTTTTGATTGGTTGTGTTTTAGCAGGATCATTACCACATTGTATTGAATCAACCAAAAGTCTTTTTCCAGCGATAACTCTTGCTATTTTTCTTGGTTTTTATGCCATCAAAGTTGTCTTTAGTTCTTCTGAGAAATTTCCAGATTGTATTGTGTTCAATGAGCAGGAAAATCAAAAAGAATTACCGTCAGTCGATATTTTAGTATCAGCAAGAGATGAAGAAGCTGTAGTTGGAAGGTTGGTTCAAAGGCTTTTTGAGATTAGGTATCCTCAGACAAAAATCAAGATATGCGTCATTAATGATGGCAGTCAAGATAGTACACCTTTGATTTTAAAAGAATTAAATCAACAATTTTCTGATTTAAAAGTTGTAAATCGTTCTAGAGAGATGGGTGGAGGTAAGTCTGGTGCTCTTAATCATGCTTTGAAAGAACTTAATGGAAAATGGGTTTTTGTTTTGGATGCTGATGCTGGTTTTTCTGAGGATATATTGCTCAGATTGATCCCGTTTGCAAATGAAGGTAATTGGTCTGCTGTCCAATTAAGAAAAGCGGTTGTCAATTCACAGAAAAATTTACTTACTCGTTGTCAAGCAATGGAGATGGCTATGGATACTGTGATTCAGCAAGGTCGTCAGGCAATGGGAGGAGTAGTTGAACTAAGAGGTAATGGAGCACTTTTAAATCGTAAATCGTTGGATCAATGTGGGGGTTTTAATGAGGATACAGTTACTGATGACCTGGATCTAAGCTTTCGTTTATTGATTTCTGGCTTTTTTGTTGGCATTCTTTGGGATCTCCCAGTTGAAGAAGAAGGTGTTGAAACATTAAATGCTTTAATTCGGCAAAGAAAACGTTGGGCTGAAGGAGGTTTGCAACGTTTTTTTGATTACTGGCCTTTATTAATTTCTAATAGGATAAAGATTTCTCAGAAATTAGATCTTGCGGTCTTTTTTCTTTTGCAATATGCATTGCCTGTAATATCATTTGTTGATTTATTAGCTTCTATTTTAACAAAAACAATTCCAGCTTATTTCCCTTTATCAATAATTGCATTTAGTGTTTCAGGATTAGCATATTTTCGAGGTTGTAGATTAAGAGTGAATGATGGACCACCAATACCTAACCCAAATTTAATAAATTTATTTTTAGCAATCATTTATCTATCACATTGGTTTTTTATAATACCTTTAGTAACATTGAGAATGGCTTTTAGGGCTAAAACTTTAGTTTGGGCGAAGACAATACATAAAGGTAACTAGTTATTGTTGTCTAAATCAACTACTTCACCATTAAAGAAATTAGCAAAATTTTCAGTTTTCTCATCAAGTAAATCGTCTGTTTTTTTTGATATCTCTTCGTTTATAGGCTTGCTATCTTTTGCAACTTCTTTTTTTACAATTTCTTCTCTTATAGTTTTATTATTTACAATATCTTGATCTTTTCTTATGTTTTCTTTGCTAGAAATTAACTGTTTTTCTATAGATAATTCTCGATGACTACCAATGGAGTCAAAAATCGCTTTTTCAATAATGCTTTTTCTGCTTTGAATCATTCCTATCCAATTTGCTGCTATTCTTATTTCTGCTTTACTTTCTGTTAATTCAGTTAACTTTGCTTGCTGAGATAAGAGCATTCTGGTTGAAGGTAGTTCGACTTTAGAAAGTATTTCTTCCCAAATATTCGATAAATCATATGTTGATTTTTCCTCTTTATCTACATCTTTAGATTTAGATATAAAAGTATTTGTAGCTAATTGAACCTTGTTTTCATTTTCAATTTCTGAAGATTCAGGATTAATTATTTTATTATTAACATTTTGATTGATATTTAATTGGTTTCCCATTATACCAATCAGGATAACCTCGAGCCATAAACGCGGTTGCAGGCTTTGGCGAATTTGTACTTCTGTTCCTTTCAAATATGTTTGCCAAGATAGAATAATTTCTATATTTAACTTGTCTGCTATTTCTTTTAAATGAGCATGAGAATTTTTGGAAATACTACATAAATTCTCTGATCCTGGTAATGATTTTACTATTACTAGATCTCTTAGTATCGCTGTGACTCCTTGTAATATTGCAATAGGCTCTTTACCTTGATCAAAAAGCATTCTGCATGTTTTTACTAAGGAAATAGAGTCTTTATCTTTTAATGAGCAAGCAAGTTTAATGAGTTCCCTTTCAGGAACTTCACCAAGCAATTCCCATACTGATTGCAATCTAATTGGGGGCTTAAGCAGACTTAGTTGATCAAGCAAGCTTTCTGCATCCCTTAATCCCCCTTCAGAACGTTGAGCTATTAAGTTTATAGATTCTTTGTCAATATCAATTTTCTCTTTAGTAGCGATCATTTGCAAATGATCAGTTAATGCGCTCATAGTAATTCTACGGAAGTCAAATCTTTGACATCTACTCAAAATAGTTTGAAGTAGTCTTTGTGGATCAGTTGTGGCTAATACAAAAACTGTGTTTGCTGGAGGTTCTTCAAGAGTTTTTAATAGTGCATTAAATGCAGCTGTGGAAAGCATATGACATTCATCAATTACATAAACTTTCCATCTAGCCTGTACAGGGGAGAATTGTGCTTTTTCTATTAACTCTCTAATATTTTCTACACCTGTATTAGATGCAGCATCAATTTCAATAATATCTAACGCGGTACCTTTCTCGATTTCTTTACATAAGTTGCATTTACCGCATGGTTCAATAGTGGGCTTATTACTTTTGAGACAATTTAATGATCGAGCTAGAATTCTTGCACTTGATGTTTTTCCCGTACCTCTAGGACCACAAAATAGATAGGCTGGTGCAATTCTATTTGTTAGCAGAGCTTGCTTAAGTGTAGCAACAATTGATTCTTGTCCTACAAGATGATCGAAACGTTTTGGGCGGTATTTATGATGTATTGGTATGTATGTTGTGATCATGTTGCATTTTTGCAATATCAACAGAAGATTGACAATGACATTTCAAGAAATTAATTGTAATGCAAATTTGCCAGACTATGCTGATTCCTTGTTTTTCCTTTCATCAGATTTAGGAAGGCTAACTATCTTTGCTCCAGTCATTGCCTCTACCATCTCTTGTGTAATATTACAGTGCTTGATATCTTCTTGTGAAGGCAAAGAATACATTAAATCAAGCATTAATTCTTCAACAATACCTCGCAAAGCTCTTGCACCAGTTTTTCTTCTGAAGGCTTCTTTTGCAATTGATTCTATTGCGCTATCTTCAAAAGTTAGTTTTACATTATCCATATTCATTAAAGTTATAAATTGTTTTACAACAGCATCTCTTGGCTCTTTAAGAATTGCCTCTAATGCATCTGCATTTAATGGTTCCAAAACAGCATTAACAGGCATTCTTCCTATGAATTCAGGTATTAATCCATAACGCACTAAATCATCTGGTTCTAAATCTTTTAATATCTCATTAATTTGAATATTATTATTTTTACGATTTTTACTACGGTTATCGCTAGTCATAAAGCCTATTGAATTTCGACCAAGTCTTTTTTGGACAATATCCTCAAGGCCAACAAATGCTCCACCACAAATAAATAATATTTGACTCGTATCAATCTGAATATTGTCTTGATAAGGATGTTTCCTACCTCCTTGTGGAGGTACATTTGCTATTGTCCCTTCTAACATTTTTAATAGAGCTTGCTGAACACCTTCCCCTGAAACATCTCTTGTGATAGAAGGATTTTCACTTTTTCTAGCAATTTTATCTATTTCATCGATATATATAATTCCTCTTTGAGCAAGCTCTACATCCATATCTGATTTCTGGAGAAGCCTTAGAAGAATATTTTCAACATCTTCACCTACATAACCTGCTTCAGTAAGGGTTGTAGCATCTGCAACTGCAAATGGTACGTCAAGAAGTTCTGCAAGAGTTTGGGCTAGAAGTGTTTTTCCACTGCCAGTAGGACCAACAAGCAAAATGTTTGATTTATGTAGCTTTGTAGTTGTCAGATCTATTTCAATGTTTTCGTCATTGCTCTGCCAAGCAAGTCGTTTGTAGTGATTATAAACAGCCACAGAAAGAATTTTTTTAGCTTCTTCTTGTCCTACAACTTGTTTGTCTAAAAAGTTCTTTATTTCTATTGGCTTTGGTATAGAGGAGAGCTTCGGAGCAGGTTTGGATACAGCAGATGAGGATGCTCCGATTTTGGTTTCATTTACCTGCTTTGCTTTACCAGTATTTTCTAAAAGTTCTTCATCAAGTATTTCATTACAAAGGTCTATACATTCATCACAAATATAAACTCCTGGGCCTGCAATCAATTTTCTTACTTGCTCTTGTGACTTGCCACAAAAAGAACATTTAAGATGGGCTTCAAATTTTGCCATCGAATTTAGAAAATACCAACAGGTTTAGAAGAAGATCTATTAAAGAATGATCAGCTCTATTTACAGGATCGTCGCAAAATGATGATTAGTCAGCTTTCCTTAACGATTCCTCTTTAGTTGATGCTGTTCACTACTTTATCTATCAGGCCATATTCAACCGCTTCTTGAGGAGAAAGAAAGTGGTCTCTGTCAGTATCTTCAGAAATCCTTTCAAGAGATTGGCCAGTGTGTTCGCAAAGCAACTTATTCAATGTGTCTTTTAGGAAGAGAATTTCCTTTGCTTGAATTTCAATTTCAACAGCTTGACCTTGAGCTCCTCCAAGAGGTTGATGGATCATTATTCGTGCATTTGGTAAAGCAAGCCTTTTTCCTTTTGCTCCTCCTGTTAATAAGAAAGCTCCCATACTTGCTGCTAAGCCATAACAGATTGTGACCACATCAGGAGATACTTGTTGAATCGTGTCGTAAATAGCCAGCCCTGCGGTAACTGAACCTCCTGGAGAGTTGATATAAAGCTGAATATCTTTTTCTGGATCATCCGCTTCTAGAAAAAGCATTTGGGCTACTAGTGCATCTGCGACTTGGTCATTCACTTCAGTACCTAAAAAAATTATTCTTTCTCTCAACAGTCTTGAGTAAATGTCAAAGGCTCTGTCACCTCGTCCTGATTGTTCAACAACTGTTGGAAGTATTCCAGGCCCAGAAACTGGAATATCTCCCTTCCACTTGTTTTGTATAGGATGTTCAAGCTTGTCTTTAATCACCGTGGCGTTTAACTCCTGTTTATAAATAATCTATAAGTTAAATTTATTTTTCGGGTGAATCTTCATTTATTTTGTCAGCCTTTGATTTTTTTTTCGCCTTACTAGAAGTGTTTTCTTTTTTGTTAGAGCCTTTACTTTTGTTTTTTTCTACCACTGTATTATTCTCTTCTAGCCAGGCAAAAACTTTTTCTTGCAGTAAATCATCAATAACAGCTTGGCGAAGTTTATCTTGATCAATATTCTTTTCTTTTGCTAGTTCTTCCTTTACTTCCTTAAGTTTTTGATTAATAATTTTTTCTTCAACCTCTATATTTTCTTTTTCTGCTAATGCAGTAATAGCTAAGTTTTTTCTAAGATTAGCTTCTGCTTCAGGTTTGGAAGATTCCATTAGAGAATTAACAAGTTCAGAAGTAAAAGTTGATTTCACATCCATTCCTTGTTGAGCAAAGTTTCTTGCTGTTTGTTCTATTAAATTTCTTATTTCTTGATCAATAAGAGCTTTGGGTAGTTCTACTTCAAGTTGGTCCACAAGAGCATCAAGCAATGATTCTTGACGATTGACTATGTTTTTTCTTTTAGTATCTTCTTTTAAACGATTAGTGAGATCACTTATTAATTCTTTCATATTTTCTTTATCGCCAGCTTGTTTGGCAAAAGAATCGTTTAGCTCAGGAAGCTCTCTGGTTTTAAGATCTTTGAGTTGGATTTCAAAATTTGCTTTTCTTCCTTTAGCTTTCTCATCTTGATAATCTTTTGGAAATATACAATCTATTGTTTTTTCTTCGTTTATTTTCATGCCATAAACTCCTTCGATAAAGCCAGGAATCATACGACCTTCTTCTAGTTCTATATCCATCGATTCACCTTTTCCGCCTTCTATTTCACTACCATCATCAGAAAAAGTCCCTTTAAAATTTAGTACTGCTATATCTCCTTTAGCTGCTGGCCTATTATCTACAGGAACAATAGTTGCTAGTTGCTTTCGAGATTGTTCAATGAGTTCATCTACTTTGCTTTCTTGAAAAGTGATTAATTCATATTCAGCTGTAAGCCCTTTGGTTAATTTTAGCTTAGGAGTAGGAGGTATATCTGCTTCTAGAATAATAAAAAGGGACTTTTCAGTATTGAAGTTTTCCAATAATGCATCAAAACCGCCTGACAATTCAGGTTCGGATAATGGTTTAAAAGATTTATCTTCTAGTGCTTGCTTCCAAATCTTTTCTAATAATTTCTCTAAAGCAGTAGCTTGAATTCTTTTAGAACCAAGCTGCTGAAGTATTACTGCTTTAGGTACTTTTCCTTTACGAAATCCTGGAAGATTAGCTGATTTTGACAAAGTTGATAGTGATTCTTCAAAACTGCTTTTGCATTCTTGAGCTGGCACTTCAAATTCAATAGCAATACGACTATTCGGTAGTGATTTGGTTTTTATTTGTACTTTGGAATTACTCATTGGTTAGGTAAGAATCTAAGCTAATTTGCCTATTACACTAAGGAAGGTTAAGACTATCTATCCAAACAATGTTTGTTTTATCGATTTTTGGACATCATTTTCTTTGAATTTATAAAATTTGGATATGAGCTATCTTCTTCTGAAAGCTAATTTTTACATTGAATCAGTTTGACTTTTAATCATTCTTTCCTTCCTGATCGTCCTTTAACAGTTGCTGTCTTAGGAGCAAGTGGGGCAGTTGGCTTGGAAATTCTTAAAATTCTTGAACAAAGGTCTTTTCCTATAAACGAATTGCGCTTATTGGCATCAGAAAGATCGTCAGGTAAGAGACATTTGTTTAAGGGTAAGGAGGTTTTAATAGAAAATGTATCTGCAGAAAAATTTCGTGGAGTTGACTTGGTTTTAGCATCTGCCGGAGGATCTATTTCCAAGAGATGGAGAGAGGTAATTAATTCTTATGGTGCTGTGATGATTGATAATTCTAGTGCTTTTAGAATGGATCCAGATGTTCCTTTGGTAGTACCTGAGGTTAATCCTCAACATTTATTTCAGCATCAAGGAGTTATTGCAAATCCAAATTGCACAACGATTTTATTATCATTAATTTTAGGTCCATTAGGATGCAGATTGCCAATTCATAGAGTTGTTGTATCAACTTATCAATCTGCAAGTGGGGCAGGGGCAAGAGCTATGAAAGAATTACAAGATCTTAGTAGAGATGTATTAAATGGAAAAACTCCAAGTAGTGAGGTTTTGCCGTATTCCTTGGCTTTTAATTTGTTCCTTCACAATTCTCCATTAGATAGAAATAATTATTGTGAAGAGGAAATGAAAATGATTAATGAGACACGCAAAATATTGGCTCAACCTAATCTTCGGTTTACTGCGACTTGTGTAAGAGTACCTGTATTCAGAGCTCATTCTGAATCAGTTAATATTGAATTTGGCGAACCTTTCCCAGTAGAAGAAGCTAGAACAATTTTGAGAAATGCTTCAGGAGTTGAACTATTGGAGGATATTGAAGCCAATAGATTCCCAATGCCAACAGATGTTACAGGGAAAGATTTTATTGCAGTTGGAAGAGTGCGCCAAGATCTCAGTAATCCCAATTCTTTAGAATTGTGGCTTTGCGGAGATCAAATACGTAAAGGTGCTGCATTAAATGCCATTCAAATTGCAGAACTTTTGCTGAAAAGATCATGACTAATGTTGCACAATTATCTAAAGCACCTTTTGGCCGTTTGTTGACTGCAATGGTCACTCCTTTTGATTCAGAAGGAAATGTAGATTTTTCCTTAGCTGATAAGTTGGCTCGATATTTAGTGGAACAAGGCTCTGATGGAATTGTGGTTTGTGGCACTACTGGGGAGTCTCCAACACTTAGTTGGGATGAGCAAAACAAATTGCTTGAAACAGTTAGAAATTCTGTTGGTAAAGGCGTAAAGGTATTGGCAGGTACAGGTAGCAACAGTACTGATGAGGCAGTTAATGCAACTGCTAAAGCAGCAGCTGCCGGCGCTGACGGAGCACTAGTAGTGGTTCCTTATTACAATAAGCCCCCTCAAGAAGGACTTGAAGGTCATTTTCGTGCAATTGCAAATTCAGCCCCGGATTTACCGTTAATGCTATATAACATTCCAGGAAGAACGGGATGTTCAATTTCTCCTGCAACTGTTTATAAGCTTATGAATTGTTCAAATATTGTTAGTTTTAAAGCTGCAAGTGGCAATACAAATGAAGTTACTGAATTAAGAATGCTTTGTGGCTCTGATTTGGCAATATATAGTGGAGATGATGGCTTGCTTCTTCCTATGTTGTCTGTGGGTGCGGTTGGAGTAGTCAGTGTAGCTAGTCATATTGTTGGTCCACGTTTAAAAGCAATGATTGAATCATATTTTTTAGGACAATTTACTCTCGCTCTTAGCTATCATGAAAATTTGCAGCCTTTATTTAAAGCATTATTTGCTACAACCAACCCTATACCTATAAAAGCTGCTCTTGAAATAATTGGATGGCCTGTAGGCGAACCTAGAAGTCCATTGATTCCTTTGAACAATCCTATGAAAGAAGAACTTATGACAATCATTTCCGCCTTGGAAATTACCTAGCTTTTTTCTTCAAATTGGCTTATTGAGAGCCCTATCTCAAAAACTGTTTCATCTTCTGTTCTATTTTTATACTGATCCATGACCACCAGTACTCAGAAAACAATTGATTCTCGCAATGTTAATCAAAAGCAAAAACAGCCTTCATTAAGGGTAATTCCTTTAGGAGGTCTACATGAGATTGGGAAGAATACATGTGTCTTTGAATATGGCGATGAATTAATGCTTGTTGATGCAGGCTTGGCTTTCCCCAGTGATGGAATGCATGGAGTAAATGTTGTAATGCCAGATACGAGTTATTTGCGCGAGAATCAAAAGAGAATACGAGGAATGATTGTTACTCATGGACATGAAGATCATATAGGTGGTATTTCTCATCATTTGAAGCATTTCAATATTCCAGTGATTTATGGACCTCGCTTAGCGATGTCAATGCTTCAAGGAAAGATGGAAGAAGCGGGGGTAACTGATAGAACCACTATTCAAACTGTTGCTCCTAGAGATGTGGTTAAAGTTGGCCAGTCTTTTTCAGTTGAGTTTATTCGTAATACTCACTCAATGGCAGATAGTTTTTCTTTGGCTATTAGTACACCAGTTGGAACAATTATATTTACGGGTGATTTTAAGTTTGACCATACTCCTGTTGATGGTGAACATTTTGATCTTTCACGTCTTGCTCACCATGGGGAGAAAGGCGTTTTATGTTTATTTAGTGATTCAACAAATGCTGAAGTTCCTGGTTGGTGTCCTTCAGAAAGAACAGTATTTCCTTCTTTAGAGAAACATGTAGCTGAAGCTGAAGGAAGAGTCATCATTACAACCTTTGCTAGTTCAATCCATCGGGTGGCGATGATTTTGGAACTTGCTTTAAAACATGGCAGAAAGGTTGGATTACTTGGTAGATCAATGCTGAATGTAATTGCCAAAGCTAGAGAAATAGGATATATGAAGGCACCTGATGAATTATTTGTTCCTATCAAACAAATTAGAGATATGCCAGATCGAGAAACATTGTTGCTGATGACTGGAAGTCAAGGGGAACCTTTAGCTGCATTAAGCCGCATTTCACGAGGTGATCATCAACATGTACAAATTAAAACAACTGATACGGTCATTTTTTCAGCTAGTCCTATACCAGGTAACACAATTTCTGTTGTAAATACTATTGATCGTTTAATGCAACTCGGTGCAAAAGTTATCTATGGAAAAGGAGAAGGAATCCATGTATCAGGCCATGGATTCCAAGAGGATCAGAAGTTAATGCTTGCTTTAACGAGGCCTAAGTATTTTGTGCCAGTTCATGGGGAACATAGGATGCTTGTATGCCATAGCAAAAGTGCTCAAACTATGGGAGTTCCAGAAAATAATATTTTACTTCTTGAAAATGGAGATGTTGTTCAACTTACTCCGGATTCAATTACAAGAGGTCAGCCAGTTAAAGCTGGTATAGAACTTTTAGATGCTTCAAGAACAGGAATTGTTGATGCAAGGGTTTTAAAAGAAAGACAGCAATTAGCCGAGGATGGTGTAATAACTTTGCTTGTAGCAGTTAGTACTGATGGAGTCATGGTTGCACCGCCGCGAGTAAACTTGAGAGGTGTAGTTACAACTGCTGAGCCTAGAAAAATGTCTCTTTGGACTGAGAAAGAGATTATTTGGGTTTTACAAAATCGTTGGAAACAACTTTCTAGGCAAGTGAGCGCAAATTCTGTTGAGGTTGATTGGATTGGATTTCAGAGAGAAGTTGAATCTGGTTTGGCAAGAAGAATGCGCAGAGAATTGCAGGTTGAACCTTTGATTCTTTGCTTAGTACAACCTGCACCTGGTGGTACCCCTGCATATAAAGGTAGAACTGATGAAACAGATAATGTTAAGCCAACTCCTAAAAAAACTCCTATTGCTAAAACCAGTGATATATCAAAAGTATCCAATAATCTAAATGTTTCTTCTACTGATAAAGTTGAATCTCAATCTGAAGAACCTACTGGAAGAACTAGGCGTCGTCGCTCTGCAATTGGTTAGTTCATTTTGATTTAACTAGAGTGGTTCAATAAGTGTTATTGAAGTTTTATCCCATTTAATTTGCCATCTTTTCGATAATTGTATCGATCCTGATGGCTTCCCTTTTGAAACCTTGTCACTTAATTCTAAAAGCTGACTCGATGAAATAAAAGGTGCTGATTTATCTGCTAACCAACGAGCAAAAATCATTGATCTAACTTTAATTGATAGTTTATTAATTTTTCCTCTATCAATACCTTCTAGTGTCTTTATTGCTTCAATAGCTAGTGTGGTTAATTGATTATGATCATCACTCAAACTAGAAAGTTTATCTGCCAAATTAGCTATTCTAATACTGCTTCCGGAATGAAGGTCTTCTAATACTGGAATTATTTCTTTTCTCACTCTATTTCGGCTTAATTTAATATCATTATTAGATGGATCAATCCAAACGGGTAAATTCATATCATTACAAATTTGTATGGTATCTTTTCGATCAAAATCAATCATTGGTCTAATAAGCTCGATGTTTTCTTTTAGATTTCTTGATTCTTTAAGACTACTTAAGCCTCCTAAATATGCCCCTCTTGCAAGATTCATAATAAATGTTTCTGCGCGATCACTACCTGTATGACCAGTTAACACATATTGACAGGGAAAAGAAGGGTTCTTTTTTGTCAAGTGTTTTGCTTGTTCGCACAGTTTTTCATAACGCCAGACTCTAGCCTTTTCTTCAGAGGAAATTATTTTTTTATTAGTCTTATCCGAATAAAAAGGAAGCTTTCGGACTTCGCACCATTCCTTGAGTTCTTGACAAATCTTGCTTGAATTATTGTGCCAGCAGTGGTCTCCATGCCAAATATTTAATTTCCAATTATAGATTCTTTGGAGATCAATCATTAACTTCAGCAGTGCCATGGAATCTTGCCCTCCAGAGATTGATAGCAAAAGACAAGCATCAATAGGCAAAAGATCTTTTTTAGCTCTTAAACTTTTGTGGAGTCGTTGATGCCATTTGCTCCATGGTTTTTTATTAACATTTGATATGGACATCTGTTTTACCTAATTCTCTAGATAGATGGTGGTTAGTTCCTGATCTCGAACTAATATCACAATTAGGTTATTCGTTCTTCATTTAATGTCGCGTCTTCACAATCTTCCTTATGCACTTAAGCAGAGTTTTTTGAATCATTCGGTTTTGAAAGTTATTACTGGATTAAATAATTTTGATAAGGGTTTAGTCACCAAAGTTGTTAAATCTGCATCGCTTGGTGGAGCAGATTTGCTTGATATAGCATGTGAACCCGAATTAGTAAGAGCTTCAATTGAAATTTCAAATGTTCCGATTTGTGTTAGTTCAGTTGAACCCAAGGCTTTCCCAGAGGCCATAAAAGCTGGAGCAACAATGATAGAGATTGGTAATTTTGATTCTTTTTATCCACAAGGAAGATTTTTCAATGCAGATGAGGTTCTAGCTTTGGCTATTGAAACTAGAAACTTGCTTCCAGATGTTGTCTTATCGGTAACTGTGCCTCATATCTTGCCTTTTGATCAGCAATCTAAATTAGCTTTGGATTTAATCGATGCTGGTGCTGATTTAATTCAAACAGAAGGTGGCACAAGCTCTCAGCCAAAGAAACCAGGTGCTTTTGGTCTTATAGAAAAGGCGGCACCAACTCTTGCTGCAGCTTATACAATTTCACAAAGCCTGAAGGAAGTAGGTTGTAAAGCCCCATTGATTTGTGCTTCAGGTTTATCCGAAGTGACTGTTCCCATGGCCATTTCTAGTGGTGCTTCTGGTGTGGGTATTGGTTCTGCAATTAATCGTTTAAGCAGTGAGTTGGAAATGATTGCTATGGTTAAAACTTTGAAAGCAGCAACTAATTATTCGAAATATCAAGCTTTCACTAACCTTTAAAAACTATTTAATTCGTATTTTTACTTTTTAGAAGTATTACCTGATTTTAATCAGGTAAATAAAATCTTCTTTTATGGCTGATTAATTATGTCTAAATATACTTTAAAAGCACCTTATTTGCCCAAAGGAGATCAGCCAAAAGCAATTTCAGAACTTATAAATGGTGTTAATAATGGTAAGGAATATCAGACTCTTTTAGGTGCAACTGGAACAGGCAAGACATTTACAATTGCAAATGTTATTGCAGAGACAGGCAGGCCAGCCCTTGTTTTGGCTCACAATAAAACACTTGCAGCTCAGCTTTGTAATGAGTTGCGTGATTTCTTTCCAGAAAATGCTGTTGAATATTTCATCTCTTATTATGACTATTATCAACCTGAAGCTTATGTTCCTGTAAGTGATACTTATATAGCCAAGACATCTTCTATTAATGAAGAAATAGATATGTTACGCCATTCGGCAACTAGATCATTATTTGAAAGGAAAGATGTAATTGTAGTTGCATCTATTAGTTGTATTTATGGACTTGGTATTCCAAGTGAATATCTAAAAGCAGCTGTTCAATTTAAAGTAGGAGAATATATAAATTTGCGTGATTACTTAAGGGAGTTAGTCGCTAATCAGTATTTTCGTAATGATGTTGAGATTTCTCGGGGGAAATTTAGAGTTAAGGGGGATGTTTTAGAAATTGGCCCTGCTTATGATGATAGATTGGTGCGTATAGAGCTTTTTGGTGATGAAGTAGAAGCTATTAGATATATAGATCCTATTACAGGCCAGATATTGAATGATCTAGATTCTATTAGTATATACCCTGCGAAGCATTTTGTTACACCTAAAGAACGCTTATTAGTAGCAATAGATGATATTAAAAAGGAATTAAATGAACAAATAAATTTTTTTAATCAGGAAGGTAAATTATTAGAAGCACAAAGACTTGAGCAAAGGACTAAGTATGATTTAGAAATGTTGCGAGAAGTTGGATATTGCAATGGAGTTGAAAATTATGCTAGGCATTTGTCTGGAAGAAGTCCAGGCTCTGCTCCTGAGTGTTTAATAGATTATTTCCCTAAAGATTGGTTATTAGTTGTTGATGAAAGCCATGTTACTTGTTCTCAAATACTTGCAATGTATAATGGTGATCAATCTAGAAAGAAAGTTTTAATTGATCATGGTTTTAGATTGCCTAGTGCTGCTGATAATAGACCATTAAAATCAGAAGAGTTTTGGAAAAAGGCTAATCAAACTATCTTTATTAGTGCTACTCCCGGTAATTGGGAATTAGAAATTAGTGGCAATGAGATTATTGAACAAGTTATTAGACCAACAGGTGTTTTGGATCCTATTGTAGAAGTAAGGCCAACTAAAGGCCAAGTAGAGGATTTATTAGAAGAGATATATAAAAGAGTGGAATTAAAAGAGAGAATTTTAATTACTACATTGACCAAGAGAATGGCTGAGGATTTAACTGATTATTTATCTGAGAATAGAGTTCTTGTTCGTTATCTCCATTCTGAGATTCATTCTATTGAAAGAATTGAAATCATTCAAGATTTGAGAGTTGGAGAATATGATGTTTTAGTAGGAGTTAATTTATTAAGAGAGGGTTTAGATCTCCCAGAAGTTTCTTTAGTAGTTATATTTGATGCAGATAAAGAAGGTTTTCTTAGGTCAGAAAGATCTTTGATTCAAACTATAGGAAGAGCTGCTAGACATACTGAAGGAATGGCTTTGCTTTATGCAGATAACTTTACAGACTCAATGAAGCGAGCAATTGAAGAGACTGAAAGGAGAAGACTTATTCAACATTCTTATAATCAGGAAAATAATATAACCCCTAAGCCCGCAGGTAAAAAAGCCAATAACTCAATTCTTTCTTTTCTTGAACTATCTAGAAAATTACAACAAGAAGGTTCAGATCAAGATTTGATTAAAGTAACTAGTGAAGTAGTAGATTCAATTAATGATAATCTTGATATTCCAATTGATGACTTGCCATCTCTAATTGAAGAACTAGAGAATAAAATGAGAACCTTTGCTAAAGATTTAGATTTTGAACAAGCTGCTAAATTAAGAGATAAAATTTATCAATTAAGAAAGAAATTAATAAGATAATCCTGGTATATAAATTTTTATTCTGTTGAGCCTAACTTAAAGAATTTGTGAACTGCTTTGAGTGCATTATCCCCATCTTTTTCAGAGATAATGCATGAGGTTCTAATCTCACTGGTTGCAATCATTCTTATATTAATATTCTCATTTGCAAGTGCTCTAAACATACGACCAGCTGTTCCTATTTGTGTAGCCATTCCTGAACCAACTGCACTTATACGTGCTATGCCTGTGCCTTCTTGGATATATGAATTTGGCCATGATTTTAGTAAAGGTTTTAAAGCATTATCTGCAGCTTTTCTGTCATTTTTATTTAAAGTAAAACTTATTGATTTACTATCAAGATTATTCTTTCTTTCTGATTGAACTATTGTATCAACACATATTCCTGCATCCGCAAAAGATCTACATAAAGTTGCTGCTGAACCAGGTATATCTGGGACATTGATAACGCTCACTTGGACTTGATTAGGATCTAAAGCCACACCTCTAACTTCTGGCTCTCCTAAGAAGTTAGTTGTTGGATTAATTTTAATTTGTTTATCTTTTAAATTAAAAGCCTCACTTGCACATCTAAGTCCTTTTGTTCCTAATTCAGAATTTATTACACAGCTAACCTTGACTTCGCTAGTAGCGATTAGACGTAGATTAACTCCTGATCTTGAAAGTGTTTCAAAGAACTTTGCTGCAATACCCGGTCTTCCCATAATTCCTGCCCCTCTAATACTCAATTTACTCATGTTATTTTGTGTTGTTAATTCTCCTCCTAGAGTATTAATTAGCTGTTCGCATAGTAATTTTGCTATTGGTAGATCTTTTTCAGAAATAGTAAAGGTAATGTCATTGGTTTGCCCTTGATGGGTTGATTGGATGATTAGATCTACATTGATCCCTCCTTTGGATAATGTTTCAAATAAGTCTGCTGCAATACCTGGTTGATCAGGAATATTAGATAGAGCAATTACGGATTGATTTTCAATTAATTCAATTGCATTAACTGGACGGCTTAGTTCGAGACCCTCTTTACCGATATATTTTTTTTCTAGACTTGTAAGAGTTGTACCTTTTGAATTATCTAAGCTAGAGCGAACAACAAGTTTGATCCCATAATTTCTTGCTATTTCCACTGCTCTTGGATGTAATACTGCTGCTCCTAGGCTTGCTAATTCAAGCATTTCATCACAACTGATAGTTCTCATAAGTTTTGCGTCTTTAACTTTGCGCGGATCAGTTGTTAATACACCTGGAACATCCGTATATATTTCACAAGCATCAGCATTTAGTGCTGCGGCTAAAGCTACTGCAGATGTATCTGAGCCGCCTCTTCCAAGTGTTGTTATTTCAGCAGTTTTCCCACTGCCTAGACTAGTGCCTTGAAAGCCTGCAATGACTACTACTTTCCCTTCCTTAAGCAGTTCTCTAATTTTTTCAGTTTTTATCTCAAGAATACGAGCTCGACCATGTGCAGATTCAGTTATTATTCCTACTTGTGATCCTGTCATTGATTGTGCAGGTATATCAAGTTTGATAAGTGCCATTGAAAGCAAGGCAATTGTCACTTGCTCTCCTGTAGAAAGCAGCATATCCAATTCCCTCGGAGGAGGACAACTATTTACTTCTAAAGCCAGCTTGGTTAATTGATTTGTACTATCTCCCATTGCAGAGACTACAATTACCAGTTCATTCCCTTGTTCTTTGAAAGAAGCAATCCTTTTGGCAATTTCTTGAATTCGTTCAACATTGCCTACGGAGGTGCCACCAAATTTTTGCACCAGAAGTGTCATTGAGAGCTTTTAATAGATTTTGATTATTTCACTGGATAGGTCAATAAATTAAATTTTTGTTAGTAAACCATCTCTAAATGCATTTTTAGGAGCTGTTCCTTTTTTTAATAATGATTCTATTTCAAGCATCCTGCTTAAAAGATCAATAAAAAATACAGTAGGTTTGCCTTTTATTTGTTTACGTATTACATAAATCCTTTTTGGATTAGCAATTCCAGCTGCTTTGGCTATATAACTCACTTCTTGCTCCCCTTTTTCCTCTAGAAGGCTTACCCATAGCCAACCTCTAATTTGCGAAATAAGTGCTGCAATTATGCGTAGGGGCGGCTCTCCAGTATCTAAAAGGCAGTCAATTCTAAAAATTGTTTGAGCAAAGTCCTTTGTAATAATGAAATTACAAATTTGGAGACAATTTGTTGAAATTCCTTGTATCAATTCTGTCACTGTTTTTTCAGTAATTACAATTTTCTTGAGATCAGATCCTTTTGCTTTTGCTTCTTCTAAGAGCATTAATTTTCGTAGTTCTACATAGATCCTTTGACTGTCATTGCCTAGTGCATCTATAAGTGCATAGGTTGCTGTTTCTGAAAGTGTGATATTTAAATCATTGGCAGTTTGTTCTACTAGCTTTTTTTGCCCTGCACCATCCCAAATAGCTGGAAGTAAGTAACTCTTTTCTATGGCTATCTTTTGTGTAATTAATTCTTTTATTAATTTCGTTGTTTTTAATCGACCATCAGGCTTCATTTGATTAATGAGTATTAGGTGAGTTTGCTTTGGAATAAAGTTGACTATGCTTTCAAAATGATCTGATAATTCTTTGGAACATCCATTGAAAAAAGGGCTTCTATTAAGGATAATCACACGGTGACCTTGACCAAATGGTGGAGTTCTAACTTCTTCCAATGATTGAATCGCTTGTACATTACTTTGACCATCAAGACGGCTTAGATTGATAGTGATCCAATTAGGATCAACTAATTCTTCTATCAATTTTTCAATTGATCTATCAATAGCACCTAGGTTATCTCCCCATATCACATGTATTGGCATGATTAGTAGATTTGGGGTTTTTTAAACATCATGCCTTAAATAATTTCTGAGGGAAATAATCAGTGAAAACAATTGACCATCCAATATTTACTGAGAGCATTAGTTATATCCGTTCTAGGATTCACTGTCCTGAGCTAGATCATTTAGAAAAAGAAGTACTTGAGAGAATAATTCATTCTACTGGAGACTTTTCTATACAAGATTACTTGAGATTCTCGCCTAATGCCTGTTGTTTAGGAGTCTCAGCTTTAAAGGCAGGAGCTCCAATACTAACTGATACTTTTATGGCAGCAGCTGCAGTTACTCCAATGGCAAATAGAACTTTAGGTACAGCAGTTCATTGTGTTTTAGATTGGGCTTTACCAAATGGAGAAACAAATCTTACGCGCACAGCTATGGGGATGGAAAGAGCATGGGAGGATTTGTGTAGTAGATCTATTGGCAAGCAAGCTCCAATTGTTTTATTTGGGAGTGCACCTAAGGCTATGGAAGTTTTGTTGGAATTGATTTCTAAAGGATACTTGGCTCCAAGTTTAATTATTGGTATGCCGGTTGGATTTATTAGGGTTGTTGAAAGTAAGAAGCTTCTCTCTAATGTTGATTTACCACAAATTAGAATAGAAGGAAATAGAGGAGGGGCGGGAATGGCAGCAGCAACTGTAAATGCATTATTAAGAGCTTCTTATCAGGAAAGTTTATAAGATTTTTTATATATTAGGTCTTTAACTTTTTTTTCTATTTTCTAGATTAGTAAGGATCATTCTTGCTCTTTCAATTACAGTTTTAGGAACTCCAGCAAGACGAGCAGCTTCTATTCCATAACTTTTACTTGAACCTCCAGGGATCACTTTATGAAGAAAGGATAGATCTTCTCCAGTTTCTTTTACAAGGACTTGGAAGTTAGCAACATTTTTCATTTTTTTAGAAAGATCATTTAATTCATGATAATGAGTTGCAAATATAGTTCTACTTTTTATATTTTCTGCGAGAAATTCACTTACAGCCCAAGCAATAGAAAGACCATCAAATGTTGATGTGCCTCTTCCAATTTCATCTAAAAGAACAATGGAATCTTTACTAGCTTGATTTAAAATGAAAGCAGTTTCTGCCATTTCAACCATAAATGTTGATTGACCAGCTGCTAAATCATCTACAGCACCAACTCTTGTAAAAATTCGATCTGCGATACTTACAGAAGCTCTCCTAGCTGGGATCCAACTACCATTTTGTGTCATTAATTGAATCAAACCAATTTGACGTAAGTAACAGCTCTTACCACTGGCAT
>QCPC01000019.1 GCA_003212695.1 Prochlorococcus sp. AG-436-C13 | reverse complement strand
TATACAGAGGATGCTGCAATTGCAGCACTGCGAGAGAGTTATCCTCATTTAGTAGATCACTTACGTTCAGGTAGAGATGCAATTGTTTGGCGTGGTCAGCAACAACCAATTGATTATGTTGAAGCAGAACGTGCCTGGGAAATTGCTAGAGCTGCTATTTCTAGTGGCCTTTATAAGACGGTGATATTGGATGAGCTAAATCCTACGGTTGATTTAGAACTTCTCCCAGTGGAACCTATTGTTGAAACTTTGCTACGTAAACCTTCTGAAACAGAAGTCATTATTACTGGTCGTTGTAAAAATCATCCTTCATACTTTGATTTGGCAAGTGTACATTCCGAGATGGTATGTCATAAACATTATGCTGAGAAAGGAGTTGAATTGAAAAGAGGAGTGGATTATTAATTATTGGCTTTCACAGTTTTTTGTTTTCCAGGCATCAATTCCACCAATAATATTAATTGCATCAATACCATGCTTTTTTAAAAGAAGTATTGCTTTCTTAGACCTTTTTCCTGATTTACAGTGAATATATAATCGTTTATCCAATGATATTTGTTTGAGTTTATTTATTTCTTCCTTATTAGATATCTGATCTAGAGGTATTAAAGTAGATCCGTTAATAGATTGCATCTCATATTCTTCCTTAGTTCTTACATCTATTAATAAGATTTTCGTTGGATTTTTTTCTAATAAATACATAAGTTCTTCAACAGAAATACTGATAATTTCATTTTCATCACTATCAATTCCTTCGCAAAAATCTATATTATTAATTAATTTCTTGGGATTTTTTCTTTCTTTATCTCTTGCCAACCTTAATTCTTTAAATTTCATACCAAGAGAATCTATTACTAAAAGTCTTCCATCTAATGGTTCACCTATAGAAGTAATTATTTTAATTGTTTCTGTCGCTTGTATAAGACCTATAAGCCCAGGCAGTATTCCCATTACGCCTATCTGAGAACAACTAGGAAGTAGACTTTCAGGAGGCGCCTCAGGTATTAAATCTCTAAAATTTGGACTATTCTTATTAAGATTAAATACCGTTACTTGGCCTTCAAATTTCGAAATCGCACCAAAGATAATAGGCTTATTTAAAATGCTACCTGCATCATTGATTAAATATCTCGCTTCAAAATTGTCTGTGCAGTCACAAATAAGATCAAATTGCTTGATTATTTCTAAAGCATTTTCACTTGTTAAGCATGTATTAAATGTTTCTACATTACAATTTGGATTTATTTCTCGAATTCTTGATTTAGCAGAGCTTGTTTTCGCTTGCCCAATAGAACTTGTTGAATGAATAATTTGTCTTTGTAGATTTGACTTTTCTACAAAATCTGAATCTACAATACCAATTTTTCCTATTCCAGCGGCAGCAAGATAAATAAGTAGTGGAGAAGCAAGTCCTCCACATCCTACGCAAAGCACAGAGCTATCCTTTAATTTCTTTTGACCATTCTCTCCAATTTCTGGCAATAAGATGTGTCGTGAATATCTTTCGAGTTCATCAGAGTTGAAGTCCAAATTACTTTTGCTTTCTTGATTCATTGTCTTTTCATTTCAAGAAGTTTCTCAATTTTATTCAAATTAAAGGAATTGCTTAGGAATTAATAGTTTTTGCTTCTTTATCTGAATTCTATTGATTAATTTATTTATTGTTAAAAGAAGCTGGTCACGAACCTATCCCAATCCATTTTCTCTATAACCATAAAAATGATGATGATAAATCTTGCAGCACAAATGTGTTTTTAACTACTAAAACAAGATTATTTTCCAGTAACTTGTGGAGATTTTTAAAGCGAAATTGATTCTTCTTTAGTCCTTGTCAAGTTAAATATTGTTATGTATGGCTGCGAATTCTCAAGATATCAATTTTGTTCGGTACTCTCTCTATGATGGTTCGGAATTATCTATAACGAAAGTTGGCGCTTAAAAGATTAATTAGATACACTCAACTCAACATTCAATTGTAAGAACTTGGTAATGAGCGACGTAAGCCCTGAGTCTAATCAAGACTCAAAAACTGATACGACCGCCTCAGGTCCAAGTATTTCAGATCGTGCTGGAGACTTTATGAGTCAGGCAAATGAAATGCTTGGTAAAGTTGATTGGTCTCAGATGGGTAAATATGGCAAGGCTGCAGGCATCATTGCAGTTGTAATTATTGCCCAGATCGTAATTAAAGTAATTGTTGATACTGTTAACTTCTTTCCAATATTACCTGGCTTGTTAGAGCTTTTGGGTATTATAGTCGTTGGTCAGTGGAGCTGGCAGAATCTTACTACTAGTGAAAAGCGAAGTGCTGTTCTAGAGAAAGTTCAGAACCTTAGAAAAGAATATATAGACTAAAAATAATTATTAAAAGTTATCGATGAAATAGGCAACTTTTTTTAGTGTTGATAAAGCTTGTTGCTTATATGATCCACCAAAAATATTTGCATGGTTTAACAAGTGGTAAAGATTGTATATGTCAACTCGTTCGTTATGGCATGAAGGTAATTCCCAAATTTCTTCATATGCAACATAAAATTCTTTAGAGAAGCCACCAAAGAGTTTTGTCATAGCTATATCAACTTCTCTATCAGCCTGCCAAATAGCTGGATCAAAAATAATACCTTTACCAGTCTTGTGAATTGCAGTATTACCTTTCCATAAATCACCATGAACTAGAGATGGTTGAGGGTTATGTGTATTTAAATATTTAATTAGTTGAGATGTGAAATTTGGTTTATGAAATTCTAAGCCCCATTTTTTTGCTATTTTTAATTGAGGAATTAATCGAAGTTTTACAAAACAATCGCCCCAAGTTTTAGTCCAACCCCTTAATTGCGGACTAGTACCAATAAAACCATCACTATCCCAACCGAATTGATTTGAATTTTGCTTTAAAGACTTTTTATGCAGCATGGCTAAGCCTTTTCCTAGGTTTTTTTCATTACCTATACTTAAATCAATCCATTGCATTAATAAGATTGCAGTTGTTGAAAATTTTTTAGTAGTTAATGCTTTTGGAACTGTTATAAAATCTTTATTTATGTACCTATTTAGATAAGTAAGTCCTTCTGATTCGTAATGAAGCATATTATAATTTCTTATAGGAGATGTTTTTGCAAAGAGTTTTTGTCCACTGTCTAAAATTATTTGCAAGGCATTATGAATACAACCGCCAGAAACAGTATTTACCCCTTTCACTTGTTCTCCAGAAAAATGGTTAACAAAGCTTGTAATTTCTTTTAGAACTTTTTCATTCATGTGTAGTTGTTTAAAGAGGGATTGGCTTGACTTTTAAGAGCGAGCAATCAGTAATAGTTATTGGTGCAGGTATTGCTGGCTTAACAGCAGGAGCATTGTTGGCACATGAAGGCTTAAATGTGACTTTACTTGAAGCCCATAGTCAGATTGGGGGTTGTGCAGGCACTTTTCGGCGAGGACCTTTCGTGTTTGATGTGGGAGCTACGCAGGTTGCAGGATTAGAAAAACAAGGTATTCATGAACGAATTTTTAGACATCTTCAGGGGCCTGGTCCTGTTGCACATATATTAGATCCTGCTTGCGTAGTTAATCTTGGTGATGGTACAAAACCTATTTATTTGTGGCATGATCCTGAGAAATGGAAAAAAGAGAGAACTGAACAATTTCCTGGTAGTGAGACTTTTTGGAATTTATGTAACCAATTGCATAAAAGCAATTGGTTATTTGCAGCTAATGACCCAATTCTGCCTGCTAAAAATCTTTGGGATTTGCAGCAATTACTCAAGGCAACCAAACCAATAAATTTGATCAGTTTTTTATTTAGTCGGTCATCTGTTGCTGATTTACTTTGGATGTGTTCTTGTAGTAAAGATAAAAGGCTTAGAAAGTTTCTTGACCTTCAATTAAAACTTTATTCTCAAAAAAATAGTGATAAAACAGCAGCTTTGTATGGGGCTACTGTACTCCAAATGGCACAATCTCCTCTCGGGCTATGGCATATAGAAGGTTCAATGCAAAAACTTAGTAATCATTTAAGAGATTGTTTTTTAAGAGATAGGGGTAATTTATTGACAAGACACAAAGTCATATCTTTATCGTTAAGAAAAAATAGAAAATTATGGGCTTTAGACGTTATAAAAAATAACTCTACTCTTTTGAAATTTGAAGCATCTGATGTGATATTTACGTTGCCACCTCAATCCCTGTTGGATTTGATGTCTAATGAGAGTGGATTACCTGAAAATTATAGAAAAATATTAGAGCAATTACCTAAGCCAAATGGAGCCATTGTTTTTTATGGTGCGATTGATCGAAGTAATATCCCTACTGATAAAGCAGGGCATATTCAGGTATATGAAGAACAATTGGGTTCATTATTCATTTCTATTAGTCGAGATGGAGATGGTCGTGCTCCTTTAGGCCAAGCAACTTGTATTGGTAGTATTTTTGCAGATGTTGATTTCTGGTCTTCATGTAATGACTTTGACTATAAAAAAAATAAAAGTTTAGTTCTTCAAAAAATTCTAGATGCTTTTCATAGGACATTAGATATTGATCCTCAACAATGGTTACATAAAGAACTTGCTACACCAAAAAGCTTTGCTAGATGGACTGGTAGGCCACTAGGAATAGTTGGTGGCTTAGGTCAACAACCAACAACTTTTGGACCTTTTGGATTGCCTGGTAGAACACCAATGAAAGGCTTATTGCTATGTGGGGATTCCATTTATCCTGGTGAAGGCACAGCAGGTGTAAGTCAATCTGCACTTATGGCCTGCAAGCAATTATTATCTGCTCGGGGTAGGCAGTTTAATTTAATTAGATAATTATTTTAGTTATAGATAATCGGGTCTGTCTTGTTGTGTTTTTTCTAATTCTTTTTGTAGTTGTTTCCATTGTTTGTTCCTAATCATTTGTTCAAACTTATCTATTGAAGAACGATATGAAGTGAGTGTTTCCAGTATTGAAGAACTGTTATACATTGCCATGGCAACCCCAAGACTTGGATTGCCGCCTCCTACTCGTGTTGTGTCTTCAAAACCACTAGAGGCAATGGTTTTTGCTAAAACTGAGACCTCATTATTTTTTTCTTTATTTACCGTTTTGAGTAATGAAGCACTTATGAATACAGGCAAATGGGAGATAAGTGCTACTGACTGATCGTGGGTATCAGCATCTGTCGTAATCCAATTACTTCCAAGAGAAATTGCTAAATTCTTGATTACGTTTAATGCTTCCTGATCTGTGGTTGGATCTGGCGTTGCTACCCAAGGCTTGTTTTTGAATAATCCCCTTTGACCAGCTTCTACGCCAGTTTTAATAGTGCCAGACATGGGATGACTAGCTACAAATTTAGGATGTAATCCCCGCCATTTATTTAAGACAGGTTTTTTTACAGATCCAACATCTGTAATTACCGCTTTTAAAGGTAATGCATTGATTAATTGTTCTGTTGGCTCTATGAGTTGCTTCAAGGGTAATGCAAGGATTACTATCGAACAATCTGAAATTATTGTTGGATCTGTGCTGACTAACTGAGCCAAACCTCTTTCTTTTGCTCTAGTTGCAGTTTTTTCTCTGTTGACCAGTCCACATACTTCAAAACCTTTGGCTTGAAGGTCTAATCCAATTGAGCCGCCAATTAGCCCCAGACCAATTATGCCAACACGATCTAAGCCCATTAATTTTAGAATACTCCTTTTTAAATCTTGTATTACATTGAATATAGGACTTATTTTTCCTTAATTAACTAATCTCATTACATGATTGAGGTATATGCTCATAATTATCTAAAGCAACTTCTAAAGAAGGATTCTTTTATATGGCCTCATAACCTGACATTAAGCAGACTGGTTGCGAGAAGCTTACGACGTAGAGATAAAACATTAGTGCAGCTTGAAATCAATGACCATAATGATTATTGGCCAGGTTTACTTATTCCTCTTTGCCTGAATATAAGAGAAGTTGTTTTAGTTGTTAACTTAACTCAAAAACGTAGATTATTTGAGATTGAAATTCCTAGGTTAAGAGATGAAGGGCTTAACTTAGCTGTATGGGAGGGGGCTGAACCTCCTATTAATGGTCAGATTTGGGTTTTAGACCATAGAGACTTGATTAATGCGTATCGTAAAAATTATCTTTCATCAAAGCAGCTGATTATCCCACAAGGAGATTTGTTTAGTAGCCAATTGAGAGATGCACTATCTATTGAAATCTATTCTTCTAATTGGGATTCTCTTAGAAGATCTTTTCCGTCCCTCTCTTCCGGATTAATCAATCTGCATGAGCGTTTAAGTCGACGATTGTTTTCTCAGTCTATACGTGCTGATTCAGCTGTGAGAATGGATTCTAAAGATATTGTCGAGATGAAAGATTTATTGGGAGCTATATCTCTGCCTCCTAAGCCATGGAATATTGTTATGGAAACTACTAGTTTAGGCTGGGCTAGTTGGGCCCAGCTTGATCACAAGCTTCTTGATTGGTGTTGGCATTTACAGCCGCTGGAACCTCTTCAAACTCTACGCCAACTTTTTCTTGATAATCCATTTATTATTTTGAATGGCTCTTTGCATAACGATTTTCAGAGTTTAGAAGATGTTGTTAATGTCACTGTCAAACTAGGAGGCCCGATTCATCAAGAACCAATAAATTTATTTGTACCCTTTAGACAACCATTACCTAATGCTGAATGTTTTGCTGAACACTTATTAGATCAATCAAGACGTCTTATTTTAGGTAGGCAGGGAGTAACGATTCTTGTCTTGGATGATCATCGCTTGCTTAGAAAATTGACAACAGAACTTGCGGCAGAATTTGGGAAAAGAGTTGTTTTTGAAACGACTGCCCCTGAGACTAATGGAGTTGTTTGTTGCAGTTCTCGTTGGTGGATTGCTTCTTCTGAAAAACTTCCTCCTCCTGAGCAATTAATAGTCGCACTGTTACCAATTAGTAGTTTGGAATCTCCATTAACCGCGGCAAGAGTAGAAGCATTTAAACAAAAAGGATTGGATTGGTTTCGAGATTTACTTCTACCAGATCTCTTGGCTTTTATACCAAGACTTGTTTTACCCGTTAGAAAGAATCATGGACGCGTAGCTATTCTTGATGGACGTTTGCGTTCAAGGGTTTGGGGGCAAAAAGTTTTTGATGTACTTGAACCTTGGATACCATTAGAGCGTCTTTTACCTGATTAACTTTTTTAGATTTTTTACATAGACTGTTTGTATTCTTCAGGAAAACTATGGGAGAAGCTAGACGAAGAGCTAAGGAGGGCCTTTTATCTAAAACTCCAAAAAGAAAGAAAAAAATTGCTAAAAATGATTCTCCTAGAATTGTTGATTGGCTTCCTATAACTGCAAAACAACGGGATAAATTTATTGATTTTTCGATTAAAGGAGGTTGGATTGGCATTGGTATCTTGGTTCTTATTTGGCTAACAGTGCGTATTATTGGACCTGCTGCTGGTTGGTGGGTACCTGCTGATTTACATTAACTCAAGCGAAATAAGCTCCCTTCTTATTTTTTATTTTATTAAGAAGCCTTTTTCATGGTAGCTGGTGTTGCTCCTGTACGTGCTGCTGCTGTTAGTGGTCTCATTGAGTTTGCGCTTACCTCTGAGCCTTCGGTTAGTTTTTGGCGTACTAACTTCTCTATTTTTTCTTTTTCTTCTGGATTTTCTTCTAGCCAGGTAATAGTGTTGTCACGACCTTGACCTATGTTATCCCCTTCGTAGCTATACCATGCACCTTTTCTGGTGACAATATTTGTTTCTTCTGCCATATCTAGTAGACATCCGACTGTACTAATACCTTTTCCAAAAAGGATATCAAACTCTGCAATCCTAAAGGGAGGAGCAATTTTGTTCTTTGCAACTTTAACTTTGGCACGAATTCCATATTCTTCTGTTCCTCTTTTAAGTGTTTGAATTCTACGAATATCCAGTCTGACTGATGCATAGAATTTAAGAGCATTGCCACCTGTAGTTGTTTCAGGGTTGCCGTAGGTGACTCCTATCTTAAGACGTAATTGATTTAAGAAAATTACTGTGCATCCTGATTTGCCTATGTTGCCAGTGATTTTTCGCATCGCCTGACTCATGAGTCTAGCTTGACTACCTACGGCATGATCTCCCATCTCTCCTTCAATTTCTGACCTAGGTGTTAGCGCAGCAACTGAGTCAACAACAACCAGATCAACCGCTGTGGATCGAATTAATTGATCAACAATTTCTAAAGCCATTTCTCCTGTGTCTGGCTGTGATACTAAAAGATTCTCTACGTCTACACCTAGCGAAGCTGCATAAACAGGGTCTAGAGCATGCTCTGCATCTACAAAGGCTGCTACTCCACCACGCTTTTGAACTTCGGCAATTGCATGCAATGTGAGAGTTGTTTTGCCTGAGCTTTCGGGACCATAAACTTCTACAACTCTTCCTTTGGGATATCCTCCACCCAGTGCAAGATCTAGAGTTAGTGCTCCAGTTGAAATAGTTTCGACGCGCATTTTGGAGGCATCTCCTAGGCGCATGATCGAACCTTTACCAAAGTTCCGTTCTATTTGTCCTAAAACAAGGCTTAAGGCTTTATCCCTTTCCCCAGAATTACCATTGCTTGTTCGATTATCTGAGTTAGAAGGTTGTGTTGTTTTGATTTCGACTGACATTTGAATGCTGGTTTAAGTTTAAAGAAAATTGTGGCAAGCCTGTGTGGATAGGGAATTACCATTAACAGCTGGGCTCTTCCCTCCATTAGTACACACGTACGCTAGCGGGTCAAGGCCAGTTCGCCAACGGAGACATTAAGTTTTTTGGTTTTAGCAAATGAATATTGGATGGAAGATTATCAAGGTCTTTTGGTTTTAGATAACCCCAACTCGCTAAATAGCAAGGTATAGAGTTTATTCCAGGTGTTTTTAGAACGGTCTCAAGAGTGGCTCTGCGATCTTCTATAAAACCTTTAATAGGACGATCTTTAGAAATCTGAAGCAAAACGCTAGATTTTTCACCTGATTCATGCCCATATAGAAGTTTGGGATGAAGGTTTAAATGATTCAAAAGCTCTGCAGTGAATCGAGTACTTTTTGTTGTTAATACTCCAAAATCAATATTTTCTTTAGGTAGTTGGTATATAAGTTCTTTGATTCCCGGAAACAAGATATGACTTTCTAACCATTTGTTTTTATTGACCTTGATGGATTGTTTTCGAACATTGTCGAGATAGACTTGCAATTGCTTTTGATTCCATCCCCATATATTTAGGGCTTCCTGGCAATTTTGTTTGTATTTTTTTGCAAAATGCGTTGGATCAAAAGTTCTTCTTATAGGACTATTTTTTCTTGCTAGCTCTGCTGCTATTAAAACCATTTCCCATCCATTTTTGACCCAAGGTCGTAATTCTCTAAAGACTTGCGGAACTTCTATGGGTAAATCGTAGCTCTGCTTTTCTCCTTTTACTATTTCTAAAAAAGCAGCACGAGAACTAGTCCAGTATTCTGAAATCCCATCAACAATGACTCCGTCAAAGTCAAAAATTAAGATGGGCTGCACTGTAAAAAATAAATAAAAACTGGGGCGCTAGGATTCGAACCTAGGAATGCCGAGACCAAAACCCGGTGCCTTACCGCTTGGCGACGCCCCATTAAGGGTTGAGTACAGAAAGTAACTCTTTATTTATACAAAATAATTGCACATTGTGGCGTATCCAAGTTCATCTCATCACGACATAATTTCTGATTTACATCATTCATTTACTATCTCTTACCCTTTTTTCAGCTTTTCATAAATGATTCATGCTACTAATAATTATTGCTTAACCATGGATTGATAAGACCTTTGGCCACTTCAAGAGCCTTATCCCAACCTTCAGGCCACTCAATTAGTTTTTTGTTTTTTGCTTTAGCTTCTATTAAGAAAGGTTGTATTAATTTTCGTGCTATTCCTCCAAAAGCAATTCCTGCTAATCCGTTATTAGGGGAAAGATAGTGGATTGTTTGTGAATTGGTACCACCAGCCAGTTGAAGCGGGCCTGGAGGTGCAATTGAGTGCATCTTTTCTAATAGAGAAATGGCTGCTTTGGCCGTGCTAATTCCAATATCACTACTCATAGGACGACCATCAAGTTGCCAGATTGGTTTTTGTTTGTATCTTCTTAAGCATTCATGACGAGACCATAACTCTTGTGAAAGTTTATATTTGCTGATCCCATGGATTTCAAGGCCACAGCTTACAGCAATTCTTCTCAACGTAACTTTTGATTTTAAGATTGACTTTAGAGAATTTTCAAATTCATTTATTCTTCCTGGAGAAGTATGAATTTCAACTGCATCTGGTTTGATTCTAGATATTAAATCTCCAAAATCTTCAATTTTTAAAGTATTATTTTTTTCGTTGATTAATTTCAGTGGGCATACAGGTATACAGCGACCACATCCATAACAAAGATCATTCAGTACACCACTATTTTTAGTTATTGCATTAGTTGGACATACTTTTTCACATGGTCTTTTGCATTCTTTAGGACAAATCTTGGGATCAAAAAAAGCTTTCCTAAAATGAATGTCTTTTCCATCAGTTACAGAAATCATTAACCATGGTCTTAAGCCATGGTTAGCTTCTACCCAGTCTAGACCTTCTCTTGCAGCAGCAACAACAGCATAATCAGCGGCTACATCGATGCAGTTAACTCCTGCTGCTGCATACACTGCGCATAAATCGGAAATGGAGGGTAAGTCTTCATTACTTGCTCCACAAATAAATTTAATCCAGCTTCCCTGTCTCAGAGCAACTTCATGAGAGTGAAGAAGAGATTGATCCAATTAAAGTTAAAAATTATTTGCGTGATTTAGAAAATTACGCATAGATTCCCATTTGAGTGATCTTGAGCCGCCCATCTCAATAATTATTTTTATTCTTGAATCTTTGTCGCAAATCTCACATAATGAAAGCAATTCTGAACGAGACAATACTTGACCTTCTAATAGCCAAAGAACAAGTTTTTTATCACCATCTAGTAATTCATTTAATTGCGGCATGACTTGTTGAACTTCGCCTAATGCCCCATTTCTTCCAATGTTTTGATGACCTAGATGTGGTGGCCTGATTCCATGAAGTTTGAGAAGAAATACTTCTGGATCTCCGAATCCTCTGGCAGACATTATTTGGGTTTTGTAACCAGAAACCTTTAGACGTCTTAATAGTCTAGTTTCTGCACCGCCCTCCAAAGGGACATGTATTGCGAGACAGCCACAAGTTTCAAGCTCATTACGAAATTTATGTCCAGATAGCAGAAGAGGCATTAATTTTGAATTAAATTCAATGTTGATTAGAGTCTGGCAGTTAATTGGAAAACTTATAAGGGGGGCTTTAGTGTATTCTAGTAAATTGCAGTGATTATCTGTGCCCGTATGTGCTAGCCGGGCCGCCAGAAACCATTGCAGTTCCAGCGAATGCGTTGGATCTTTTGGTTAGTGCAGAAAGGATTTTCCTTGATATCTGCCGAGAAACTAATCGAACTGATTTAGTTCGAATAAGTCTCAGCCAGCTGATTTTTGCTAGCCCTAGAAAGACAAGATTTTAAATCCTTAAATATCTAGGGTTGAATTTTTTGTTAATTACGGGTTTGAAATCAGCAGACATCTCTACTTGATTGGAGATTTTTAAGCTGGCTATTTTTGTTTTATGTCTATTGGCATTTTAGGTAAAAAATTGGGTATGTCCCAGTTTTTTGATGATAAAGGCAGGTCTATTCCAGTTACTCTGGTTGAAGCAGGACCTTGTCGCATTACTCAAATTAAGAACTCAGCGACTGATGGCTATTCTGCTGTTCAAATAGCTTTTGGTTCCGTTAGAGAAAAATTAATAAATAAGCCTTCTCAGGGACATCTTTCCAAGTCTGGAGAGGAGCTACTTCGCTATATGCGTGAATATCGTGTTGATAACTTGGATGGCTACAAATTAGGAAGCCAAATTACAGTTGGTAATTTTGAGGCAGGACAGAAAGTAGATGTTAGTGGTACCAGTATGGGCAGAGGATTTTCTGGTTACCAGAAGAGGCATGGCTTTAGTCGAGGCCCAATGAGTCATGGTTCAAAAAATCATCGTGAACCTGGTTCTACTGGAGCTGGTACCACTCCTGGAAGAATATATCCAGGTAAAAGGATGGCAGGACGTTATGGGGGTAAAAAGATTACTACTAGAGGATTGCTTATCATCAAAGTAGATAGTGATCAGAACCTTTTAGTTATTAAGGGGTCTGTTCCTGGGAAACCTGGATCTCTTCTTAATATTCGCCCTGCCAATATTGTTGGGTTGAATTCATCAAAGGGAGGTAAGTGATGATTAATTGTTCTGTTATTGATTGGGAAGGTAAAGAAGCAGGTAAAGCAACTCTTGATCTAAAGGTTGCAAAAGAATCTACTGCAGTTGATTTAATGCATAGAGCTGTTTTACGACAGCAGGCTCATTCACGCCAAGGTACAGCAAGTACATTGACCCGAGCTGAAGTTAGAGGTGGTGGAAGGAAGCCTTACAAGCAAAAAGGAACTGGAAGAGCTAGGCAGGGTTCTATTAGAACTCCTCTTAGACCAGGAGGAGGTATTATCTTTGGCCCTAAGCCAAGACAATACAACCTTGGGATGAATCGAAAAGAGAGACGTTTAGCTTTAAGGACTGCCTTAATGGCAAGATTTAATGATGTTATTGCCGTAAAAGACTTCACATCTAATTTGAAAGTTCCAAAAACCAAGGAAATTAAAGATTTCCTCTTTCGTTTGGGCATTTCAGCTAATTCTAAAGTCCTTATTATTCTTTCTGAGCCTTCAGAGGTAATTCTGAAATCTGTGAGGAATTTAGAGAAGGTGAAGTTAATACCAGCTGAGCATCTGAATGTTTTTGATTTGTTAAATGCTAATTCTTTGATTATTAGCGAAAATGCTTTCATCAAAATTAAAGAGGTATATGGTGATGAATAAAATGTTTAAAGAGCGCCTTTCTGATGTAATTCGTCGTCCTTTGATTACAGAAAAAGCAACAAGAGGTATTGATCTTAATCAGTACACCTTTGAGGTTGATCACAGAGCTGCGAAGCCTGAAATTAAAGCTGCTATTGAGAAGTTATTCGATGTCAAGGTTATTGGCATCAGTACAATGAATCCTCCTAGGCGCAGCAGGAGAGTTGGACGCTTTTCTGGTAAAAGAGCACAAGTAAAGAAAGCCATTGTGAGATTGGCTGAAGGTAATTCAATTAAATTATTCCCTGAATCAGAAGGTTAAAAAAATGGCAATTCGTACTTTTCGTCCTTACACACCTGGCACTAGAACAAGAGTAGTAACTGACTTTAGTGAGGTTACTGATAGGAAGCCAGAGCGTTCCCTTGTTGTTCCTAAACATCGGTTAAAGGGTCGCAATAATCGTGGTGTTATTACTTGTCGTCATAGAGGAGGTGGTCATAAAAGGCAGTACAGGATTGTTGATTTTAAAAGAAACAAGCATGATATATCAGCCAAAGTCGCTGCTATTCACTACGATCCTCATCGCAATGCAAGGCTTGCTTTGCTGTTTTATAAAGATGGAGAGAAGAGATATATCATCGCACCTGCTGGCATCAGTGTTGGTCAAGAAGTAATTTCAGGCCCTAATGCTTCTTTTGAGACTGGAAATGCTTTGCCTTTATCGGCAATCCCTTTAGGATCAAGTGTTCATTGTATTGAGCTTTATCCAGGTAGAGGGGCTCAGATGGTTCGTTCCGCTGGTGCTAGTGCTCAAGTTATGGCTAAGGAAGGAGATTATGTGGCTTTGAAGCTTCCTTCAACTGAAGTTAGATTGGTTCGTGCTGAGTGTTATGCAACTCTTGGCGAAGTCGGTAATGCGGAAATTCGAAATACGAGTCTAGGTAAAGCAGGGAGAAGACGTTGGCTAGGAAGAAGACCTCAGGTTAGAGGTAGTGTAATGAATCCTTGCGATCATCCACATGGTGGAGGAGAGGGTCGTGCGCCAGTTGGTCGCGCTGGTCCTGTTACCCCTTGGGGTAAGCCAACCTTGGGCTTAAAAACACGGAAGCGGAATAAACCTAGTAATAGATTTGTTCTTAGGAAACGTCGTCGAGTCTCCAAAAGGAGTCGAGGAGGACGTGATTCTTGATGTTCTTCATAGTCATGTATTTCTTCTCTTAAATCTCCATGGGACGTTCACTTAAAAAAGGCCCTTTTATTGCCGACAGCCTTTTACAAAAGGTTGAAAAACAAAATACTAACGATGACAAATCTGTCATTAAGACTTGGTCGAGATCTTCGACAATTCTTCCAGTGATGATTGGACATACAATTGCTGTTCATAACGGCAAAGCACATGTACCAGTATTTATTACTGAGCAAATGGTTGGCCATAAGTTAGGAGAATTTGCTCCTACTAGAACTTATAGAGGTCATATGAAAGATAAAAAAGGAGGTCGTTAAAACATGACTGATTCATCATTCGCTCAAGCTCATGGTCGTTTTATTAGAGGTTCTGCTTCTAAAGTGCGTCGTGTTTTAGATCAAATTCGTGGCAGGACTTATCGAGACGCTTTGATCATGCTTGAATTTATGCCTTACCGATCCACTGGACCAATAACAAAAGTTCTAAGGTCTGCTGTTGCTAATGCTGAGAATAATTTAGGATTGGATCCTTCTTCATTAGTTATTAAAACTGCTACAGCAGATATGGGACCGTCTATGAAGCGTTATCGACCAAGAGCCCAAGGAAGAGCATTTGCTATTAAAAAACAAACTTGCCACATCAGTATTGCTGTGGCTCCTTCTAATACATCACTAAATTTGGAGGATTCTGACTGATGGGACATAAAATCAATCCAACTGGTTTGCGACTTGGTATTACTCAAGAGCATTGTTCTCGTTGGTATGCATCTAATAAAACATACCCATTACTCCTCCAAGAAGATGATCGGATAAGGGTCTTCATTCAGAAAAAGTATGGGGCAGCAGGTATTAGTGATGTTTTAATTGCTCGAAAGGCAGATCAGTTGGAGGTTGAATTAAAAACTGCTAGACCTGGTGTAATTGTTGGTAGGCAAGGTAGTGGTATTGAAGAATTAAGATCTGGAATTAAGAAGACAATTGGAGATAGTAGTAGACAAATTCGTATAAATGTTGTTGAAATTGAGCGGGTTGATGCAGATGCTCATTTGTTAGCTGAATATATAGCCCAACAACTTGAAAAGAGAGTTGCCTTTCGACGTACAATTAGAATGGCCGTGCAACGTGCACAAAGGGCGGGAGTTCTTGGATTAAAGATACAAGTTGGTGGTCGTTTAAATGGAGCTGAAATAGCTAGATCAGAGTGGACTAGAGAAGGGAGAGTGCCATTACATACACTTCGTGCAGAAATTGATTATGCGAGTAAATCTGCAAATACTACTTATGGAGTTCTTGGAATTAAAGTCTGGGTTTTCAATGGTGAAGTTCTTTCCAAAGAAGAGCAGCCATTACCAGTTGGTGCCAGTCCCCGAAGAAAAGGGAATAGAAGGCCCCAACAATTTGAGGACAGATCTAATGAAAGTAAATAAGGAGGTATAAATCATGCTTAGCCCAAAACGCACTAAATTTCGCAAACAGCAACGCGGCCGTATGAGGGGTGTTGCTACTAGAGGTAATAAAATTGCCTTTGGTCAGTTTGCATTGCAGGCCCAAGAATGCGGCTGGATCACCTCTAGACAGATTGAGGCAAGTCGTAGAGCTATGACTCGCTATGTCAAACGTGGGGGACAGATCTGGATTCGTATTTTTCCTGATAAACCAGTTACTATGCGTCCTGCTGAGACACGGATGGGATCAGGTAAAGGGAATCCCGAATTCTGGGTCGCGGTAGTAAAGCCTGGCCGAGTACTTTTTGAAATGGGCGGTGTAGAAATTACAGAGTCAATTGCTAAAGAGGCAATGAGATTAGCCCAGTACAAACTGCCAATAAAAACTAAGTTTATAGCTTTGGCAGAAGGTGAAAAGCCTACTCAAGTTGGCAAGGCTTCTTCTGTTTCTTTAAATCTAGAAAACAATGATTCGGACGAAGCATCCGTTACCGAAATGGAGGAGTCTTAAATCATGGCTGAAACAAAACAATCGGATCTGAGTAAGTTGTCTGACAATGAGATTAATGAAAAAATTGATGCAACTCGTCGTGAGTTGTTTGATCTTCGTTTCCAGCGGGCAACTAGGCAGCTAACAGAAACTCATCGATTTAAGAAAGCGCGTGTTCAGCTGGCACAGCTTTTAACTATTCAAGCCGAGCGCAGTCGCTCCAATTCCTAAAACTTAAAATCTTAAAAATCATGGCTCTCAAGGAAAGATTAGGTACTGTCGTTAGTGACAAGATGGATAAAACGGTTGTGGTAGCGGTGATTAATCGCTTTCCTCATTCGATCTACCAAAAGACGGTTAGCAGAACAACTCGATACAAAGCTCACGATGCAGAAAATAATTGCAAGGTTGGCGATAGGGTGAGAATTACTGAAACTCGACCACTAAGTGCGACTAAAAGATGGAATGTGGCTGAGGTTTTGACTAAAGCTGATAAAAAAGAGGAGGCTTTAAAATGATTCAACAAGAGACATTTCTTACTGTCGCGGACAATAGTGGTGCAAAACGTTTGCAATGCATACGTGTCCTTGGATCAAATCGAAGATATGCCCATGTTGGCGATGTCATTGTTGCTGCAGTAAAAGATGCTGTGCCAAATATGGGCGTAAAGAAGTCAGATGTGGTAAAGGCTGTGGTTGTTCGTACTAGAGCAACTTTGCGCAGGGAAACAGGGAATTCAATTCGTTTTGATGATAATGCTGCTGTTTTAATTAATGAAGATAAAAACCCTCGTGGCACAAGGGTGTTTGGGCCTGTTGCTCGTGAATTGCGTGAACGGAATTTTACAAAAATTGTTTCTCTTGCTCCGGAGGTGATTTAAATGATGAACGATCTAAAGCAAACAAAAAAACCTTCATTGCCAATTAAGATGAAAATTAGGAAGGGTGATACTGTTCAAATTATAAATGGTAAAGAGAAAGGTAAAACTGGAGAGGTTCTAAAAACTTTGCCAGTTGAAAATCGTGTAATTGTTCAGGGTGTAAATCTACGTACAAGGCATGTTAAGCCTACTCAAGAAGGTGAGTCTGGGAAAATAGTTTCTGAGGAGGCTTCTTTACATGCATCAAATGTGATGGTTTATTCGACTCAGAAAAAAGTTGCAAGTCGTGTTGAAATTTTTATTGAAAAAGATGGATCAAAAAAACGACGACTTAAAAAGACAGGTGAATTGATTGATTAATTAAGCAATCAATTCATACCCTGATCTTATTGATTAAATCCCTTTTCTTTTGCTGATTCTGACCAAGACCAGAATTATCCCCAACCAACCATGTCACTGAAAAATCGTTATCGAGAAACTATTAGGCCTAAATTATTGAAGGATTTAGGATTTTCTAATATTCACCAAGTCCCTAAGGTTGTAAAAATCAACGTTAATAGAGGGCTTGGTGAAGTTGCTCAAAATTCTAAAGCCTTAGAATCATCGCTTTCAGAAGTTTCAATAATTACAGGGCAGAAGGCTCTGGTAACAAGAGCAAAAAAGGCAATTGCTGGTTTTAAAATTAGACAGGGTATGCCAATTGGTTGTGCGGTCACACTCCGTGGAGAAAGAATGTATGCATTTTTGGAACGATTAATTAATCTTGCTTTGCCTAGAATTAGAGATTTTCGAGGAGTTAGTCCTAAAAGTTTTGATGGTCGAGGTAATTTCACTTTAGGCGTTAAAGAACAATTAATTTTCCCTGAAATTTCCTTCGATAAGATTGATGCAATTAGAGGTATGGATATAACTATTGTCACTAGCGCCAAGACCGATGAGGAGGGCCGAGCTCTTCTTAAGGAAATGGGAATGCCTTTCCGGAGTAACTGAAACTATGGCTAATCACGATCCGATTTCAGATATGCTTACTCGTATTAGAAATGCGAGTGAAAAGCGTCATGAGAAAACTCGTATTCCTGCTTCTCGAATGGCTAGAAGTATTGCAAAAGTATTGCAAAACGAGGGCTTTATTTCTCAAATCAGTGAGGAAGGAGAGGGCGTTAAGACTCAACTGATCCTCGAGTTGAAATACAGTGGTAAACATCGTCATCCGACAATTCGCTCTATGCAGCGAGTTAGCAAACCAGGATTGAGAATTTATAAAAACAATAAAGGCCTCCCTAAGGTCTTAGGAGGTTTAGGAGTGGCTATTATATCTACTTCTAAGGGTGTCATGAGTGATCGTGATGCTCGTAAACAGGGAGTTGGCGGAGAAGTTCTCTGCTACGTCTATTAATTTAGGAGCTTTTAATTATGTCCCGTATTGGTAAAAAACCTATACCCGTTCCTGAAAAAGTAGATGTTACTCTTGATGGACTATTAGTGAAAGTAAAGGGTCCAAAGGGTGAGTTGGAAAGAACTCTTCCAGAAGGAGTCAGTATTAGTCAAGCTGATGGCTCCATAGTAGTTTCTGCGATCAGCGATAAAAGAAAATGTAGAGAAAGGCATGGTTTGTCAAGAACATTAGTTGCGAATATGATTGAGGGCGTCAGCACTGGTTACTCTAAGAAACTTGAGATTGTAGGAGTTGGTTCAAGGGCTCAGGTCAAGGGAAAAACTCTTGTTGTAAGTGCTGGATATAGTCACCCAATTGAGGTCGTGCCACCAGAAGGAATTACTTTTAAAGTTGAAAGTAATACTAACGTTTTTGTTTCGGGAATCGATAAAGAGCTTGTTGGCAATGAGGCGGCAAAAATACGTAGTATTCGTCCTCCAGAGCCCTACAAAGGTAAAGGAATTAAGTATGATGGTGAACGAATAATAAGGAAGGCAGGTAAGTCAGGTAAAAAATAAAATCATTTTTTCAATTTACATGTTCTTTTTTTAATTATGGCAACTCTCTCTAGAAAACAAAAAACTCAGAAGCGTCATAAACGTCTGCGTCGTTACTTAAGTGGTACTAATTCGCGGCCTCGTTTAGCAGTTTTTCGCTCTAATAATCATATTTATGCACAAGTAATAGATGACGCTGCACAAAATACTCTTTGTGCAGCGTCATCTCTTGAGAAGGAGTTTCTATCTAATAGTAAAGTTAATGCAAGCACCTGTGCTGCCTCTACTGTTGTAGGAGAAATGCTTGCAAAACGCGCTCTTGATAAGGGTATTAAGCAAGTTGTTTTTGATCGTGGTGGCAGCCTTTATCATGGCAGGGTCAAGGCTCTAGCTGAGGCTGCTCGTCAAGCAGGCCTTAAATTCTGATTATTGTTTCCAAATGACTGAACCTAAAACAAAGAGCAAAACAAGAGAGAATTCCTCATCTTCTTCACCTGCATCTTCTGAAAATCAGAAGGAAAATCGCAGAGGTAATAATCGTGGTGGTGAAAGACGTGGCAGGAGATCTGATAGAAGAAATCAAGATAGAGATTCTGAATGGCAAGAGAGAGTGATTCAGATTAGAAGAGTTTCGAAAACTGTTAAAGGTGGAAAGAAAATGAGTTTTAGGGCAATAGTCGTAGTTGGTAATGAAAAAGGTCAGGTAGGAGTTGGTGTTGGTAAGGCGGGTGATGTTATAGGAGCTGTAAGAAAGGGTGTTGCGGATGGTAAAAAAAATCTTGTTAAGGTTCCTTTAACCCCAAGTAGTTCTATACCAACTCTTTCCAATGGACGAGATGGAGCTGCAAGTGTATTAATAAGACCTGCTGCACCTGGTACTGGAGTAATTGCGGGTGGTTCTATTCGTACAGTCTTAGAGCTTGCAGGAATTAAAAATGTTTTAGCTAAGCGACTTGGAAGTAAAACTCCTTTGAATAATGCACGTGCCGCAATGTTAGCTTTGTCTGGCCTAAGGACCCACAAAGCTACTGCAAAAGAAAGAGGGATATCCCTCGAGCAGATTTATTCTTGAATCATCATGACTATTAGATTAGATTCTTTAAAATCAAATAAAGGAGCACGTAAGCGCAAGTTGCGAAAAGGACGCGGTATTGCTGCTGGACAAGGAGCCAGTTGTGGCTTTGGAATGAGAGGTCAAAAATCTCGTTCAGGTAGACCTACTAGGCCTGGTTTTGAGGGAGGCCAAATGCCCCTATATAGAAGAGTGCCTAAGCTAAAACATTTTCCACTTGTAAATCAAAAGTCTTATTCCATAATTAACGTATCTTCTTTGAATGAAATTGAAGAAGGCTCAACTGTTAATTTGGATTCTCTTGTAAAGAAAGGAATTGTTACTAGTCCTAAATACCCATTAAAAGTTCTTGGCAATGGAACTTTAAAAGTCAAGTTAATAGTACAAGCTGCATTATTTACTGCTTCTGCAAAAAGTAAAATTGAATCAGCTGGAGGCACTTGCGAGGTCTTTGCCTAAATTAGGCTTACATCTTCACTAGGTTGAAATCACTTATTTTAGTTCATGTTTGTTACTAGAGGTCGAAATCCCAGTGCTTCTGAAGTAGTTACTCAACTTTTTCTAAATAAGGAACTTAGAGGGAGAGTGCTAACAACTTTGGGAATACTTTTATTCGTAAGGTTGGGAATATATATTCCAGTTCCAGGAATTGATAGAGAAGCTTTTAAAGAGTTTATACAACAGGGAGGACAGCTTATAGGCTTCTTAGATATTTTTACTGGTGGAGGAATCTCGACACTGGGCATTTTTGCGCTTGGTATTTTGCCTTTTATTAATGCATCAATAATTATTCAGTTATTAACTGCGGCATTACCTCAATTAGAAGATTTGCAAAAGAATGAAGGAGAAGCAGGTCGTAGAAAAATTTCACAGATAACTCGCTATGTAGCACTTGGTTGGGGATTAATGCAAAGCATAGTTTTTGCAATGATTCTTAGAAAGTATTCAATTGAAAGCCTGAGTGAAATTGAATTTGTTTTTCAAACATCAATTGCATTAGTAACCGGTTCAATGATTGTTATGTGGCTTAGCGAAATTATTACTGAGAAAGGAATAGGACAAGGAGCTTCTTTGGTTATTTTTCTAAATATTGTAGCCACTCTCCCTAAGGCACTTAGTTCTACAATAGAAAAGGCTCAAACTGGAGATAGAAGTGACGTTTTTGGAATAATCGTTTTATTGATTGTTTTTTTAATAACTATTGTTGGAATAATTTTTGTTCAAGAAGGATCCAGAAGGATTCCAATAATTAGTGCAAAACGCCAAATAGGTGGAACAGCTATATTGCCAACTCGTCAAAGTTATCTTCCTTTAAAGCTAAATGCAGGTGGAGTGATGCCTATTATCTTTGCGTCTGCATTAATTTTCCTTCCTATTACAATTGCTAATTTCACTAAAAATCCTTTTTTAATTAAAGCTGCAAGTGCATTAAACCCTGGAGCTTCAAACCCTTGGCCTTATGCAATTACATTTTTTGCTTTAATTGTTGGGTTTGCATATTTCTATGCTTCGTTAACAATTAATCCAATTGATATTGCAGCAAATCTCAAGAGAGGAGGTGTTGCTATACCTGGGGTTAGACCTGGTAGTGCTACTGCAAAACATCTTTCTGGAGTTCAGAATAGATTAACTCTGCTAGGGGGTTTCTTTTTGGGATCTGTTGCAATAGTTCCTGCAGCTGTAGAGAGAGCTACAAATGTGCAAACATTTCAAGGCTTAGGAGCTACTTCTTTACTGATTTTGGTAGGAGTTGCTATAGATACTGCCAAACAAGTGCAAACTTATGTTATTTCCCAGAGATATGAAGGACTTGTGCGTCAATGATGTTTATTAAAATTATTTTTAAATATTGAATATTTCATGAAGAGCAGATTGCTGTTTTTAGGTCCTCCTGGTGCTGGTAAGGGTACTCAGGCACATTTAATTTGTAAAGATAGTGGTTTATTGCATTTGTCTACTGGGGAGTTATTGAGAGATGAAGTTTCAGCTGGTACTGAGTTAGGTAAGGAAGCAGAATTAATAATGAATAAAGGTGAATTGGTTAGTGATCTGATTGTGTTATCTATAGTTGAGAAAAGGCTTTCTAAATATGATGAAGGTTGGCTATTAGATGGATTTCCTAGAAATTTATCTCAAGCAAAATTGTTGAAGGATTTGCTTGAAAAGATTTCTCAGCCTATTGAAACTGTACTTCTTTTAAATATAGATGATCAACTTCTAATAAAGAGAATGCTTTCTCGAGGACGAAAAGATGATAATGAGGAAGTTATCAGTAATAGGTTAAAGATTTATCGAGATCAAACATCACCACTGGTCGATTACTATAAAAACCTTGGCATATTGCAATCTGTCAATGGTGTTGGAACCGTCGAAGATGTTAATAGTCGGATCAAAAAAGTTTTAAATTGAACGGTGTAGTAACATTGGTATTTGCAAATATGGAGAGCCACACCCTATGAAGGTGCGCGCTTCAGTCAAAAGAATGTGCGAAAAGTGCCGAGTGATTCGTCGCCACGGCAAAGTAATGGTCATTTGTACCGCTACTCAAAAGCACAAACAACGCCAAGGCTGACTCTTTGGCATCTATTCTCTAATCAATGAGAGGGTTGTAATTCATTACCTCCCTTTTATTTATTGGATTTTTCATCCCCACTTTTTGTGGATTATTAACCTTCGGTTCCAAGTTTTAAGTGGCAAGAATAGCCGGCATTGACATACCCCGTGAAAAACGGGTTGAAATTGCTCTCACCTACATCTATGGGATTGGTTTAACCAGAGCCCAGCAGATCCTTGAGCAAACAGGAGTAAATCCTGATATAAGGGTCAAGGATTTAGATGATGGGGATGTACAAAAGCTCAGAGTGGCTACTGAATCATTCACTATTGAGGGTGATTTACGTCGTCAAGAAGGGATGGCTCTCAAGCGTCTTCAAGATATTGGTTGTCTTAGAGGTCGTAGACATAGAATGAGTCTTCCTGTACGAGGTCAACGCACTAGAACAAATGCAAGAACCAGGAGAGGTTCTCGTAAAACTGTTGCAGGTAGGAAAAAATAAATATTAAAATCAATTTCCGCCTTTTATTAAGGCTTTCACACATTTACTATCAAGAAGGCCCAGCCTAATGGCCACACCAGCAAAGAAAACAGGTTCCAAAAAGTCCAAGCGCAATGTCCCTAACGGGGTTGTGCACATTCAAAGCACCTTTAACAACACAATTGTTTCTATAGCTGATAGCAATGGGGAGGTTATCTCTTGGTCATCAGCTGGTGCAAGTGGCTTTAAAGGAGCTAGAAAGGGTACACCATTTGCTGCTCAAACTGCCGCAGAAGCTGCAGCAAGACGTGCACTTGATCAAGGTATGCGTCAGATCGAGGTGCTTGTAAGAGGACCTGGCTCTGGACGTGAAACAGCTATTCGCGCATTGCAAGTAGCTGGCCTTGAGATCACATTGATTAGAGATGTGACTCCTCTTCCTCACAATGGATGTCGAAGGGCTAAGCGCAGGCGCGTTTAACTTTATCTTCACTTTTTGTGAATCTACTTAACTCTTTTTATTGATTTAGCCCGTGTTGCAATACCAGATTGATCGGATCGAGCATCAAGTTTCAGATGATCGTTCTCAAACAGGAATATTCCTAATAGGACCTCTTGAAAGAGGCCAAGCGACAACTTTAGGTAATTCTCTTCGCAGAGTTCTTATGGGAGGACTCGAAGGAAGTGCCGTTACAGCTGTTCGTATTTCAGGTGTAAATCATGAATATGCAACTGTTCCAGGGGTTCGAGAAGATGTTTTAGATATTTTGTTGAATTGTAAAGAGTTGACAGTAAATAGCAGAAGTCAAGAATTAGAGATTGGCCGCCTTGTAGTTACAGGTCCTGCAGAAGTAAAAGCTCGTGACTTGCAATTCTCGTCTCAAGTGCAAATAGTTGATGTAGAGCGTCCAATAGCAACAGTTCATTCTGGCCATAGTCTTGAGTTAGAGCTTCATGTAGAAAGAGGAGTTGGCTATAGGCCTGTAGAGAGGCGCAATGATGAAACTACTGCAATTGATCTTCTTCAGATTGATGCTGTATTTATGCCTATTAAAAAAGTAAATTTTACTATTGATGAAACTGCAGTTTCTGAAGGCGGCACATCAAGGGAGAGATTACGTTTAGAGATTGTTACTGATGGTTCAATAACCCCAGATGATGCTGTTGCAGAGGCTGCCAATCAGTTGATCGAGCTCTTCCAACCTCTTGCTACTGTCACTATGGTTGAAGAGGTTCCTCAGGAGCCAGAACCAACTGCAGAAGCTCAGATTCCTTTGGAAGAATTAAATCTTTCAGTTAGGGCATACAACTGCCTTAAGCGAGCTCAAGTGAATTCAGTGTCTGATTTAATGGGCTTTAGTTATGAAGATTTATTGGAGATTAAAAACTTTGGATCTAAATCAGCTGATGAAGTTATAGAGGCTCTAGAAAGAATAGGAATTTCAATTCCTCAGAGCAGAACTTCTGCGTGAATTTAATCAATCCCTTTATAAATTCAGGAGATTTAATACTATGCGACACCAACTTCGAGTTCCACAGCTAGGAAGACCAACTGACCAAAGGAAAGCCTTGTTACGTGGTTTAGCCACCCAGCTAATTCGCGAAGGAAGAGTAACAACTACAAAAGCAAGAGCTAAAGCACTTAGAGATGAGGTTGAAAGAATGATTGGATTAGCAAAAGATGGTAGCTTGGCTTCTAGGAGGAGGGCAATTGGATATATTTACGATAAGAAATTAGTGCATGCTCTTTTTGAAAAAGCGCAGGAACGTTACGGTGAACGCAATGGAGGGTACACAAGAATAGTTAGAACTGTTCCAAGAAGAGGCGATAATGCAGAAATGGCAATTATTGAACTTGTTTGATTATTAAAGAAAGGGTCTTCGCTTAAATGCTAAAGAAACTTTCATTTGATGGACTAAAAAATAATCAAAAAATCAAGAGAATTGCATTATCAATTCAATATCAAGGCACTGAATATAATGGTTGGCAAAGGCAAAGGGTTGGTAAAAGCATACAAGGTTTATTAGAGGATGCTATTTATTCTTTAGAGCCATTTCACCCAATAAAGGTTTTTGCAGCTGGGAGAACAGATTCAGGAGTTCATGCATCAGGTCAGGTTGTTCATTTTGACTCTGTTGGACAAATTCCTGTGAAAAGGTGGCCTTCTGCTCTTAATGGGCGATTGCCTCAAACAATTAGAGTTCGTGATTCAAGTGAACAATCATTAGATTGGCATGCTTGCCATTCAGCCTTATATAGAAGATATAGATATACGATTTATAATGGACGTAAACCGAATCTTTTTATTTCTCCTTGGACTTGGCACAGATATAATTGTTATCTTGACGAGCAATTGATAGCTGAGGCTATTAAAGGCCTTATTGGATATCATGACTTCACCGCATTCCAGAGATCAGGAAGCAATAGGAAAAATGCACTTACTACAATTCAAGATATTCAAATTGAGAGAAAGGGCGATTTATTAGTTTTTGAGATTCAGGCAAGTGGCTTTTTGTATGGGATGGTTAGATTATTAGTAGGACAATTAGTTGCTATTGGGGAACATAGGTTGTCTATTAATGCATTTGAAAAGCTTTGGAAAGAAAAACTTAGATCTGAAGTAAAAGAAGCAGCACCTGCAAGAGGCCTGTGTTTAATTCGTGCAGGGTATAGCGACTCCATTTTTAGTGAAGATATGGTTTTTGATAGTTTCCCAGTTTTTTCTTTGTTAACAAATGATCCTCCTTCTTTGCCTTATTTAAGGTAATTAAAATAAGGAGTTTCTCAAATTATTTTCAAATTTAACTATGAAAGTGTAAAGTGGTTAATCGAGCTGAAGATCATTTTTTGGTCTTACTCTTTTAGACTAGGCTCTGTTTTAGGCAGGGCTACAACAAAACCGGCCAGCCGGAGAGATGAACAAGACTATTACTCCCTCCATTGACTCGATTAATCGCCAGTGGTTTCTGGTCGATGCAGAGAATCAGACACTTGGAAGATTAGCTACAGAAGTAGCTTCCATTCTTAGAGGAAAGAAAAAACCTGAATTTACTCCTCATTTAGATACTGGAGATTTTGTTGTTATTGTTAACGCTGAAAAAATTCAGGTTAGTGGTCGCAAGGGGACTCAGAAGCTTTATCGTAGACATTCTGGCCGCCCAGGAGGATTAAAAGTTGAAACTTTCAATTCACTTCAGGAAAGAATTCCTGAAAGGATTGTAGAAAAAGCGATTAAAGGTATGCTTCCTCATAATGCTCTTGGAAGACAATTATTTCGTAAACTTAAGGTATATAAAGGATCAGAGCATCCACATGCTGCTCAAAATCCACAAATTCTTAGTATCAATTCCAACGGATTAGTTAAATGAACAGCGCTTCCAAGAATACTGTTGTCTATTGGGGTACTGGACGAAGAAAAACTTCCGTTGCAAGGGTTAGATTAGTTCCTGGTAATGGAAAGATTACTATTAATGGTCGTCCAGGAGATCATTATTTGAATTTTAATCCTGCTTATATTTCTGCAGTTAAAGCGCCACTTATTACCCTAGGTTTGAGTGATTCTTACGATGTTTTAGTAAATGTTTATGGTGGAGGGCTTACAGGTCAGTCAGATGCTATTAAGCAAGGAGCTGCAAGAGCTTTATGTGAACTTTCTGCTGATAATCGTAAGCCTTTAAAAACTGAGGGTCATTTAAGTAGGGACCCTAGAGCTAAAGAAAGAAGAAAGTATGGCTTGAAGAAAGCTCGTAAAGCTCCTCAGTTCTCAAAACGCTAAATTACTTGCTCTATCTAATTTTGTTTAATTATTTGCCCATTATTATTTTCTAAAATGCCCAAAAAAGATATACATCCAAAATGGTATCCAGAAGCAAAAGTAATTTGCAATGGAGAGGTTGTTATGACTACCGGCTCTACTCAACCTGAAATACATGTAGATGTATGGAGTGGAAATCATCCATTCTTTACAGGTACACAAAAGATTCTTGACACTGAAGGTAGAGTAGATCGCTTTATGAGAAAGTATGGAATGGCTTCTCCTGATGAGGAATCCAAGGTTGATAAACCCAAATCTGAAACTGATATCAAAAAAAACAAATCAAATAAACAAGACTAAATATCATCATCACTTTAAAAATATGAAGAGTTGATGTGGTATGGACACCTCAACCCTTAAATCTAGATTAGAAACTGCGTCTGCAAGTTTTAAAAACTTGGAGATGCAACTTGCTGATCCAGATGTTGCTTCTGATCCAAAACGTCTTGAGAGTATTGCAAGGGAAAGAGCCAGGTTAGAACCTTTGGTTTTAGATTTCGAAAGACTTAAGTCAATAGATGCAGAATATAAACAGGCAAAGGTTTTATTACGTGAAAGTAAATCTGATAAAGAGATGGAATTATTAGCTCAAGAAGAGTTACATAGATTAGAAATTCTTGAAAAAGATTTATTAAAAAGGCTGACTTTAGCTCTTTTACCAAAAGACCCTAGAGATGAAAGAAGCGTAATGCTAGAGATTAGAGCAGGTGCAGGAGGAGATGAAGCATGTATATGGGCAGGTGATTTGGCTAGAATGTATGAACGTTATGGCGTAAAAACTGGATGGTCTGTTAAGCCAATTAGTTCAACAGAAGCTGATCTAGGGGGGTTTAGAGAATTAATTATTTCTGTCAAAGGAAAAGCAGTTTTTAGCCAATTAAAATTTGAAGCGGGCGTTCATCGCGTTCAACGTGTTCCTGCTACAGAATCTCAAGGAAGAGTTCATACTTCAACAGCAACTGTTGCTGTAATGCCTGAAGCTGATCCAGTAGAAGTAAAATTAGATCCAACTGAGTTGGAAATTAGTACAGCTAGATCTGGAGGAGCTGGAGGTCAAAATGTAAATAAAGTTGAAACTGCAGTAGATTTATTGCATAAACCAACTGGTATAAGAGTGTTTTGTACGCAAGAACGTTCGCAACTACAAAATAGAGAGAGAGCTTTAGAGATATTGAGAGCTAAATTATTGGAAAGGGAAATCGAGCAAGCCAATGCTAAAGAGAGATCAGCAAGATTGGCGCAAGTTGGAACTGGAGATAGAAGTGAAAAAATTCGTACATATAATTACAAAGATAATCGCACTACAGATCATCGTTTAGGAGTTAACTTTCCATTGGAAAATGTTTTAGAAGGACAATTAGAGGATCTTATTGGTGCTTGTATTGCAGAAGAGCAAAGGTTGAAAATGGAAGAATTGGGAAAGCAGTCTGAAGATTAATTCTTTGATTTATTCACTCCAACCAATTACATATTTTTTCCATTCTTGATGGAAACCAGAATTAATTTGCTTGTTGGCTTCAAAACTTAGATTATTTAAAGGTCTATGTGGTTTTCTTCCTAACAGCATATTTGCTTCTTTAGGTGTACGGTTACCCTTACTAATATTACATGAGATACAAGCAGTAGTAACATTTTCCCACTTATCTTCTCCACCTCTGCTGCGAGGAATTACATGATCAATAGATAAATCATCTCCCTTGTAACCGCAATATTGACAACGATAGTTGTCTCTTTGAATGATGTTTTTTCTGTTTAATGCCAATTCCCTATATGGAACTTTAATAAAGTATCTAAGACGAATTACTGTAGGAAGTTTAATATCACTCCTTATTTTCCGGTTCGCATTTTCTTCCAAACTCTCAGCCTTACCTTTCAACATCAACACTGTAGCTCTTCGCCAAGTGGTGATATTCAAAGGCTCATAGGATGCATTTAATACCAGAACCTGGCTCATGCCAGTTTATTAATTTTCGATCATCATAGTTGCATTAGAAGAATACTGCTCTCTAGTGATTAATAGTTCCAAGCCTTTCAATAATGTTGATCCTCGTCAGAGAGCGTGGGTAGAGGTTTTCCCAAAAGCAATTCAGGCAAATACACGTGCAATTAAGAACTTTATTTCGAAAAAATGTTTATTGATGGCTGTTGTTAAGGCTGATGGATATGGACATGGATTAGTTACTGTTGCTGAAGCTGCATTGGCTGGTGGGGCAGAAAATTTAGGGGTTGCAACTTTACAGGAAGCTATTGATTTAAGAGAAGCAAAGATTGACTGTCCAATCCTTGTTCTTGGTAATTTGTTTAATAGGAAGGATTTAGATACATCTCTTCAAAAGGATTTAATGGTTACTTTAAGCAGCTCTAAACAAGCACTCTTATGCCAAGAATCAGC
>QCPC01000018.1 GCA_003212695.1 Prochlorococcus sp. AG-436-C13 | reverse complement strand
ATTAGCTAATAGCCTTACAAATACAATTGATGAATATATTTTTTACAGAGCAGAAACAATTCAGGAATGGTGGAATTCAGGTGGGAAATCTAACAAGCAAAAACAAGAAAGATTTCCTGAATTGAAATGGCAATCTACATTAATAAATTTGCTAAAGCAGAGAATAAAATCAAAGCCAATATGCCTACTAATAATTGATGTAATTAATAGACTTAAGGCAAAAGAGAAAGCTGTATCAGAATTGCCTGATGAATTAACTCTTTTTGGGATAAGCAGCCTAGCTCCAATAGAAATAGATCTCATACAAGCATTATCTAGCATAATAGATATAAAAATCTTTTTATTAACTCCTTGCAAAGACTTATGGAAACGAAGCAAAGATCGTCGGAGGGATCTCGCAAGCAAATGGCAGGTACCAATTAATGAATCATGGTTACTCAAATCCCCACGACTGGAAGCTAGTCTTGGTCGTATGGGAGCTGAATTCCAACAATTGCTTGAAGGAAGTGGAGAATATCAATTAGGAGAGTGGAAAGAAAAAGATCTCTTTTCTATGCCTACAAAAATAGCTATTAATAACAATAACTCACCTACACTTCTAGATCAAATACAAGAAAGTTTATTAACACAAGACTCTAACCTCAAATTAGAGAGGCAACCCTACGACAACTCATTATTGTTTATAGCATCTCCAGGGCACAGAAGAGAAGTTCAATTAGTTAGAGACCAAATCATACAATGGTTAGCTCAAGACAGTAATCTCCAGCCAAGAGATATAATAATAATGACTCCGCAAATTAAACAACTTGCACCACTAATAACTTCTGTTTTTAATGATGTTTCATCCACGAAAGTAAACCTTCCTTGGAAAATCACAGATAGGACACAACTTGACAAGCCAGGTTTAATTCAATTTATGATAGATCTAATAGATATATCTTCAAGTAAGTTAATCCCTCTAGATCTTATACATTTACTTTCTAACAATGTAATCCAAGAAGAATTTGATCTTGACCAAGAAGAAGTTGATAAGATAATTAATTGCCTACAGAATAGCGGCTTTCGCGGGGGAGTTGATGAAGAAGATCGCGATGGTGACGGCTGCAATAGTCTTAGCTGGTGTCTTGAGCGCTGGTTACTAGGGATTGCTTTACCTTCTAATCCAGGGCTGGCTCCAAAGGGAATTGCTCCTTTTACAGCAGGTTATTCTCTGATGGAAATATCAAAATGGTGGACATTGCTTTCCAAAATTAAAGAGCATTTACAAGCACTTAGAATTCCTCGGTCTTGCAGTCAATGGAGTGTCATCCTGCTATCCATATTAGATGACTTTTTTGGTTTAAATGAAAATTGGTCTTGGGAGCATAAATCGTTTTACTCTCATGTAAAGCGTTGGCAAAATCATTCCGGAAATTGCAGTTTAAAAATAGAGACGTCAGTCGTTAGCGAAATACTAAAGAAATATATATCTCTAGAAAGTGGAAAGTTTGGTCATAGAAGCGGAAAAATTACTTTTAGTGCATTAGAACCTATGAGAGCAATTCCTCACAAGATTATAATTTTAATGGGTCTTGACAATTCAATCTTTCCATTCAATGAAACCAGACCCAGCTACAGTCTATTAGAACAAAAGCGATTACTAGGAGATCCTAAAAGTACTGATAAAGATCGATATGTAATATTAGAAGCAATTATGTCAACCAGAGATAAGTTATTAATAACGTGGAATTCTAGAGATGAAAAAACAGGTGAGCGTTTAGAACCTTCAGCGCCTATACATCAGTGGATAGAATTTCTCAGAAATGAATTAACTGATGAAAGTTTTGAAGGATTAGTAAAAACACCCCCATCAAATCCATTGAGTCATGAAAACTTTATTTCAACAAAAAATCAACATGCCTTAAGTTGTGATACACGTGATTTAGAGGCAAGATTATATATAGATAAAGAATTTAAGAAACAACAGGCAGTTCTTGCATTACCACTTCAGTGGGAATCAAATTTCAATGTATCTACTAGGCCTACATTAATTAATAGTGAAGTAATGGGAAAATGGTTAATGTCACCACAGCTTACATGGCTAGAACAGCTCGATATTATGCCAAGATCTAAAAACCACAAACAAGAATCAATCAATAACTATGAACTAACAGAACTAGAAAGATACACTTTTATAAAAGAAAACTACATAGATTCACAAGGTGTATTTTTCAACCTAAAGGACCAAACTACAAAATTCAAGAGTCAAGATTGGAACGATAGGTTCAAAGGACAAGGAATACTCCCACCCAAATCAGCTGCGGAAATAGAATGTGAATTGCTAGAAGCTAGGTGGAAAAGTCTATCTAATCTGGTGATGAATATGGAGAACCGAAGAGAACGAGAATTGGAAATAGAAAACGAAAGCATCAAAATACAGCTGAGTAACGAAGATGTATTGAGATTTGATATTGGGAAACTAAAGATGAAGTCAATAATGTCTACATGGCTTACGCACATATATGTATGTTCTTATGATAACTATCCAAGAAAGACCATACTTATCAGTAGAAGCACTTCCAATAGAAGTCCTAACAAGTATTCTGTGTCTTTAGAGTTCAAACCTATAAGCAAAAAAGAAGCGAATTCAATACTTCATAGCCTCAGGCTATTAGTAAATCAAGGGTTAGTAAATTGTTGGCCCGTACCACCAGAAAGTGGGTGGGAGCTTTATAAAGCTAAGTACTCCAATAAAAGCAACTATAAAAATATCTTTACTCAGCGTTGGGAAGGAGGATATAAAAAACCTGGCGAAAGAACAAAAGAGGAGATGCAGATTTGTTTTGGCTCTGAATGCGAGTCCAAAACATTTCTTGAAAACAAAGTTTTTGAAACTTGCCTTCTACAACTATATGGTCCAATCATGAAAAATATTAAAAGGTAAACAATGCTATGAATATCATTAAATCTCGGCGTAGTAAAAACTTGCACAAGCTGAAGTGCATGGTCATTCTATAATGGATAAACATACTTCAGAATTCGAACCAAACAACTATCCGCTTAATCAGGGTAGACATATTCTTGAGGCTAGTGCAGGAACAGGTAAAACTTTTTCATTAGCACATCTTGTACTAAGACTACTAACAGAAAAAAAATATAAAATAACTGAGATACTAGTAATTAGTTTTACAAAAGCAACTGCATCAGAGATAAAATCAAAAATAAGTACGAGATTATTGTTGGCCTTAAAAGGTCTAGAAAATTTTGAAAATGATTTAGCAAAAGACAATTTAGATGAAGTTCTTATTGAATGGTTAAGAATAAATTGCACAGATAAAGAAAAAAGGGTTAACTGGGCAGGACTTATTCTTAGTTCATTAGAAAATATAGACAGTGCTGACATAACAACAATACATGGTTTCTGTAGTAGAAATATTAAAAGAGAAGCAGCTGAGATCGGTTATAATATAAACTCACATCTCCTAACAGAAAAAGAAAATAAAGAGTTAATAGTAGAAGTAGTAGATGAATATTGGAGGAAGCAACTACTACCACTAAATGCATTACATTTGAAGGGCTTAATGAAAGCTGGCCTATCGAGCAAAGCTCTTGCAAGAAGCCTTGGGGAAATAGATTCTGATCCTAGTATTAACTTTAAAGTAGATGTTAAAGGTATTGATTGCAAGAGGCCAATATATGAACAATTTAATAGCTACTTCCAAAGTTACCTAAAGAATTTTATTAATTGCTGGGAAGAGGACGGAGAAGAATTAGAACAAGAACTACAAAAGAAATCTATTACTTGGAAAGAAATAGGCATTACCAACACAAAACCATTTTCCGGCAAGCCAATAAGGAAAAGAAGTCTTGAGATAAAAGAATGGATTGATCAATATAGACAGATCAAAGCTAAAGGGAGTGAAGACTCTAATAATATTTTATATTATTGCGACATAAGAAATAACCAACTTCTTAGAGACTATTTCCACCCGATCAAAATTAGTGAGATAGAACGTCGGAACAGATTAGATGAATCTCCATTAATAAAACCTAAATTGCAGACTGCCATAGCTAATTTATGGGACATGCCTGCAGAAATGGTTTGGCAACATGCACTTTACTGTTGCTTGAAAAAATTAAAAAAAAAGAAAGATCAAAATGGGGTTGAAAATTTTAGTGATCAGATAATGGCATTAGACCCTAATTCGAGTATATTAAATAGTCATAGCAAGAATCTCTTATTACACAAATTACGCAAAAGATACAAAGCTGTTCTAGTCGACGAGTTTCAGGATACTGACCCAATACAATGGCGCATAATAAATAAAGCCTTTGGAGAAAGTAAAAAACATTTGCTCGTGTTGGTAGGAGACCCTAAACAGTCAATCTATAAATTTAGAGGAGGAGATTTAGAAACATATTTAAAAGCTAAAGAAATTGTAGATAGGACTGATTCTCTGTTAACAAACTTTAGATCAACCCCTGAACTTCTTGATGGTCTGAACACGTTAATGAGAAACGGACTTATATACTCTGGATTACATGTTCCTTATTTAAATTCATCTAGCAAAGAAACAGCTCTATTTAGTCTCAAGAAAGAAGCACCTATAGATATTATCAATCTTAATATCAAATCATCTAAAACAATCGAAGAATCTATGCCATCCAAGTCGGAAGTAGATGCACACATTCCAATAGTAGTTACTAATTCTATTTTCGAATTAATGGATAACTATAGTGATCAAATAACTTTAGAAGATATTTGCATACTAGTCAACAGTCATCAGCAAGCTGAGAGCATAAGAAAAAGACTATTATATTCGAATTTGCCATGTAAATTAATTAATCAAGGAGATATTCTGAATAGTCAAGCAGCAAAAAATATACTGTTATTCCTAAATTGTCTTGCAAATCCGAAAGATTCTAGATATATAAGACTTCTGGCTTGCTCTCCTTTACTGCAATGGGATATAAATAAAATAAAAGATTTAGATCACAGTAATGACATTGATATACTTATTAGTAAATGTATAAGTTGGTCCGAGAGGTTAGAAACTATAGGTCTATTAGGATGCCTATCTGAAGTTTTAGAAAGTACAAATATAGCAAATATTTATATGCAAGGAAGGATGCTTGGCGATCTGAAACAATGTGCAGAGATCGTAGAAGAAGCAATCCATAATCTAGGATTGAATGCAAAAAAGGCAGCTAGGTGGTTAAATCAACAATCTCTCGAACAAACTGAGATTGTTCCAGAGAATAGACGCTCAAATAGTGATACAGAAGAAAAAGCAATAAATATAATAACTATTCATAGAAGTAAAGGTCTACAATTTAAAGTAGTTATATGTCCTTATTTATGGCAATCTGCACCAATACCTAAAGGACCATTGTGGAAAACCAAAGAGTCTCAAGACTGGTTTTTATCTCTTACAACTGGATGGGGAGAAAATAGTATTTTCCTACAAGAGTCAATAAAAGAATTAAGGGAAGAATCCGAACGACTCGCATATGTCGCACTAACTAGGGCACAAAAGAAGTTGATTGTTATTTGGGCATTAGCAAAGAATCAAGAAGATAACCCCTTACGAAATCTTTTGTTTGACAATAGTTTAAGCGAATATAGTCAAAATGAACTAACTGAATCTAGGATGAATGAATGGACTTCTCGTTACAATTCGAATATTAATATTAAAACTATAGAAAATATTAAAACACCAAGGTTATGGGAACTAAAAAACAACAACTCATCATTGACTACTGGTCCTATCCCAAAAAGGAAACTAGATGAAATATGGGGAAGATATAGCTATTCATCCTGGACAACAAAAACCAAAGAAGAAAAAATATTAGCTGACAATGCAAAAGAAGAGGAAGTAGAAAAAGAGACTGAACTAACAGATGGTATTTATGAATCAGTAAGTAGTAATTCAATTAAGGATAGGAATAGATCTAATCATTATTCGAAAAGCCCACTGGCAGATTTCCCTCGTGGCTCAAATGCAGGCAATTGTCTTCATAGAATTTTAGAGAAACTAGACTTTCAATTACCAGTAACTTCTGATAAAACAGAGTTATTAATTATTGAGGAACTTGAAAATAGTGGAATAAAAAAGGAGTTTAAAGAAGCAATTGAAGAAACGTTATATAGAGTCCTAAATATACCTTTAGGTCATAAGATAGGAAATATTAAATTACATCAGGTTAGCAAGGATAGATGTATTAAAGAATTAAACTTTGATCTTTCAATGTCAGATAAAGGAAATCCAATAAAAACACGAGATTTAATTAATGTCTTTGAAAGAGTAGGAGGTATTCGATTTGGTAATCAATATATAGAATCTCTTGAAGACTTAAATATATCAAGTAGAGGTTTTTTAACTGGTTCAATTGATCTTGTCTTCACTGACAATGAAGATATAGAGAAAGCGCAATGGTGGATATTAGATTGGAAGAGTAACTGGATAGGAGAAAAAACCAGTGATAAGGATAAAACTATATGTGGTCCAGATTATTATTCAGAAAAAGATATGAAAAAGCAAATGATGATGCATCATTATCCTTTACAAGCCTATTTATATCTTGTAGCACTACATAGATTCCTTAAGTGGAGATTAAAGAATTATGTTCCTGAAGTGAGTTTAGGAGGGTATATATATTTATTTTTAAGAGGTCTAGCCGAAAAGAGTGAAATTGACAATAAATCTAATAATGAAACTCCAGGTATATTTCTGGAGTATAAACCTATAGAATTAGTCCTGGAATTAGATAAATTAATTAAAAATGGTGGGATGTAATTAAATGAGAAAGTCAGAATCTAATCAAAAACTAATAGATACATTAATACAAACCTTGAAAAGGAGTATACCACCGAAGAAGGAGTCAAATCATTTAAATGATTTAGTGATTTTATTAATGGATGCTTTATCAAAAGGAGAAGTATATATAGATATTAATAAAACATATTCGCATTTAAAAATGAAAGGAAAAGGATGGCCAAAAATGCATCTAAAAGCATTACAAGCAAGTGGCTGGATTGGAGAAGAAAATTCACCAATGATTCTTAAAAATGATCAACTAAGCTGGAGAAGATGGCATGAAGAAATGACCTATATACTAAACCTTTTATCAGAGAAAGCTTTATTTAGAACCAAATACAATCTTAGTAATAACTTTAATGGTATTGATAATCATGAGAATATTTTATTAAGACTAAATTCCCAACAAATGTTAGCAGTTAATGCTGTTGCCAATCATAACTTAATTCTTATAAGTGGAGGTCCTGGGACAGGAAAAACAACAACAATTGTAAGCATGTTAGTCAAAGCATTTTCTTTGAAAAACAATCTTAAGGTAGGACTTAGTGCTCCTACAGGAAAAGCTTCCAGACGATTAGAAGAGACATTAAAAAGTTCACTCGCGGATTTAAATAGCAAATACAAACATAAATTATCTAAGATACCTTGCCTAACTATCCACAGTTGGTTACAAGCTAATGACGAAGGCTTTATTAAGGGAAAAGAAAATCAATTAAAACTTGATCTATTAGTAGTTGATGAAATGTCAATGGTAGATTTCTCATTAATGGAAGGGTTACTAAATGCACTTCATCCAAAAAGCCAATTAATATTGGTAGGGGATCCAGATCAATTGCCTCCTATCGGTATTGGTCCGATATGGAATGAACTACAGAAAACAAATCACGCATCAAAATTTAAGCACTGCTCAATACACCTCAGCGAAACATATCGTACCAAAGGGGAGATTGCATCCTTATCAGAAATGGTCAAGTCAAATGAATTACATACATTCTTTGAGGAACTAGAAAGTCTTAAACCTTCTGAGAAGATAACTGTTCTATATTCAAAAAAAGAAGTTATACCAAATCAAGTAATAGAAGCTATAAAAAATCAACAAGAAAAACTAAAGTATTTGATTAATTCCCTAAAAAGTTTTACTAATCCAGAACATATTGTACTTGATAGCACAAAGGCAACCAATGCTGCTGAAGAAATATTGAATTGCCTGGAAAGACTAATTATTCTATGTCCTAAAAGATATGGCTTTTGGAGTTTAAATCATATACATAAAACAGTTTTAGGTGATGAATTCGAAGTAGGAGTAAGCAAATGGCCAGAGGGTACGCCAGTTATATGTTGTAGCAACCAATCTAATATTAAACTTGCAAATGGAGATATTGGTATCATTATTCAAGGTTCTAATTGCAAATACCTATTATTTCGAGTTAATTCGGTAGGTGAAAGCGGAAATTGTCAGCTAATTAATCCTGTAAGAGTGAAAGCGATTGAACCAGCTTTTTCAATTACAATCCATAAATCACAAGGTAGTGAAGCTGAACATGTTATGTGCCTATGGCCTGAACAATCAATCAAACAATTTCCAATGGAAGCAGAGATTTCAGAAGATGAGTCATATAAGAAAAAATTAATCTATACTGCAATTACAAGAGCAAAAGTAAAATTAGACTTAGTTATTTCAATAGAAAATCAAATTTAAGGACTGAACTGACTCACAAAATGATAGATTAAAAAGAACCTTTAAAAAGGCGCGTCAACAAAGAACGGTTATTGCCGATTGGAGGGTTGTCTGCCTGATTTTTAAAGGTTTTCAGGCAAGCAATTTCTTAAATGACAAAAACCAAAACAAATGAGGGCATAGATTCCTCTGTTTCTTTTGAAAATTCAAAGACAATCAATGAAGAAGAATCAACTCCTATAGATTTATTAGAAAAGACTACGTCTTCTTTAGACCAAATAGAAGATGAAAATCTTAGAAAAGGGTTTAATTCCTTTGGATTTAGTAAAGGTCTATTAAATACTCTTGAAAAAAAAGGTTATAAAGAACCAACCCCAATACAAAAAGCGGCAATACCCGAGTTGCTTTTAGGAAGAGACCTACTAGGGCAAGCACAAACAGGTACAGGAAAAACGGCAGCATTTGCTTTGCCTTTGCTTGAAAGAATAAATAGTCAAGAACGCAATCCTCAAGTTCTAGTCTTAACACCTACTCGTGAACTTGCTATGCAAGTAGCTGAGTCTTTCAAAGCTTACGCAGAAGGTCATCCAAATACAAATATTCTTGCCTTATACGGTGGATCTGACTTTCGTTCACAAGTTTATACTCTAAAAAGGGGAGTAGACATAATTGTTGGTACGCCAGGAAGAGTGATGGACCATATAAGACAAGGAACATTAATTCAGGAATCTCTTCAATGCTTGGTTCTAGATGAAGCCGATGAAATGCTAAGGATGGGATTTATTGACGATATTGAATGGATACTTGAACAGATCCCTAATGAAAGACAAATGGTCTTCTTTTCTGCGACAATGCCATCAGAAATTAGACACCTATCAAAAAGATATCTTAAGGATCCCGCCGAAATTACTATTAAATCTCGGAAGAAAGAAGCCAAACTGATAAAGCAGAAATACATAATAATTCAAAATAGCTATAAGCTAGAAGTACTAAAAAGAGTTCTTGAGTTATCTAGTGGGGAGGGCGTTATAATTTTTGCAAGAACAAAGGCGATAACACTAAAACTTGCTGAAAGCCTTGAGGCCTCAAGTCACAATGTAGCAGTTCTTAATGGTGATGTACCTCAGAACCTTAGAGAAAGAACAGTTGAAAGGCTACGTCAAGGAGGTATAGATATTTTGGTTGCAACTGATGTAGCAGCTAGAGGATTAGATGTAGAACGCATAGGCCTTGTAATCAATTACGATATGCCATTTGACTCAGAAGCATATGTTCACCGTATAGGAAGAACTGGTAGAGCTGGTCGAAGTGGTGACGCAATTCTTTTTATAAGTCCAAGAGAAAAGTCATATCTACGCAACCTAGAAAGAGCTGTAGGCCAAGCAATAGATAGAATGGACATTCCTAGTAATGAATCAATCAATAAGCACCGTATAGCTAAATTCAAAAAGGATCTGTTAGAAAAAGCTTCTACCAAAAATGGAACCAAAGAGGAATCTGATTTGCTTGAAATATTAATTAGTGAAATCGAAAATGAATTAGAATTAAAACCCAAAGATATTGCTTTAGCAGCACTAAATCTTGCAATAGGGGATAGTTCATTATTAATTAAAGGTGATGAAAGTTGGATAAATCAAGCGGAAAGATATAACAAGAGTGGGGATAGACGCGAGATTAGAGGCCGCAATCGTAGAAGACCTGATACAGATTCAAATCCTAATGATAAAGACAAAGAGAGGTTTAGAGTTGAAGTAGGTCATAGAGACAGAGTAAAACCAGGGAATATAGTTGGGGCAATTGCCAATGAATCTGGACTAAATGGTCGTATGATAGGGAGAATTCAAATATTTGAAGATCACAGTCTTGTAGATCTACCCAAAGGCATGCCAAACAATATTTTCAATGGTCTTAAGAAAGTAAAAGTAATGAATAAAGAATTAAACATTAATAGATATAAATAAATAAATCTTTTACCCATATGAAATTAACCGTTAAATTAAAACCATATAAACAATATTTACTTATAGCAGCAATCTTAGTATTAGCTATTAATGGAAGACTTCAAAGCAAAGATTTAAATGCGATTATCAAATCATTTTGCTTAGAGGGGTTTAAAAAAGAATTTATAAATAATAATGAAACTATGAATTTAGAATTAGGAGAGTATATATGCAATTGTTTTGTTAAAAGAATCAACAAAAATGAAAATATAGACTCAGCTCTTGAGAAATGTAAAGAAGAGGCATTAGATAAATTTGGTTACAAAACAATTTGATAGACATGAGCATTATGCCTCAAAATAAAAGTCAATCTATTTATCCTAAGGGCAACCCATTAATTAGATTAATTAGGAATCAATCCAAACAGAAGTTTCTTGTTATATCAGCAGCTTTTAGTTCTATTTTAAATAAATTATTTGATCTTGCCCCGCCAATACTCATTGGAATATCTATAGATGTAGTTGTTAGAGAAAAATCTTCATACTTAGCCAATTTCGGATTCAAATCAGTTCCTATTCAGCTTTTAGTGCTTGCTATTGCCTCTTTCATAATATGGACTGCTGAATCCTTTTTTGAATACTTGTATGCTCTACTCTGGCGGAATCTTGCTCAGAAAACTCAGCATAATCTAAGAATAGAAGCATATAAGCATTTACAAGAATTAGAAATGTCTTTCTTCGAAAATGATAGTTCTGGAAGACTTCTATCTATACTCAATGATGATATCAACCAATTAGAAAGATTCTTAGATCAAGGAGCCAATCAACTAATACAGCTAATTATAACGGTAATTCTAGTTGGTAGTGCAATGCTATTTCTTGCACCAGGAGTTGCTATTTTTGCATTTATACCGATTCCAATAATACTATTAGGTTCAGTAAATTTTCAAAGAAAACTTGCTCCTAAATATAAGGATGTAAGAGATAAGGCAGGTGATTTAGCAGCAAGATTGAGTAACAATCTTGGTGGCATGCTAACAATTAAAAGTTTTGCTACTGAATCATGGGAACTTAAACGTCTTAGTCTAGATAGTTATTCATATCAAAAAAGTAACAGCGCTGCGATCAAGCTTTCTGCTGCATTTATACCATTAATTAGATTTGCAATTTTATTTGCATTTCTAGCTATTCTTATAATAGGTGGGCTAAGAGCCTGGAATGGAAACTTAGAAATAGGTGTTTATAGTTTTCTTGTATTTATTACTCAAAGATTGCTTTGGCCTCTTACAACATTAGGACATGTTCTTGATGATTATCAAAGGTCAATGGCCTCGACAAATAGAGTATTAGATCTAATAGATAGACCAATATTAATATCAAGTGGTTCATTACGCCTAAAAAGAAATAATATAAAAGGTAATATAATATTCAAGAATGTATCCTTTCAATATAACGATAGGAACAAACTTCTAAACGACTTTAATTTAGAAATATTAGCAGGAACTACAATAGGAATTGTGGGACCCACTGGTTCAGGGAAAAGTAGCCTAGTTAAATTAATCCTAAGATTGTATTCTATAAGTTCTGGTCAAATTGAACTAGATGGAGTATCTATAGAAAAGTTTTATCTACCTGACTTACGTAAGTCTATTGCACTTGTTAGTCAAGAAGTATATCTTTTTCATGGGACAATAGAAGAGAATATAGCTTATGGTAACAACAATGCATCCTCATTTGAAATAAGAAAAGCAGCCAAACTTTCAGAAGCAGATGATTTTATAGGAAAACTTCCAGAGGGATATAAAACACTTGTAGGTGAGCGGGGGCAAAAATTGTCTGGAGGTCAATGTCAAAGAATTGCATTAGCAAGAGCAATACTTAAAAATGCTCCAATACTAATTTTAGATGAAGCTACAGCATCTGTAGATAATGAAACAGAAGCTGCTATACAAAGATCTTTAGCTAAAATAACATCTAACAGAACAACATTGGTTATTGCACATAGGCTAAGTACCATAAAAAATGCTGACAAAATTATAGTATTAAACGAAGGTAGAATTGTGGAATCAGGAACTCATGATTATCTGTTAAAAAAGGAGGGGCTCTACTCTGACTTATGGAGAGTACAAGCTGGTTATAATCAAACTCTTAAGTAAGATTCTTTACACAAAAAAACTAAATGAACTAATTACACGTCTAAACAAATCTTCTACTTTGTCCCATCTAACATCATTCGTTCCTGCAGCAAAAGTAAATAAAGAACCATGATCAACAATAACGGTTGCCAGTTCATGGCGATCTTTTTCAGGAAGGTGTATTAAATATTCAATGTCATAAAAAGTGTGTCCATCCACTTCTCTGGAATTCGAATTAATAAGTTCTGCCTCCCTTTCTCCACCATTAGGAGCCAACAAATCATTCATTAGTTTTTCACCAACTTCTGATGGACTCCCAATCTTCTCAAGTTCAATTTCAGGAGAAACATCTGATACAACAAGGCTCAAAGTTTCATCACTATTTATCAAGTCATGAAAAACAACTTCAGGACCACCTTGAATTGCTATCCTTGTCCATCCTGTTGGATAAAAGAAACCATAACGACCATCCGTACTTTGGAAAGGTTCGAGTCCTGCTGTAATGCCAGGGCTACATGCAACCAGAGAAACTAATAAGGGAATTAATATAAAGAAACGTAGTGAGCTATTTAGCAAGGTTCTCATGGCTGTCTGTACAAAAATTATCGCTACTAACAATGTACTTACTTATATAAGAATTAGTAAATTCCACGTTAAGACATAAGAGTGCTTTAATTCTTATATATATGAGGAAAAACTCTGAGCAGCTTCACACGACCACTTGCTCAACTAATAGATCAATTCGAACAATTGCCAGGAATTGGTCCAAGAACAGCGCAAAGACTTGCTTTGCATTTACTTCGACAACCAGAGGAGCAAATCAAAGCTTTCTCTAATGCTCTTTTAAATGCAAGAACAAAAGTAGGTCAATGTAAAACTTGTTTTCATCTAACAGCAGAAGAAGAATGTGAAATATGCCTCAGCTCAAAAAGAAATGATGCTTTACTTTGTGTAGTAGCAGATTCGAGAGATTTAATCGCCCTAGAAAGAACAAGAGAGTACAGAGGGCACTACCATGTACTTGGTGGCCTCATCTCTCCCATGGATGGTATTGGTCCAGAATTATTAACCATCTCTGCTTTAGTTACAAGAGTTTCCAATGAAAAAACTTTAGAAGTGATACTTGCACTTACCCCAAGTGTTGAAGGAGACACCACAAGTCTTTATCTAGCTAAACTTCTAAAGCCATTCGTTAAAGTCACAAGAATCGCATATGGACTACCAGTCGGTAGTGAACTTGAATATGCTGATGAAGTTACACTAACTAGAGCTATTGAAGGTAGACGCGAGATTGAATAAAATTAATTAATGATGCCTAAAACCAACAAAAAAACTCTCTATAGCACAATCAAGCCTATACAAAGGCTACCTAATTGGATAACACCAAGTATAGGGAAAGCCTCGGAATTAGAGCAGGTTCAAAAACTTGTTAAGGAATACAGATTACACACAATATGTGAAGAAGGTCGCTGTCCAAATCGCGGAGAATGCTATGCCTCTGGTACAGCAACATTTTTACTAGGTGGTTCTATATGTACAAGAAGTTGTGCCTTTTGCCAAGTCGATAAAGGGACTGCTCCTATGAAGGTTGACGTAGATGAACCAAATAGAATAGCAACTGCGGTTTTAAAGCTAAATCTTAAATATGTAGTCCTTACATCTGTTGCGAGAGATGATCTTAAGGATCATGGAGCATCACTTTTTGTTAACACAATTCATGCAATTAGGACAGTTAATCCAAAAACATCTATAGAAGTCCTAACACCTGATTTTTGGGGAGGAGTAATAGAGCAACAAGAAGCAGTCAAAATACAAAAAGAAAGACTTAAAAAAGTTCTAGATGCAAACCCTGTTTGCTTCAACCATAATATAGAAACAGTTGAGCGCCTACAAAAAGAAGTTCGTAGAGGTGCTACCTACCAGCGTTCCCTAGAATTATTACGTCTAGCAAGAGAACTCAATAATAATATCCCTACAAAGTCTGGCTTAATGCTTGGCCTTGGCGAAGATTATTCAGAGATAGTTCAATCACTTAAAGATCTGAGAGATGTTGATTGTCAACAAATTACAATCGGACAATACTTACGTCCATCACTAGCTCATATACCTGTAAGAAAATATTGGCATCCAAGAGACTTTCAAGATTTTGGTATAATAGCTAAAGATCTTGGCTTCAAAAAAGTAACCTCAGGACCATTAGTACGTAGCAGTTATCACGCAAAAAAAGATTAGTCGACTATATAAGGAAGTTATTAGCCTTCCAATGATTAAGACTATTTTCATATACCTCTCTACAGTTGCCAATCATTAAACTACCTGCTCCACCCCAAACCATTCTAAAAGGCAAATCAAATAAAGAAGAACCTACTTCTTTAATAGTAGTAAAGCCTCGCCTATTAAAATATCTCACCAATATTTTATGTTGTTGTTCATCATCATTTATCGCAAGTAACCTTGCTCTCTTACAAGGCGTTTCTTCAAGAGCCCATGCCATTGTTGAAGCCCATATCAAATGACCCACTCCACTGGGCGCATCATTACTAACTTGCATAGTATCAAGTTGCAAACCACCTATACCTTGATAAGCCCAACCCTTCATTTCACCTAAAAGTTTTACCTTATTAGAATCTAAATGCTTTCCTACAACTAGTCTTAGTGTCCACAAATTCAAGGGACGTCTTAATTGAATCCTTAACAAGAAGCCTTGTGAAGCTGCTTCCGATTCTATTTCAGACAATGTCATGGGAGTCATGCGCTTGGCCAAATAGTATTTCCTGGCAACCTTTCCGCAAGTTCTTTAATATGTTTTTGTCGTTCTTTAAAACGAGCTCTATCATCGTCACTGAATATATCCTTACAATAATGACATTGAATACCAGGGATATAATTTTTTTGCTCCCTTTCCTCTGAAGAAAGGGGCATACCACAAGCGAAGCAAAGTCGATGTGTACCAGGCTTAAGAGTATGGTCTAATGAAACTCTATGATCAAATACAAAGCACTCTCCTTTCCATCGACTATTGTCTAAAGATGTTTCTGCTAAATATCTAAGAATTCCTCCATGCAAATGAAACACTTCAGAGAATCCTTTGCTTTTTAAATAAGAAGTTGATTTCTCACACCGTATGCCTCCCGTACAAAACATCGCAACTCTTTTATACTTCCCCTTCTCAAAAATAGATCGTAATTTTTGATCTACCCAATGTGGAAAATCTCTAAAAGTCGCAGTATTAGGGTGAATAGCCCTCTCAAAAGTACCTATTGCAACTTCATATTCATTACGAGTATCAATAACTAATGTAGAAGAATCGTCAATCAAAGCATTCCAATCAGCCGGATCCACATACTCACCTGAAGACACATGAGGATCAATATGAGGAACTCCCATAGTAACTATCTCTTTTTTTCTACGAGCTTTAAAACGCCTAAATGCGTGCTTAGAGGTAAAACTAAATTTCATCTCAAAAGGATTTATAAGTTTCAAAGATTCCAATTTTTCATTAATAGCAGTAACGCCATCAACAGGTCCGCAAATAGTTCCATTAATACCTTCCAAAGCAATAAGGATCATTCCTCTTACTTCATGCTTTTCAGCTAAGATTGTCAGTTCATTTAACAAAGGGCTTATGTTCTTTTCTGCTATTGGTGAAAAGTTATAAAAAGCTGCAACCTTGTAATCCATATTTTTCTCCTATTCAAAATTATCTAATATTTTACTTGCAATTAACTTTAACTCCTGCCGAAGCAAGCAACTCCCTATCAGCCTTAACTGATGGATTACTAGTAGTAAGTAAAGAGTCTCCATAGAAAATAGAATCTGCACCAGCAAGTAAGCAAAGAATTTGAGCTTCTTTACCAAGTTGCTCTCGCCCAGCACTAAGACGTATACGACTTTTAGGCATAAGAATCCTTGCAGTAGCAACCATTCTAACCATTTCCAAAGGATCTACCATTTCCAATGATTCAAGAGGAGTACCCTCTACAGGTACCAAAGCATTAATGGGAACACTCTCTGGATGAGGATTCATATTTGCTAATACCTTTAAAAAAGAAGCTCTATCTTTAGTTGTCTCACCCATTCCAATAATGCCACCACAACAAATTGTTATTCCAGCCGCACGAACTCTAATTAAAGTTTCTAAACGCTCTTGGTAAGTGCGTGTTGATATGATTTTTTCATAATGTTCAGGGCTTGTATCTAAATTATGGTTATAAGCATTTAATCCGGCTTCTGCTAAACGTTTTGCCTGTTGATCAGTAAGCATACCTCCTGTTACGCAAGCTTCCAAACCTAAACTCTTAACACCTCTAACCATTTGTAGCATTGACTCAAAAGGTTTTCCTTCTCTTATCTCACGCCAAGCCCACCCCATACAAAAACGATCTGCTCCTGCTTCTTTCGCTAATTTTGCCTGCTCAATAACTCCTTTTATATCAAAGTCTGTCTGATCAGAAATATCACTAGAATTATGTATTGACTGAGAACAATATGCGCAATCCTCTTCGCAACCTCCTGTCTTTACACTCAATAGAGATGCTAGTTGCACTTTATATTCTGAATTAAAATTCCTGTGTACTTGCTGTGCTTGCCATAAAAGATCTATCAATGGTCCCCTAAGTATCTTTTCTATCTCATCTAATTTCCAATCAAATCGAATGTGAGATTCTTCAGAAGTTAAAGATTTACAATCCGTTAATGTCATGGTAAATACAATGAATGGTTAGAGTTGGTCCTTAACTGCATTATCTAAACCTCCGAAACGTCTTCTTCTTGACTGATAGTCAAGAAGTGCATTTCTTAAAGATTCTTCGTTAAAATCTGGCCATAATGTATCAGTTACATGTATTTCAGCATAAGCCAATTGCCAAAGCAAAAAATTACTTAATCTCTTCTCTCCACTTGTTCTTATAAGCAAGTCAGGGTCAACATAATTTGACGTTAAAAGTTCTTTCTCAAATAGATTCTCATCAATTAAAGATGGATCTAATTTTCCCTCAGCAACTCTATTTGCTAGTTTCTTAGCAGCTAGTACCAATTCACGTCTACCTCCATAATTTGTACATACATTAAAATTAATACCGGTATTATTTCTAGTAAGATTAATTGCCTGATTAATAAGATCTTGTAAGCGTGCTGGCAATTCATCTAAATCACCTAGAAAATTAATTCGTACATCCTCTATATTTAAATACTCTATCTCTTTTTTTAAAACACTCTCAAAAAGTTTCATTAAAAAATTAACTTCCTCTTTAGGTCTAGACCAATTTTCTGTTGAAAACGCATATACAGTTAAAACTTTAATACCCCAGTCACTGCATAATCTTAAAGTACTCTTTAAAGCATCTACTCCTGCACTGTGCCCCATTGCCCTAGGTAATTTCTTTATCTTCGCCCACCTTCCATTACCATCCATAATTATAGCGATATGCTTAGGCAATCTATTCTCATCCAAAGACGCAGGCAAAGCTTTATTAAAAGACTCATTATTCGATCCAACAATAAAAGGGGTTGTCATTGTGAAATATGATTATTTTTTCTCTTGGGGTAAATCTGGGTCAATTTTAGAGGAAGTTTCATCCAAATTATAAGATAACGAATTACTTTTAGAATTATTGTCTTTAGGTGTCTTTGAAATTACTGTCCCTGTTGAAGAACTCATAAATTCTTTTAGCAAGTCTAGCAACCTACTACTAGTTATAGGTCTTTCAAGTCTGCCTTGGTTTGCTAAGGAGAGAGTACCTGTTTCCTCAGAAACAACTACACAAATACATCGATCAAATCTTTCTGTTATTCCAAGAGCTGCAAGATGTCTAGTCCCATAGCGACTGATACTCTGCCTCGATAAAGGCAAGATAACACCTGCAGAAATTATTCTATTTCCCTTAATCAAGACCGCCCCATCGTGAAGAGGAGTTTCTGACGCAAACAGATTTAACAATAATTCTGTTGAGAATGTTGCATCAATAGGAATGCCAGAATATAGAAAGTCTTCAGGCCTTAAATCACTTCCCATATCTAAAACAATAAGAGCTCCTCTTCTTTTTTGTGAAAGTCGTCCGGCCGCTTCTGACAACTGAGTTGCTGTACTTGTATTCGCCTGAAACTCCTTTTGAGTATTACCTAAAAGGACCGCAAGCCTTCCAGTTCCTAACAATTCCATTAATCTTCTTAATTCACCTTGCCATAAGATTGCTAGAGAAAGAGAACAAGCTAAAACCAAAGCATCTACTAACTTTGAAGTTATAGGTAATTTTGTAAAACGCTGAACAACCCAGGCAAGCGAAACCAAGAACAAATATCCCCTCAGCAGCCAAAGAGTTCTAGGTTCCTTAACTCTTGAAAAAAGCAAGATCCCAAGAGCCAACGCAAAAGAAACGTCAAGCAAAAAACCAAATTTTTCTAACCACAATAAGTTCAAACCTCATTGCCCAGACAATATTAATTTAACTAATCTTTTGCAATAAAGCGATCCGGGAGGATATCATTTCTCAAAATATCTTCTGGGCATTCTCTTCTTTGAACCAAATCAGCATTGCTTTTGCTTACTATCACGGAAGCAGGTTTTGGAATTCGATTGTAATTTGAGCTCATAGAAGAATTGTAAGCACCAGTTCCAAAAACAACTAGAATTTCTCCGCCATTACAATCAGGAATAAGAACATCATTTAAGAGTACATCGCCTGATTCACAATGTTTACCAGCTATTGTTACCCTTTTATTCCCACTCAATAATGGTCTATCAGCAAGACAAGTTGAATACTTTGATTGGTAAGTAATAGGCCTAGGATTATCACTCATACCACCATCAACTGCTAAATAAGTCTTGATACCAGGTATTTCTTTCTTTGATCCTACTGAATAAATAGTTAAGCCTGCAGTCCCAACTATTGATCTGCCTGGCTCACACATTAATAAAGGTAATTTTTGAGATCGGTTTTCACAAGCTTCATATAAAGATTCTGAAACTACTTTTACCCAAGAATTTATAGAAGGTGGATCATCAGACGAAGTATATTTAATACCAAGTCCGCCACCTACGTTTAGAATATCAATTGGATGTCCATAATTACGCCCCACTTCTAATATTTTTACCATCACATCGGCAAGATCTCTATGTGGCTGAACCTCAAATATCTGAGATCCAATGTGTGCATGTAATCCTATGATGTTTCCCCATTCAATTTTCTTAAATTGGATAAAGATACTCTCAAGTTCATCTGCATTAAATCCAAACTTACTATCAATCATTCCTGTTTTTATATATTCGTGTGTATGACATTCGATACCTGGAGTGAACCTAACAATAAGCCTTGCTTTTCTTTCACCAGGTTTAACTATATTAGCTAATTGTTTAATATCATACTGATTATCTAGAACAATAATAACATCATTATCATAGGCCAAACGCAGTTCACTAATAGATTTATTATTTCCATGAAAAACTATCTTATTACTGGGAACACCTCCTTTTATGGCTGTAATCAACTCACCTTCAGATACTACATCTATTCCCATACCTTCAGAAGCAATAATACTACTTAAAACCAAAGAGCTATTTGCTTTCGATGCATATAAAGCAGTTGACTTTCCTGGGTAGTGTTTCTTCAAAGAATCACAGTACTCTTTACATGATTTCCTTATTGTTAATTCATCTAATACATAAAGAGGGGTACCATATTGTTTTGCAAGACTACTTAAACTGACACCTCCAACACATAATCTTTCTTCCGAATCAATCTCAGTAGTTAATGGAGCAATATTCCTGTTCGGACTTGCTTTATCAAGATCTTTCTCAAAAGGTATTAGAATAGACATGGCAAAATCAGTTGCTTTTTAGTTTTAAAGTTTTTAATTTACTTATTAAAGTTAGCCTTTACAGTTTAACAAAGGGAATATACAAGAAGAAAAATGTCTCCAAAAATAAACCCAGTAAAACTAACTTTAAAAGACCTTAAGCATTGCATTGCACTAGATAGAATATCTCTCAATGGTATATGGAATAAACAGCAATGGGAGGAGGAGCTTATAAATCCAAATGGCCTATGTATTGGTATTATTAAAAATTCAAAATTAATAGGTTTATGTTGTGGATGGATAATGATAGATGAAATAAACATTACTCTTCTTGCAATACACCCTTTAAATAAGAGGCAGGGGTTCGGCAAAATATTGCTTTCTTATTTCATAAACCTTGCAAACAATATTAATGTTAAAATTATTACACTTGAAACTAAGGAAAATAATATTCCTGCCCAGGCTCTATTCAGAAGTCTTAAGTTTAGAGAATTAGCAAAAAGAAATAAACTTTATTCTGATGGAAGCAATGCCATTGTTTTTCAACTAAAAATTACTGAAGAATCGTAAATATTTTTATGATCAATTAGAAAAATATTATTTTTTTATTAATTGATAATTCTTTTAAAAGGCTTACCCCAATTGATTTCCCTGGGAATTACGGTTTATACGAAAGGCAACCACTAGCACAATCTCATCTCAATACTGATAAATTAGTTGTATATATATTTTGAACAGAGCCGATATGTTTGAAAGGTTTACCGAAAAGGCAATCAAAGTAATCATGCTAGCCCAAGAAGAGGCTCGGAGGCTAGGTCATAATTTCGTTGGAACGGAACAAATACTATTGGGTCTAATTGGAGAGGGTACTGGTGTCGCAGCAAAAGTATTGAAATCAATGGGTGTTAATCTTAAAGATTCAAGGGTAGAAGTCGAGAAAATAATTGGAAGAGGTTCAGGGTTTGTGGCTGTAGAAATACCTTTTACACCTCGGGCTAAAAGAGTCTTAGAGCTATCTCTAGAAGAAGCAAGACAACTTGGTCACAACTACATTGGAACAGAACATCTTTTACTCGGACTAATTCGAGAGGGGGAAGGTGTAGCAGCTAGGGTACTAGAAAATCTGGGAGTAGATCTAACGAAAGTAAGGACGCAGGTAATTAGAATGCTTGGTGAAACAGCCGAAGTATCAGCAGGAGGAGGCTCTGGCAAAAGTTCAGTAAAGACTGCGACTCTCGATGAATTTGGAACTAACCTAACCAAATTGGCTAGCGAATCAAAACTGGACCCAGTTGTTGGTCGTTTCGATGAAATAGACAGAGTTATACAAATCCTAGGTAGAAGAACAAAAAACAACCCAGTACTTATAGGAGAGCCAGGGGTAGGCAAGACAGCCATAGCAGAAGGCCTAGCTCAAAGGATTCAGCAAGGAGATATACCAGATATTCTTGAAGAGAAAAGGGTTTTAACCCTTGATATTGGTCTACTTGTAGCAGGAACTAAATATAGAGGAGAGTTTGAAGAAAGACTGAAAAAAATAATGGAAGAAATAAAATCTGCAGGAAATATAATTCTTGTAATTGATGAAGTTCATACCTTAATAGGAGCTGGTGCAGCTGAGGGTGCTATAGATGCTGCCAACATCCTCAAACCCGCTTTAGCAAGAGGTGAGTTGCAGTGTATAGGTGCAACAACCCTAGATGAATACAGAAAGCATATAGAAAGAGATGCTGCACTAGAAAGACGCTTTCAACCAGTAATGATCGGAGAACCATCCATAGAAGACACCATAGAGATTCTCAAAGGGCTAAGAGAAAGGTATGAGCAACATCATCGCCTAAAAATTACCGATGAAGCATTAAATGCTGCAGCTAATTTAGGTGATAGATATATATCAGACAGATTTCTCCCTGACAAAGCAATTGATTTGATTGATGAAGCAGGAAGTAGAGTAAGACTTCTTAATTCAAAGTTACCTCCAGAAGCAAAGCAAATAGACAAAGAGCTACGCAAAGTTCAGAAAGATAAAGAAGAAGCAGTAAGAGAACAGAATTTCACTGAAGCAGGAGATTTAAGGGAAAAAGAAGTAGAGCTAAGGAATCAAATTAGAACAATTCTAGACAATTCAAAACAAGATATAAAAAACATAAATAAAGACGCTAGTGAAAAAGATTCAAATGTCAATAATGAGCAAATAAATGATAAAAATAATGTACAAAACTCACCCATGGTAAATGAAGAAGATATCGCTCATATAGTGGCTGCGTGGACAGGCGTACCAGTTCAAAAACTTACAGAAAGTGAATCCGTTAAGCTATTAAATATGGAGGAAACCTTACATCAAAGATTAATTGGACAGGATGAAGCTGTACGATCTGTTTCTAAAGCAATAAGAAGAGCAAGAGTTGGGCTTAAAAATCCAAATAGACCAATAGCTAGTTTTATTTTCTCAGGTCCAACAGGAGTAGGTAAAACCGAATTAACAAAGGCCCTTGCAGCTTATTTCTTCGGTAGTGAAGATGCCATGATTCGCCTAGATATGTCTGAGTTCATGGAAAGACATACAGTTAGCAAACTAATTGGTTCTCCTCCGGGATATGTTGGATTTAATGAAGGAGGGCAACTTACAGAAGCAGTTAGAAGAAGACCTTATACAGTTGTCTTATTTGATGAAATAGAAAAGGCTCACCCTGATGTATTTAATTTACTATTGCAATTACTAGAAGAGGGCAGATTAACAGATTCAAAAGGAAGAACCGTTGACTTTAAAAATACGCTGATAATAATGACTTCTAATATAGGCTCAAAAGTTATAGAGAAAGGTGGCGGTGGATTAGGCTTCGAATTAGATGGTGAAAATATTGAAGATAGCCAATACAATAGAATTAAATCTCTAGTAAATGAAGAGCTTAAGCAATATTTTAGGCCAGAATTTCTTAATAGATTAGATGAAATAATTGTATTTAGGCAATTAACTCGTGAAGAGGTAAAAGATATAGCAGAGATAATGCTCAAAGAAGTTTTCTCAAGAATAAAAGACAAAGGTATAGCGCTTTCTGTATCTGAAGCCTTTAAAGAAAGATTAGTTGAAGAAGGCTATAATCCTTCTTATGGGGCGAGACCTCTTAGGAGAGCCGTTATGAGACTTCTAGAAGATAGTCTTGCCGAAGAAGTTTTATCAGGAAAGATTAAGGATGGAGACCAAGCAGAGGTAGATATAGATGAAAATAAAAATGTTATTGTTAGACATAAAGGTAAGAACAAAAACAAGACAGAACTTGCCACAGCAAGCATATAAAAATTAAACAAAACCTATTACTTAAATATAAACATGCAAATGACTAATTTTTTGCATCAGATATCACCTGAAAAAGTGATAAGAGGTGAAAATGCATGGGATGAAGGTAAACACCTTATTCCTTCAATATGCAAGCATCCTATCCTACTTGGCAGAAGTAATTCTACCGCTGAGATAAGGAAGTTATTAGCAAGAGACCTAGGAGAACTTTGTCTTACTATTAAAGAAGAAAAGTTGGATTATGATTGTTGTGAAATTGATTTGCAGAGAATATATTTACTTTATAAAAACACAAATTGCGATGGAATAATTGCTGCAGGAGGCGGAAAAGTTCTCGATGCAGGGAAATTAATTGCAGAAAAATTGCATATACCTTGTATTACAGTTCCTCTAAGTCCTTCGACTTGTGCAGGATGGACTGCTCTAGCAAATATCTATACAACTCAAGGAGCATTTATAAAGGATCAATCATTAGCAACCTGCCCAAAGTTACTGATATTTGACTATTCCATAATAAGAAAGTCACCTAAAAGAATGCTTGCCAGTGGAGTAGCTGATGCATTGGCAAAATGGTATGAGGCCTCTGTTAGCAGTCGCAATTCAAATGATGGTCTCGTACAGCAAGCCGTTCAAATGGCAAGGGTGTTAAGAGACCAGCTACTAATAAATGCCCCCGAAGCGTTAAGAGACCCTAAAAGCAACTCTTGGATAAAAACAGCAGAGGGTTGCGCTCTAACTGCAGGAATAATTGGAGGAATTGGAGGTGCTAAATGTAGAACCGCTGCTGCTCACGCAGTACATAATGGATTAACTCAACTGCATTTTGACAAAAAGCCACTACATGGAGAACTTGTAGGGTTTGGTATACTTGTACAGTTAACTATTGAAGAAAAATATTCTAAAAATAAACTGGCAATACAGGCAAGAAATCAATTACATAAAATACTTAAAGATCTTTATCTTCCTACTAATCTTGAATTGCTTGGTCTTAATTCTAGCTCCAATTATGACCTAAAAAAGGCATGTATATTTGCATGCAAAAGTAATTCTGATATTCATAATCTACCTTTCAAGATAAACTACAATGACCTAATAAGTGCAATAATCAAAACAGATGCATTAGATTCAAATATTAAACATATAACCAACAGTAATCTTGCTGCGAAAATAAAATAATGCATAAGGAATCAAATACTTCAAAGAAAGAACTAGAAAAAGCAAGCAAAAAATTAATAGATCCGCTAGCGATCGATCTAACTAAGTCAATAAGATGGATATATTTAAATCATATTTCAAATACATTATCCGAATGCTATCCAGTAGCAATCATAGGTAAAGGCAAACCTATTTTACTATTGCACGGGTTTGACAGTTGTTTCATGGAATTTAGAAGATTAGTTCCATACCTAAATATGAATTATCAACTAATAATTCCTGATTTATATGGATTCGGATTCTGTCCAAGACCAGAAAATAATAAATATGGAAAAGATGCAATTATATTTCATCTTAAACAAGTACTAGAAGAATTAAGTATTAAAGAACCTATAGGTATTATAGGAGCATCAATGGGTGGAGGGATAGCAATTGAATTTACAAAAACTTATTTAGACAAAGTAAGTAAATTGCTACTTTTATCACCCGCAGGTTTAGCAAATAAACAGTCCCCTATACCTCCTCCATTTAATCAATTAGGTGTATATTTTCTAAGACAGAAGTTTGTAAGAGAAAAACTATGTGAAAATTCCTTTTACGATCCAAAAGATGTGGGTTATTCTGAAAAACAAATTGCCTCAATTCAATTAGAAGTCCCTGGATGGGGAAGATCCCTAGCAGAATTTGCTCGTTTAGGAGGAATTGCAATAAAAGGACCTCTACCTAAAAAAACAATACAAGTTATTTGGGGTAAACAAGATAGGATTTTAGAAAAAGAAATTAGGAAAAAATCTCAAGCGCTTATAGGTTCTAAATACGAAGAGATTGAAAATTGTGGTCACCTCCCGCACATTGATCAACCAGAAATAGTTGCTAATTACCTGAGAAACTTAATCAATGAATAGGTTTATATCTAACGGTAATATTTTTACTAACATTATCAAGATTGGATTGACTTTCTGGATAAAGAAGCAATGTAATAATATAGAAGAATTAGAAATAGGGATAAAAGGCATAAGAATAGGTAGTATAAATTCTCAAATATCAAGCATAAATCTCAGAGCATGTAATATAGATTTCAAAGGTATTTTAATAAATGACCTAACATTAGAAGCAAGCGATTTAATCTTTGAATTTGATATTAATCAATCAATAAACAACATGGTATCAATAAATAAGGATTTCAAAATTAAAGCATCTATTAGATCTAACCAAGATAAAATATACTCAACCATAACTTCGGAAGACTGGCTATATTTAAATAAATGGTTTGAGGAAAATCTTTTAAAGGAAGGAAGTATATCAAGTATAAAAATGGAAGAGGAAAAATTAACTATAAAAATATTAAATGAAAATAATAATAATTTTATGCAAAAAGATTTCTTTATAGAGGCAAGAGATGGTAACTTATACTTCATCGAAACTGAGACCTTTTCTGAATATTTGTTACCAATTGAAGATTCTATTTATATAGAAAAGGCTTACATCAGTGAGGGTTTAATATCTATTGATTTAACATCGAATGTAAACAACTAGTTTCTTATGACTGGCAATAAAACTATGATCAAATAATATACAATTGAAGGGGTAAATAAATAACTATCTATTCTATCAAGGATTCCACCATGACCAGGCAATGCATTACCTGAATCCTTCAAACCAGCATCCCTCTTCATCATAGATTCAATGAGGTCTCCAACAATTGAGAAAAAACCAACAAGAAATCCCACAAAAGCCAAACAAATTAAAGTTAAATAATTCAGATTTAGAAACAAGCTGGAAATAATACCAACTAAAGTAGAACAAATGATTCCAGATAAAGCCCCTTCAATTGTTTTTGCCGGAGATATTGGTGACAAGTAATGCTTTCCATATAACTTACCAAAATAAAAAGAACCAATATCAGAGGCTACTATCATTAAGCATATAATAAGTGTGATTAGCATCCCAAATGTAAATCCACCCTGAGAATTAAGAACAGGAAGTTTAACTAAACCTAAGGATTCAATATCTACAAGATTCCTTAATCTTATCCAGTAACTAGGCAAGTATCCCAAATAAAAAAGTCCTAATATTGAAGCAGAAATATCAGAAATGGATCCAGTAATTGGTTGGAGTAATAACCAGCCACAGATAGCTACTCCTGCCAATGGCAAAACCGCACTAGAAAGATCCACTGAAAAAATACCTTGTGTATCAAAATAAGTTGCAATTAGAAGAATTTGGCAGGCCAAAAGTGTTGTCTTAGTAGCTGGTCTTATACCTGCAAATTCTGTCATTCTGAAATATTCAAGCAAAGCCATGTGTACTATTAATCCAATTGCAAATGTAAACAATAATCCTCCTACCCCCACAATTAGCAGGCCAAATAAACCAGCAATTAAACCACTAATTATTCTCTTACTAAAAAAGTTTGAAGGCATTAAGAAACCACCATTATTTCACTAGGTATTTGATCTGGCCAAAATCTTTGCAATTGCATCATCCACTGAATACGCTCTTGATCTAATTTCTCACCAGGCAAAAGAATTGGAACTCCTGGTGGGTAAGGAGAAACTATTTCAGAAGATACTCTTCCAACTGATTTGGCTAATTTAACCATTTGAGATGGAGCCCTAAACGCAGAAAGACAAGATGTCTCGCAGCAAGCTACTAAAGAAAAAGGTGGTTTAGGGAATGGAGGATAACAATCCTTTGCAAGGCTTGATGATAGAAGTTTATTCCACTTGTTTTTGAGAATAGATATTAATCCTCTTTGATCTGCAAAGCCTAGACAGAAGGTAATTGTTCCTGGCTCTGGCAATTCAGCAATCACACCATTATCGATAAACCATGGATCTCCTTTTATACCATTAATCCCAAAAGAAGATGTATGTAAAATAAGTTTCAAAGGATCCTGATTTTCTAAAATAGGTAATCCTTCATTGCGCAATTTAATAGCAATCTCTTTTGCATTTTTTATAATTGTTTTTAATTTGTTTTGCCCTCTAGGAGTTTGCCATTCTGTTAAAGCTGCTTCACATGAAGCTAACAATAAAGCACTAGTACTAGTTGTTTGAAAAAGAGCAATGCTTTTCTCAACTATCCTCGGATCAACTATATTACCTTGCAACCAAAGTGCTGCTGTCTGTACCAATCCTAATGAAGACTTATGCAAAGAGTGAACAACAAGATCAGCTCCTGAACTAATAGCTGATTCAGGAAGATGTTTCTCTACACGAGCTGCAAAATACGCACCATGTGCTTCATCAACTAAAACTGGCAACCCTTTTGAATGAATTAGTTTAATAAGAGGTTGAAGATCTGAAGAATAACCTTGGTAAGTAGGATTAATTAGTACTACAGCAGAAATTTGTATCCCATCTTTTTCTATTTGTTTAAAAACACTTTTAAACCAAATATAGTCTGGTGAAAGATAGTGAGCACGATCATCTAAATAAGGGAGATCAAAGAGAACTGGATAGATATCGCCAAGGATGCAAGCTTGAATAATACTTCTATGAACGTTCCTAGGCATCAATACATACTCTTTTGGTTTTGCTATAGCTAATAAAGCCGCTTGTAAAAGTCCAGTTGCGCCATTTACTCCATACCAACCTTTTTCAGCACCTAATGAAACAGCAGCTTTGTTTTGGCTTTCATTTACAGCCCCGTCAACGCAAGTAGGTCCTCCAAATCCTGGTAATTCAGGTATATCCCAGATCCCTGGTTTTCCCTTTAACAAAGTTCTAATTTCATATGGCAAAGAATTTCCTCTACCATGTGCAGGCAAAAACAGACTCTGTCCTCTTTTAAGAGTAAGGAAGTGAGATAACCTCATAGAGTCTCCATGAAACTTTCTAAATCATTCGACTTATTTTGTTTTTTAATCCTGTGAAACAGCCTCATGAAAATAAAATAGGAAATGAAGCAATGATCTATAATGCTCATCGAGATTTTGTATGGCTAATTTTAAGACCTTGGATATTGCTTCCTAGAATAATATATATAAGTTTCGCCCTATTTATACTTAGCTTAAGATTTTTATTTCAAGCAAACAGCAATGACAAAGTAATCCAAAAAAATTTAGCAATTTTCCTATTAAAGACAATAACTAATTTAGGGCCTTGCTTTATAAAATTAGGCCAGGCACTATCAACTAGACCGGACTTAGTTAAGCAAGAATGGCTTGACCAGCTTACAAATCTACAAGATAACCTACCCACTTTTGATCATAATTTAGCAAAGAATATCTTTAAAGAAGAAATAGGTAAACCAGTAAGTGAAGCATTTAAATATTTCCCAAAAGATTCTATAGCTTCTGCTAGTCTAGGACAGGTATACAAAGCAAGGTTAGAGTCCGGCCAATGGGTTGCAGTAAAAATTCAAAGGCCTAACTTAACATTTATAATAAGGAGAGATATAGCTATAATAAGATATATATGTGTATTAATTGGACCAATACTTCCTTTGAATTTAGGATTTGGTTTAGATGAGATAATAGATGAATTTGGTACATGTTTATTCAATGAAATAAATTATGATCTAGAGGCAAAAAATGCTGAGAAGTTCGGAAAATTATTTGAAAACGACTACTCAGTTACTGTACCAAAGGTAGAAAAAAGCTTATCTTCTACAAAAATAATAACTACTAGTTGGATAGAAGGAATTAAATTAAAGAATAGAGAAATTTTACTAAAAAATGGGCTTGATCCTACAGCAATAATAAGAACTGCTGTAATAAGCGGAATTCAACAATTATTGGAATTTGGTTACTTTCATGCAGATCCACATCCAGGCAACTTATTTGCCTTACAAGGGAAGACAGGTGACAAAGGAAATTTAGCTTACGTTGATTTCGGAATGATGGATTCTATTAGTCAAAGTGACAGAATAACTCTAACTGGTGCAATAGTACATTTAATCAATAAGGACTACTATTTGCTAGCGGAAGACTTTCAAAGTCTTGGTTTCTTATCAGATAGCGAAGATTTAAAAGCTATAGAACCAATACTTAAAGAAGTTCTTGGTGGAGTTATTAATAAAGATGTGAATTCTCTAAATCTAAAAACTATAACGGACAGATTTTCAGACCTAATGTTTGACTATCCCTTTAGAGTTCCTGCTCGTTTTGCTTTAATAATAAGAGCTGTAGTAAGCCAAGAAGGGCTAGCAATAAAGCTAGATCCAAAATTCAAGATCATTAGATTTGCTTATCCATATGTAGCCAAACGTTTACTAACTGGTGAAAATGAAGAATTAATAGGAATCCTTATGGATATAATCTTTGATGATAAAAATGCTATAAGGATAGATAGGTTGGAAGGTCTACTCGAAGTTATTTCAGAGACTTCCAGTGTTCCTGGCAAAGATCTAATACCAGTAGCAAGTAACGGTTTAAGGCTTCTAATAAGTAACAAAGGTTTTGAAATAAGGAAAAAACTATTGCTAAGTTTGATTAAAAATGATGAGTTTAATGCTAATGATATAAAAGAACTAATAAAATTAGTAAATCGTAAGTTTAACCCTATTGAAATAAGTAATAGTTTTATTAAAAAATTAGTTTAATTAAAATTCACGCACATCTAATAAATCATGAAACAAAGGCTCCAAAAGATAATAGGTCAGGCTGGTATTTGCTCTAGAAGAAAAGCAGAGCAACTAATTTTACAAAGGAGAGTATTTGTTAACAGAAAACAAGCAACAATTGGAGAGAAAGCAGACGTTAATATAGACACTATTCAAATTGACAACTACATTATACCTAAAAAAATAAAGAACAAAGTTATTTTGATAAACAAACCTCCAGGTATAGTTTGTAGCTGCAATGATAATTTTGGTAGAAAAACTGTTATAGATTTAATTCCAAAAGAACTAAAAGAAGGAATGCACCCTGTTGGAAGACTGGATATGTTCAGCAGAGGGGCCTTAATTCTAACAAATAATGGATTATTAACTTATCAACTAACACATCCAAAGTATGAGCATAAGAAAACATATCTAGTATTAGTTTCAGGTGATTTCTCAAAAGAATCACTTGATGAATGGAGAAACGGAATAAGTATTGATGGCAAAAAGACAAGGCAAGCAATTGTTATAATAAGAAGAAAATATAACAACAAGACTCTTTTGGAAATAGTTATAAGTGAAGGAAGGAACAGGCAAATAAGGAAAATTGCAGAAAAACTAGGCCTACAGGTAATTGATTTAATGAGAATTAAAATTGCAACTATAGAACTATTGGGACTTAATGAAGGATGCTGGAGAGAACTAGAATTAAATGAATGGCAAAATCTGCTAAAATAAGTAAGTATTATTATGAAAAGAAAATCTAAATCATCTTATAATTTCAACCGAAACAAGGATACTTTATCTAGAAAAAGAGACTATATTAATATGAAAATATGCATGAAAACTGCTCTTTTCCTAAAAGAAGAAAGAGAAAAGAAAAATATTTCAAGATACTACTTATCAAATAAAACAAAGATCTCTGTAAATGTTTTAGAGGCATTAGAGAATGGATGGATTAATCAATTTCCTGAAAAGGCTTATTTATCTAAGATGTTACGGATACTAGAAAAAGAATTAGGATTAGATGCTAATATTTTAGATAATTTAATCCCAAAAGGATCGAGAAAAAATAATAGTTATTCAATAACTGCTGCTTTTTTAGATGCCAATAGAATTTATACTAGATCATTTTCTTTTATAATTTATATATCATGTATCTTCTCAAGTATACTATTATTAAATAAGTATCATTTATTTCTTTCCAAGTCTAATGTAAAAACTATAAGTCCCTTATCAGCAGAACTTTCAAATAATTCAAATGATATTGAACCTATAAATATAATAAAAAAGGAATAAAAGCTTTAGTATAATATTTATTACTACTCAAGGAGTAGATTTACATCATCAAAATTTCTTCCACATAAGCAAGATAAGTTACCGAATCTTACAATACAATTCTCGAGATTCAAGTCAGAATTGGATAATTTCCATGACCAATTATTATCATTAATAGTTCCAGGCTTATTCATACGTGCCTCTTCGCCTAATGAAAGAATATCTTGAATTGGTGAAATAAACAAACCAGCTTTTGTTCTTAATCCCATTTCAATAAGTATCCAAGATGGTTCTTTATACAATCCATTATATCTTTGCAAAACTCTATCTTTTACTTCATTATCACTATTACTCCACCATGCATTTGTAGTTGTATTATCATGAGTACCTGTATAAACAACCCATTTTTCTCCTTTAATATTCTCTGGAAGATAAGGATTATCTGAATTTCCATCAAAAGCAAATTGGAGTATCTTCATACCTGGGAATCCAAAATGTTTCCTTAATTCATTAACTTTGGATGTTATTGTCCCTAGATCTTCTGCAATAAAGGGTAGGTGGCCTCCATAATCTTTCTTTAGTATTGATAATAATTCCAAGCCTGGTGAAGGTAACCAACATCCATTCTTTGCTGTTAAATCATCACCAGGAACTGACCAATATGCATCTAAAGCCCTGAAATGATCTAAACGCAATAAATCAACCTGAGACCATTGTCTACTAATTCTAGCTCTCCACCAATTATATTTAGTTCGTTTATGTTCCTGCCATCGATATACTGGTGTACCCCATAATTGACCTGTATCAGAGAAATAATCAGGCGGAACACCACTTTGACTATCTAGATTACCTGAAGACAAAACAGAGAAAAGATCTCTATTAGCCCATACATCTGAACTATCTCTTGATACATAAAAAGGTAGATCACCAAACAATAAAATGCCATTATCTCTAGCTGTTTTTCTTAATTCTCTCCATTGCCTTTCTAAATGCCATTGGACTAAACAATGTTCTAACAAGCTATCTTTATTTTCTTCACGCCAAACATTCAAGTCATAATAGTTGTGAGAAGCAAGCGAACTTTTCCATTCCCACCAAGGCAAACCTTCATGTTGTCTACGTATTTCCATAAAACAAGCATGATCATCAAGCCAATTCTCATGTAAACTCCAATCTTTAAATTTTAAATGTCTATCTAAACTTTGTAATTTCCAATTCTTTACTAAAGCCTTACCTATTTCTTCACTACGTAGATTAGCCAAATTAAAATCTATTGATTGATTATCGCTAGCTATATTTTTCTTAGGAAGTTCATGGATAATATTTGAGGGTAAATATCCATCCCGAACAAGATCATTAACATCTAAAAACCAAGGGTTAAAAGCAAAGCTTGAAGGGGAACTATAAGGAGAACCTATTGAATCAACAGGAGAAAGAGGCAAAAATTGCCACACACTAATTCCATTTTCTGAAAGTAATTTAATCCATTTTCTAGAGGGACTTCCAAAAGTCCCACATTCTTCTTTACTAGGTAATGAAGAAGGATGCAATAATATACCACTGAAGCGATTTTCAGACAATGAATTTACTCCAAGTAAAAAAAAGAAAAAATCTAATTCTTTTTACATTTGAACAAATGAGTCGATAGTAAAATTATAAAAACAAATCTACAGGCAAAGATGAAATATCTAGGTATGATAATACATTGTCTAGGAATTACAATTGCTGGGATATGGTTTTCAACTGCACTTTTTAATTCTAAATGGCCTCACATTTATCAATTAGAAAGAAACAATTCACAATCCAATATTTTAGAAAAAATAGTAACAATACGGAAAAACAATATTGCAACCGCCATTAAAGATTCAAAATCTCATAATAAAGAATAAATTACCACATAAAATAAAAAAGAATTACGAGCTAACTCTAAGAATTTGTTATTTTTAATTTCAGGACAACTTCTTCAATAATTAAAGAATGATCGAGACTAATTTCATCCCAATTATAATTATCTTCTAATAATTCGTCTGGTATTTTTCCGCACCATGGAAGGCAATCTAATCTTCTAGCTTTCTGATCCCATTGACCGCCTAATTGAATAACTCCACTTAAATAAACTTGTTTTGACTTGCACAAGCTCACATAGGCACTTGCTAATCCAGGAATCCTTCCTGATTTATCAGGTGAAATCATTAAGGCCACATTAACTTTCCAAAAACCTAAGGCATCTAACCAACTCAATCCGAAATGGTTTGTCATTGCCGCATCACCAACAAGACTCACAATTCCTTTTTTATCTTTTAAATCCATTAATCTTACATTAGGCTCATCTTCACAAGAAATCTCAAGGAGGTTATACCCTAAGAAGCTTGCTATAGCAAGTGATCCAGCCCTAACAGATAAGACAGAATTACTTCCAACATTTATTAAAAACAATATCTTGGAAATCATCGATCGACTACAAGAATCAAAAATAATTTGGAATGATGAGCTATGAGCATTAGCATTAATGGTAAGGGTTTCAATTGCGGCGAACGTGACAAGCTTTATCACCGCAGCTACTGCTCAGAATATAAAAAGCAGTAATAATAAGCAGCGACTCAAACTAATCAGTGGCACTTCAAATCCTAGCCTCGCAAAAGAAATAGCGACATATTTAGGTATAGAGGATGTTCCTCTAGTATCAAAAAGATTTGCTGATGGAGAGCTTTATGTTCAGATTCAACAATCAATAAGAGGTTGCGACGTTTTTCTCATCCAACCAACATGTGCCCCTGTAAATGACAGCCTGATGGAATTGATGATTATGGTGGATGCATGTAAAAGAGCCTCAGCAAGACAAGTAACAGCAGTTATACCTTATTACGGCTATGCAAGAGCTGACAGAAAAACTGCTGGTAGAGAATCAATTACGGCGAAATTAACTGCCAATCTCCTTGTTGCATCTGGAGTGGACAGAGTATTAGCAATGGATTTACATTCTGCGCAAATTCAAGGTTATTTCGATATTCCATGTGACCATATATATGGTTCTCCTGTATTAATTGATTATCTTGCAACTAAAAACCTTGAGGAAATAGTTGTTGTTTCTCCTGACGTTGGAGGTGTAGCGAGGGCAAGGGCATTTGCTAAAAAAATGAAGGATGCACCACTAGCAATTATTGACAAGCGGCGAGCTGCGCACAATATTGCACAAAGTCTTACTGTTATTGGTGATGTAAAGAACAAAACAGCAATACTTATAGATGACATGATTGATACTGGTGGAACCATATGTGCTGGTGCAGAACTTCTAAGGAAAGAAGGAGCAAAAAGAGTTATTGCTTGCGCCTCTCATGCGGTTTTCTCTCCACCTGCTTATACGCGCTTATCAACAAAAGGACTTTTTGAAGAAGTTGTTGTTACTAATAGTATTCCGGTCCCTCAAAGCCAATACTTTCCTCAACTCAAAGTCCTCTCTGTTGCAAACATGTTAGGAGAGGCAATTTGGAGAATTCATGAAGAGAGTTCAATAAGCTCTATGTTTAGGTAAAAAAGTTTTAAAGTACTAGTTTATTTTTTATTTCTTTTTTTATTCAAACTTTTTTCTAATTTTTCAAATCTTTCAATTTCTTTATTAACTAATTTTTTAGTTTCTTTAGGTACCTGCTCAGG
>QCPC01000017.1 GCA_003212695.1 Prochlorococcus sp. AG-436-C13 | reverse complement strand
TTAGAAATAGAGGTTTTCCAGCCAAAAGAAGAAATAAAGAGGAGTTACTGAATCAAAACGAGCTAAATCAAAGAAAAGAATTATGGAATCAATGGAAGCAACTAATGTTTGCATTGATATTATTATTACTATCAGTTATTGGACATTTAGCACAAAGCGGAAAGCTAAATATACCAATCTTAGGCACACTACTTTTCCATGCCAGTCTTGCAACTTTTGCACTTTTTGGTCCTGGTCTATCAATTCTGCAAAATGGTTTTAAGTCTGCATTAAACTTAACTCCAACAATGGATACTCTTATTGGAATAGGAGTATCTAGCGCATACCTAACAAGTCTGAGTTCACTTATATGGCCTAATGCTGGATGGCCATGTTTCTTCAATGAACCGGTTATGCTGCTTGGATTTGTTCTGCTAGGGCGCTTCTTAGAAGAACGTGCAAGATTCCGAACTGGGAAAGCACTCAAAGAGTTGGCTAAATTACAACCAGATAAAGCTAGATTAGTTCTCAGTAAAGATGTTATTAAAGAAATAAGAGTAGGAGCTTTGAAAGTAGGAGAAAAGATTCAAGTTTTAGCAGGCGACAGAATTCCTATTGATGGCGTTGTGATGGAAGGAAGTTCAACAATTGATATTTCAAGCATTACAGGGGAACCTTTGCCTCTAACCGCCTCAGCAGGCATAGAAATTTCTGCAGGAACTCTCAATCTAGATGGAACAATAATCGTAAAAGTTGGCCGTATAGGAGCTGAGACAGCTTTAGCAAGAATTGTAGGGCTTGTTGAACAAGCTCAAGCAAGAAAAGCCCCTATACAAAGTCTTGCTGATCAAGTGGCTGGGAAATTTTGTTATGGAGTAGTAGGTCTTTCTATATTTACATTCATTTTTTGGTGGAAAATAGGAGCATTTTTATGGCCTGATGTATTAAATAATTCAGCTCCAGGGCTGATGCAAGAACATTCACATATGTTGCATTCTTCACTTGGTGGAGAAGCTCAAACTCCTTTAGGGCTTGCAATACAACTTTCAATTGCAGTATTAGTTGTTGCATGTCCTTGTGCACTGGGACTTGCAACACCAACTGTCATAAGTGTTGCAACAGGAAAAGCTGCAAAAAAAGGATATTTATTCAAAGGTGGTGATGTTATTGAAAAAGCAGCATCTATTAAACAAATTATCTTTGATAAAACAGGAACACTTACTATAGGCAAGCCTGTAGTTACAGGTTACTTAGGAACAAAAGATAGAGAAAAGCTTATTCAAATAGCAGCAAGTATTGAAAACAATAGTAGACATCCAATAGCATATGCTATTTTACAAGAAGCACAAAAATTAAATGTACCTTTACTAAATACAATTAATATAAAAAATATGCCAGGCAAAGGTATCTCTGGAGAAATTATTGGAATTAATGGACAAATAAAAGTAGGGACAATTGACTGGGTAAAAAGTGATGATTTAATCTGGGATAAGGAAATTAACTATCAATTAGAAAGCCAAGATAATTATAAGAAATCTATAGTTTGCATATCAAATAATAAAAGTCTACTAGGCATAATAATTATTGATGATGAAATTCGTAGCGATGCAAATTCCGCTCTTAGTATATTAAGAAAACAAGGACGGATACTTAGGATAATGAGTGGTGATAGAAAAGAAGCAGTATTACAAATTGGAGATAAATTAGGTTTTGAATCTAACCTACTAAGCTGGCAACTCCTTCCGGAAGAAAAACTCCAAAAATTAGATGAACTTAAAAGTCTGGGGGAAATAGCTATGGTTGGTGATGGAATTAACGATGCACCCTCATTAGCAGGATCAGATGTTGGAATAGCAGTGGGAACAGGTACACAAGTAGCGCAAGATTCAGCGGATTTAATTTTACTAGGTGAAAGGTTAGAGAGTTTACCAGAAGCTTTATTATTAGCTAAAGAAACTATCAATAAAATCAAGCAAAATCTTTTCTGGGCTTTTGGTTATAACATAATTGCATTACCAATTGCTGCAGGAATTCTATTACCAAAGTTTGGTGTTTTACTTAGTCCTCCTATTGCTGCATTTTTAATGGCACTAAGTTCAATAACTGTAGTCATAAATGCATTATCTTTAAAAACATCATGAAAGGTATCTTTATTGTTTTAGAAGGTATTGATGGATGTGGGAAAAGCACTCAAATAAAACATTTATCAAAATGGCTTCCAAATAGTGGACTAATGCCAGAAGGCAAAAAACTTTTCATCACAAGAGAACCAGGTGGAACAAAGTTAGGCGAATCATTAAGACAATTATTACTAAATGTTTGTAAAGATGAGGCGCCCAAAAATCTAACAGAGTTACTTCTATATGCTGCAGACAGAGCACAACATGTTAGCCAGAAAATACTGCCAATAATTAATAATGGAGATTGGATAATTAGTGATAGATATAGTAGCTCTACAATGGCCTACCAAGGTTTTGGCAGAAGAATAAATAAACTATTAATAAAACAATTAGAAGATATTGCAACACAAGGTGTAAAAGCTGATATTAATCTTTTACTAGATATATCTGTTTCAGAAAGCATCCATAGAAGGCATAATACAACAGAAGATAGAATTGAATCAGAAGGTCAAGTATTCTTAGAGCGTGTTGCAAAAGGATTTAAAACTATTGCAAAAGAGAAGGACTGGACAATAATACCTGCAAATCAACAGAAAGAAATAGTTAGCAAGCAAATAGAACTAAGTATTATTAAGTCCTTAAGTAAAATGGAAAAGAAATAATAATGAAAGAATATAACAATATTTTTAAGGAATTAGATTATCAATCAATTGCAATAGAAATACTTTCTTCATCAATTAATAAAAATAGAATAGCACCAGCATATCTTTTTAAAGGTCCAAAAGGTGTTGGGCAAAAAGAAATCGCACTAAGATTCTTCGAAGGAATTTTAGAGAAATGTTCAACAGAAATTAATACAAGAAATCTATTAGAAAAAGGTAATCATCCCGATCTTCACTTAATCGAACCGACATACTTAAATCAAGGTAAATTAATAAAAAAATCTGAAGCTAAAAAAGAGAATATTCATAGCAAATCATCACCTCAAATTCGCATTGATCAAATAAAAGATTTAAGAAATTTTCTAAATAAAAAACCACTAAAATCAAAATTTAATCTTGTGATTATAGAAGATGTTGAAACATTAAATGAATCAGCTTCAAACGCACTACTTAAAACAATAGAAGAACCAATTAATGGGATATTAATTTTAATTTCTTCTAGACCTGAACAATTATTAGAAACAATTATATCGCGCTGTCAGAAAATCAATTTCAACCCTATAAACACTAAAGAATTAGAAAATAAACTTATTAAAGTCAAAGACCTTAAACAAAAGCAAGAGATTTTAAATCTCTCAAATGGTTCCCCAGATTTATTAACTAAAAATATTGAATATCTAGAAAATATACCAAATTCAATCTTAGATAAAGCGATAGTTATACCAAAAAATAAATTACAAGCCTTGTATTTAGCAAAAGAAATAACTGAAGAGCTTAATCTAGAGAATCAAATATGGCTATTAGGATGGATGCAAGAAAATTTGTGGAAAAATAAATTTGACTCATTTATTATAAAAAGATTAGAAAAATTAAAAATTCATTTAAGTTCTCATATAAACCCAAGGATTGCCTGGGAAATAGCATTAATTGAAATAATTAAGTAAATATGAAAAGTTAATCTATCAAGTAGAAATATTAAGTTTGAGTACGTTTATTAAAAATCAATTGCTTAACTTGATCAATTTGCTCACCTTTAGGCAACTCCAAGCAATAGCCAGCACCATATACAGTTTTGATAAATATAGGTTTACGAGGTTCTGGCTCAAGCTTTGTTCTTAAATGGCGAACATGAACCCGTATAGTTTCAATATCATCATCTGGTTCATATCCCCAAACCTCTTTAAGGATTAAAGATGGGGCAACCGTTTGACCATGCCTTTGAAGTAGGCAATGTAATAATTCAAACTCCAAATGAGTTAATCTAACAGGCTCTTCAAACCAAATAGCCTCAAATCTCTCTGGAACCAAAGTCATTGGACCATAACTTAGGATTTCAGGATGTCCTGTACTCCCTAATGGTGCACGATTAGTCCTCCTAAGAAGAGCTTTAATTCTGACTTGCAATTCCTCAAGGTCGAATGGTTTAGTTAGATAATCATCTGCACCAGAATTAAAACCTGTCACCTTATCCTTAGTTGCACCTAAAGCGGTAATCATAAGAATTGGTATAGAAGCTGTTCTCTCATCTCTTCTAAGCCTCTGACAAAGAGTAAGCCCATCTACATTAGGAAGCATTAAATCTAGAAGAATTAAATCAGGCTTATATTGAAGGGCCAAGGCCTGTCCTTTAATTCCATCTTCTGCACTCTGAACATCAAAGCCAGTGTGTTGCAAGTGACCAGATACAAGCTCTCGCATGTCCTTGTCATCTTCAATTAACAAAATGCAAGGCTTCATTAGAAAGTGCTCAATTTTAAATGATTGAGCAGAAATTGACTGCTCTTTAAGAATTTGTACGATTCTCTCAAGATTTTCGATTTAATGCAGAATTAGAATATCAACATAAAGTTGCGAATTTTCTTTAAATCTATTTACCTGAGAGGCTTTACAAACCCGACCAACTCTACCTTAAAATTTGAGCTTTTATAATTTCTTTCGATTTTAAGTGGAAAATTTAAAGTTTCCTTGTCAACTTTTTGCTGAAAACCCATCTCATCAGATTTTTTAAATCAATAATTTTGCAAATTAATCCAAGAATAAAATTAAGGTTTCTGAAGCAAAAATTGAATCTAATACAAACCCATAAAATCCAAAATTTAGGTTTTACGGATTTTAAAACTCCCCGGGCGGGATTCGAACCTGCGACCAATCGGTTAACAGCCGATCGCTCTACCACTGAGCTACCGAGGAAAGCACCCACAGAACCTAACCTTGATCACCCTCCTACCGCAAGTCAATTTAACTTACTAATAATTTTTTCGCCTGAAGACCATTGCCCCAACTGGCCTTGTCTCATAATTGCAGCACCATCACAATATGTAAGCTCTTCAAGACGATGAGTAATCCAAAGAGCAGTAATGGGCTTTTTATTAGATTCTCTTGATATCTTCCTAACAATTTTTAAAATTGATTTCTGACTTAATGGATCTAATAAAGCCGTAGGTTCATCAAGCAAAAGCAGATTGGATTGACTTAGCAAGGCTCCTGCTAAAGCAAGACGCTGCTTCTGACCTCCACTAAGAGTGTGAATTGGCCTATCTGCAAAATCTTTTAATCCAACCTGTTCAAGTGCAAAGTTTATTTTTTTATTCCTCTCAATAGCGTTCAAGCCTAGAGGAAGGCTTAACAGCAAATCACTTCCACAACTGGGTAAAAGCAAATGATGATCTGGATTCTGCAACATTAATGCAGGCTTCAAAGAGCAAAACATTTGACCACTTTGAGGTTCAATTATTCCACTAATTAATCTAAATAAAGTGCTCTTACCACTACCATTACCTCCCACAATCATCCATAGACCTGGCCTTGGAATAGAAAAAGTGCAGTTTTCAAGAGCCTTATTGCCAGCTTTCCATGAAAAAGAAATATTCTCTAGTACTAAACCATGTCCTAAATATTTAGCCCCTAAGGATTTATGTGCTTTACCTAGCATCCTATTTACTGTTCAAAAGAAAATCCTGGCCTTCTAGTGCCTACAACTGAAGTTTTTTCATACATTTGAACAGCTAAAACCTCGCTTATCAAAACTGCAATTTTCTTATCTTCTATTTGTTCACAAGAGATTTCCAAAAGCTTAGGATCTCCATTATTCAAAGATTGCTTAATGGACTGATAAAGCTTTTTAGCATCCTCTAATTCTTTCCGTTGAACTGACAATGGAAGTGGGCTCAATTTCAGAGCTAGCTCAATTAAATACACAGCAATTTCTCAAACTTATTGATTTTATTGATTTTCGCTTTGAATTGAAAATAATATGTAAATAAAGACAGTTTGTCCTTCTTCATAAGAGAACTAATCAAGGAACTTAATGCCAATAGCTTCTGACATAACCAATCTAGTTGGCAAAACACCACTAGTAAGATTAAATAGACTTCCCAAATTCTACGGGTGCAAAGCAGAATTACTAGCCAAGCTAGAAAGTTTTAATCCAACAGCTTCGGTTAAAGACCGAATAGCTGGAGCAATGGTCAAAGTTGCTGAACAAGAAGGTACTATTAGTCCTGGGAAAACTGTTCTAATAGAACCTACCAGTGGGAATACAGGAATAGCTCTTGCAATGGTCTCGGCAGCGAAAGGATACAGATTAATTCTTACAATGCCTGACACAATGAGTACCGAAAGAAGAGCAATGCTTCGTGCTTATGGGGCAGAACTACAACTCACTCCAGGGAAAGAGGGAATGCAAGGAGCTATAAATCTTGCAAAAGAACTAATCAATTCAATTCCTAATGCATATTTATTGCAGCAATTCGATAATCCTGCAAATCCTAAAATTCATGAAGCTACTACTGCAGAAGAGATTTGGGCAGACTGCGAAGGAAAAATTGATGGATTGATAGCAGGAGTAGGAACTGGTGGAACCATAACTGGCTGTGGAAAAATTCTAAAAGAAAGAAATCCCAAATTAAAGGTTTTTGCAATAGAACCAAGTTCAAGTGCTGTTCTTTCTGGCAAACCTCCGGGACCTCATATTATTCAAGGCATTGGCGCTGGCTTCATTCCTAAAGTTCTTGATAAATCCTTAATTGATGAGATCCTAGAAGTTGACGATCTAGACGCAATCGAAGCTGGAAGAGAACTCGCAAGACAAGAAGGTCTATTAAGTGGTGTTAGCAGTGGAGCCGCTGTTTCTGCTGCATTAAAAATAGGAAAACGGCCAGAAATGGCATCCAAACGTTTAGTGATTATATTACCCAGTTTCGGAGAAAGATATTTATCAACGGCAATGTTTAATAGTTTCTCATCTATACAACCAAAACAACATGGATATATTTAACTTATCCATTAAAGCATTAAACATATGGAAAATAATCCCTTTAAAACATTAGGTATTTCTGAAAATGCCACGCTTTCAGAAATAAAGCATGCACATAGGGCTTTAGTTAAAAAATATCATCCAGATACTGGAGGAGATGAAGAAAAAATCCTTGCTATAAATGCTGCTTGGGAAATATTAAAAGACAAAAAAATTAGAGAAGAGTTAACAAGAAGCAAGCATCAATCACAATTATCTGTTGATAATTTTAAAGGAAAAGAAAATAAAAGCTCAGATAAAGATAAAGAAATCTCTCAATGGCTAAAAATTGTATATAGGCCTATCGACAGTTTAATGCTGGATATTATAAATCGATTTCCAGATAAAATAAAGGAACTTTCTGCTGATCCTTATGATGACATCCTGATGAAATCCTTTTGTAATTTTATTTACAATAGCCAAAAGAAATTAAGACAAATAAAAACAATTTATCTCTCTTTAGCTACACCAAATACTATTAATAGTCTTAGTCTTACTCTTTATCAATGTTTTTCGGAAATTGAAGATGGTATAAATGAGTGGGAAATTTATACCTCAGGTTATGTAGAAAGCTATCTTCATGATGGGAAAGAAATGCTCCTTAAAGCAAAAATACAAAGATCAGAACTTGAGAAAGAAATTCAGCAGTTATCATTTTTGTAAAAATAACCTTTTTAATTATTGTACCCATTCTTCTAACTGATCAATCCTTAACCATACATCTGGGACAGGTCTTCTCCATCGCACTTGTCCATATTCGCCTTTCACAACTAAAAGTTCTCCAGGTCCTTCAAAAATATATCCAGGAGGCAATTCATCGCTAGCAGTAGATTCAAGGCTATTTCGATATGCTTCAGCATTTACACGAACTAAAGCACCCTTTCTAAGGGGTTTTGGTGTATTGATAGAAGAATGAGTGTCTGTCATCAAAATGAAAAACCAATATAAAATGAACTTATTCTCTTTTTAGCAACAAATTTAGGTCTATCAAAGAACTGAGTTATTATGCGTCTTCTACTTCTCGGCTGTACAGGTTTTATTGGATCTGAATTAGTTCCAATTCTTATTCAATCTGGTCATGAATTAACTATTGTAAGCAGAAAGAAATCTAGAGAAAATAAATTTGCTAAGTATAAAGAAAAAATAACCTTTTTGAATTCAAATCCATCTTCTACTGAATCTTGGGAAAAGGGTGATCTAGGAGATGCAATAAAAAAAGTAGAGGGTGTAATTAATCTTACAGGAGAAGCTATTGCAGAAAAAAGATGGAGCAAACAACAGTGCAAAGAAATAAAAAAAAGTCGCTTAAATACGACATCTGAATTGATAAAAGCAATGTCCAAACTGAAAAAACCTATACAAGTTTTAGTCAATGGATCAGCTATAGGATATTACGGAACAAGCTCCGATATGATATTTAATGAATCAAGTCCTTCCGGAAAAGATTTCTTGGCAACGCTATGTGAAAGATGGGAAGCAATTGCGAACAAAAAACCTCGAAACACAAGATTAGTAATAATTAGAACAGGAATAGTGCTGGGTCAAAATGGTGGGGCATTAAAAAAAATGCTTCCAGTATTTCGAGCAGGTTTTGGAGGACCTTTAGGTAATGGAATGCAATGGATGAGCTGGATTCACAGAACTGATCTATGCAGAATCATTGAATATGCACTAACTCATCAAAATTGTTCTGGAGTTCTTAATGGGGTTAGTCCAAATCCCGTAACAATGAAACTCTTCTGCGAAAATCTAGGGAAAACACTTAATCGTCCAAATCTATTACCTGTTCCTGGGGCATTAATAAAATTATTATTAGGAGATGGTGCGAAAGTAGTTCTTGAAGGCCAAAAAGTAATTTCAAATCGACTTTCTAAATATAATTTCATATTTAAATACTCTGAACTAAGTCATGCACTTTTAGATATTACTAAATCATAGATATATGTAGATAAAAGTAATAATAAAATTATTATAATAAATAACTGATTGACTCAACAATCCTCTTAGTTCCTCCTTCATAACCAAGCCTTAATTTAGCTTGTGTTATACATTGTTTATAAAAAACAGGATCTTTATTCAGTCTCTCTCTTATTTCAAGTATCAAATTTGCAGTATCAAGGTAAATATCAACTTTATCTATAACATTTTCTTGGGCACAGAAAACTGTTGGTCCAAGCAACCTCCTCTGAGCTTCAGCAAAATTAGAAGTAAACTGAGGGCCCTTTCCAGGCAATTGAATGACTGGTTTTGCAAGGCCTATAGACTGCTCAGCAGCAGTACCAGCCATACAAAAGATTAGATCACTACTTCTTAAGACCTCAGCAAAAGAATTCCTATGAACAATAATTTTACAAGATCCCTTTACTAAAATAAATGAATTAGTTTTAATAGAAAAATTAATTATTCTCCAGCCATATTTATCAACTACTTTTAAGAGGTCATTTTGATTCAAAGAATCAACTAATGCCATATCAAAACTAATATTTTTATCTAATAAAATGTAATTAGGCATAAGCTCCAAAACACGAAGAATCATTAATATATTTCGTTCTAATTCGGGTCTTCTACTACCTGGTAATATACCTAAGCGAAAAGACTTTTTATTTAATTCTTTTTTATTTGACAAAACTGAGTCCATAAATGGATTACCTAAAAACAAAACTGGACGTTTTAATTGATTACTTAAATCCTCAGATGTCAATTTATCTCGAGTATAAATATTCAAAACTCTTTTACTTTTTAGGCAATTAGAAGTAGGCCAAGGTAGATTTAATTTACCTTCATAATGACTAGAATAAGCAACTAAGTAAACTACAGATTTTTTACGACTCATCCAAGACGCTAAAAGAGGCAGAACATCTCCAACAACAATTAAAAGATCAAATTTTCTTGAAATAATCAATAATCTAATAATGCTGAAAAATAAATAAGTTAATTGCCCTTCTAATATTTCTGTTAATCTTCCAAGAAAAGAAGTATAGCCCAAACCTCCTGTACTAAATTCTTTCCTATATCCAAGAGTTTCTATACCTACTTTTTTATAAGAAATACCTTGACCAACCATTGGAAAAGCAAACACAATGTGTCCTTGCTTTTTTAATTCGACACCTAATAATGAACCTGATATATCTTCGCCATGACCATTACTTATTAGAAGTAAATTAGCCAAATTATAACCCCAACCACAACTTCACTTTATTTAAAGAATCCCAATTGGGTTTACGTTCCAATCCATCTTCTATTGAAACTTTTAATTCTTTTTCAAGCTCTGGAACTATCAACAAAGCTCTCTTAACAAATTCAATATGTTCCCTAACACCCTTAGAATTAGTTTCAAGCAAAGCAACACTAAGATTAATTCTTGATTGAGGATCCTGAGCGTTTAACTTTACAGCAATTCTTGCAGACCTCAAAGCATCATTATTTTGTTCACAAAGCAACTGCAACCAAGCTAAACATGTCCATCCAGCGGATTGATTAGGTGATGAATTGGTAATAACTTCAAAATCTTTTATTAATAAACTTGCTTCCTCGCCAGATTGATACCTAGCCATAGCATTTTCAAAAAGACTTTCACTATTTTTATCCATTTGATAATTAGTAATAATTAAGTTTTAAATAGATTGTTTTTCACAATCTAAACAGCAAATGAACTTCCACATCCACATGTTTGCGTAGCATTAGGATTAGTGAAATTAAAACCTCCTCCAATTAATTCATTACTAAAATCTAACTGCATTCCATAAATATATAAGAGACTCTTAGGATCACAAGCAACTTTAAAAGTGATTCCATCTTTAGTTTGATATTTATATACCTCATCTGAAGGACAAATAGTTTCAGGCTCTACAAAATCCATCGTATAGCTCATTCCACTACAACCTCCTGAACGAACTCCAACACGAAGTAACTGATTCGACCCTTTTTCTTGGCAAAGTCTGGCGAGCTGCTTCATCGCAGACTCAGTGATTAAAATACCTTTCCCATCCTGGGCAGTATGGGTTTCTGATCTTGGCAAAGGAAGAGCACTCATTTTCTACCTATAGCTTAATCGCACTTTATAAACAAACATTCTATTTTGTCTTGCACAACATTTCCTCTATTCTTTATAAGATAATTCAATTCTTACTTTAAGAGAGATGAAAGTTGCGATCATTGGCGCTGGCCTCGCAGGACTTTCAGCAGCAGTAGATCTTGTAGATGCAGGGCATTCAGTTGATCTTTACGAAGCTAGACCTTTCATTGGAGGGAAAGTTGGAAGCTGGGAAGACTCTGATAGCAACCATATAGAAATGGGTTTACATGTATTTTTCTTTAATTATGCAAACCTTTTTGCATTGATGAAAAAAGTTGATGCCATAGATAATTTATTACCAAAAGAACATACCCATTTATTTGTAAATAATGGGGGAGATGTAAAATCTCTAGATTTTCGTTTTGCTCTTGGTGCTCCATTTAATGGACTCAAAGCCTTCTTCACAACTCCCCAACTTAACTGGATAGATAAACTCCGAAATGCATTGGCACTAGGTACAAGCCCCATTGTTCAAGGCTTAATTGATTATGAAGGAGCCATGAAAACAATTAGAGCTCTTGATGACATCAGCTTTCAAAAATGGTTTCTTAATCATGGTGGCAGTATTAATAGCATAAAAAAAATGTGGAACCCTATTGCCTATGCACTTGGGTTTATTGATTGTGAGACAATTTCAGCTAGATGCATGCTCACCATATTCATGATGTTTGCTGCAAAGACTGAAGCGTCAAAATTAAATCTTTTAAAAGGTTCTCCTCATAAATGGCTAACAAAACCAATTCTTAAATATATCGAAGAAAAAGGAGGCAAGCTTCACTTAAGGCACAAAGTTAAAGAAATTTGCTTTAGGAATATTGAAAGTCCTAGCATTACTGAAATAGTTTTAAATACTCCTACTGGAGAAGAAATAATTAAAGCAGATAAATATCTTGCTGCTTGTGATGTCCCTGGAATTCAACAAATAATTCCTAAAGAATGGCGCATTTTCCCTGAATTTGCATGTATAGATAAATTAGAAGCAGTACCTGTAGCCACTGTGCAATTAAGATACGACGGATGGGTTACTGAACTAAATAAACATTCCGCACGTACAAATCTTAAAAAGCCTTCTGGTTTAGACAATCTTTTATATACAGCTGATGCAGATTTCAGCTGTTTCGCAGACTTAGCCTTAACCAGTCCCGTCGATTATTTTAAAGAAGGACTAGGTTCTCTTTTACAATGCGTTCTAACTCCAGGTGATCCATGGATTCCTCAGTCAATTGAAGAGATAGTTAAACATACAGATGCTCAAGTAAGAAATCTTTTCCCATCTGCAAAGGATCTAAAGTTAGTATGGAGTAATGTTGTGAAATTAAATAAATCTCTTTATAGAGAATCACCTGGTATGGAGAAAAATAGACCTAATCAATCTACTCCAATAAATAACTTCTTTTTAGCAGGTAGTTATACACAACAAGATTATATAGACTCAATGGAGGGGGCTACTATGAGTGGTCACTTAGCAGCATCTGCAATAATGAATCAACCAATAAAACTAGAAAAAAACTCATCTGTTTCTTAAAATGGGACAATGGCTTGAACATACTGTTATCAGCGAAATAAATGCTCCTGTAGAACAGGTTTGGAATGTATGGAGTGATCTTGATTCGATGTCCTTATGGATGACATGGATAGAGTCAGTTAAAACAATTGATGACGAAACCAATACTCTTCCAGACCTTACTGAATGGACATTAGCTGCCAATGGTTTTCGATTCAAATGGAAAGCCAAAATAAATGAAAGAGTTGACAAGCAAAAACTTGAATGGGCTTCAATCGGAGGATTACCAACAAAAGGTTGTGTAAGATTCTTTGAGAATAAAGAAGATTTAACAACTGTAAAATTAATTATTTCGTATGAATTACCTAAGGCTTTAGCAAGGTTTATGAAAGAAGATATACTAGGAAAATTGGTAACTAATGAACTACAAAAAAATCTAGATAATTTCAAGCAACTTGTGGAAAATAGATATCAGATAAAATAAAATACTTACTATTTATTCTCATTTTCAATTGATTCTATACATGCATTAACTAATCCATCTAAATCATATTTTTTGGCTTGATTATCTAATTTATTAAAGTATTTTTTACAGCCAATGCTTGTTTGAGGTCCAATTGATATAATTTTTACATCTGAAAGTATTCTATTGGTCTGATCTCCAAAGAATTTATTCATTAATTGAATACTATGTGCTGTTGTTTTATAACTAGTAAAGACAAGTATATCTACTTCTAAATTTCTAAAAGCTTTTATTGTTTCGTCTGGAATATCCTTGGGACATTTTGATTCATATGCAGCAACTTCAGTAACTATTGAACCTCTTTTAGTAAAAGCTTTCTCCAAAATAGTTCTTCCACCAGTTTGTACTCGTGGGATAAGGATGCGCAGCCCCTTAGGCGAACAAGGGAAATGCTCAATTAAGCTATCAGCAACAAATTCTGGTGGAACAAAGTTTGGTTTCAGATGCAATTTTTGAAGTGCCTTAGCAGTTTTTTTACCTACAACAGCGACCTTTAAATGTTTTGGCTTATCAGATAAAGAACTTCCAATTAATTTTAATCTTTTCTCAACAGAATTAATTCCATTAGAACTAGAAAAAATCATCCAATCATACTTTTTTAGTTCTAACAATGAAGCATCCAAAGGAGACCAATTATCTGGGGGGGCAATAACAAGAGCGGGAAGTTCTAACACCTTTGCTCCCTTCGATTCAAAAAGAAAACGGGCTTCAGAATTTTGATCCTGTGACCTTGTAAGAACTACTGTCTTATCATTTAAAGGTAGGCTCAAATCCATATTCATAAGTTCTTAATCAGCCCAATAAATAATACTTTAATCAGTAAAGTTTATAGCATTACTTTTATTTGCAATTTTTTCTTTATTAGATTTTAAAAAGGACTGAAGAATTTTTTTCTGTGCAGCAGGCATCTGCCCAGGAGAAAAAGCACAAGGTATTGCAGGATTTAAGCAAGAGACCACATCTTCCCAAAAATAAATACTTCCATAAATAATCAATGCGGATAGCAAGCCCTTAGCTTGCAACTGTTCTACAGCTAATTTCCAAGGCTCACTCAAAACCTGACCTCCTCTAAAAGGGTTGCCTCTAACAAAAAGTTGCAGTAAGAAAGGCCCTTTCCCAATTCGATCTAAGGCTAATGGCTCTTTGAGATTATTTTTTTCCCAAGGATTAACTCCAGATGGGTGACAAACAACATTTTTATAACCTAATTCCTTAGGAATCAAAAATGCTGGCGATAAATTGGATAAGTATGGACAGGGAAAGATATCATCTACACGAATTAGATTTACTGAATCTTTATAACTACTGATATAACTATAATTTTTTATAGTTATAGATATCTCAAGCAATTTTTCTGATAGAGCAAATTCATCTTTTTTTTCAAATTCTTCCTCATCAGTTAGATTGTCCTCTTCTATAGAAGTTAAGGAAATCTTTTCTAGCTTAGAAATTTCCCTATTTCTTCTATCTAAAGATTGTTCTAATCTAGCCATAGAGATTTTTCCATTAAGAATTGAATCTGCGATGGCATCAATAGCCTCAAAGGGTTTCTTAGGCATAAGGATTAAATCTGCACCTGCCTCAAAAGCCATAACAGCCGCCTCACCAGGACCATAACGATTAGTGATGGCTTCCATAATCAATGCATCTGTAACCACTATTCCATTGAAACCAAGCGTTTCTCTCAGAAGCTCAATTACAATCTTTTTAGACAATGTGGCAATGTGAATATTATCAATCTTTCGTAGAAGAATATGAGCAGTCATAACACTGCTAACTCCTTCCTTAATCAATGCTTGAAAAGGAATAAGCTCTACTTCCTTTAATCTAGATAAATCATTATCAACTATTGGTAAATCTAAATGCGAATCAATTTCGGTATCCCCATGACCTGGAAAATGTTTTGCACAACTAAGAACACCTTCAGAAACCAGCCCTTTATGAAAAGAAGAGACAAGCTCAGCAACAGTTTGAGGATCCTTGCCCCAAGCCCTCATATTTATTACAGGATTTAATGAGTTGCTATTTACATCACATACAGGAGCCAATACCCAATTCAAACCACAGCGTCGAGCCTGATTCCCAATGCATTTTCCATATTTCTCTGCCAACAAGAGCGCTTCGTTTGAGTTCTCTTGATATTTAAGACCTAACGACATTGGAGGAGGGAACCAAGATCCACCATCAAAACGTTGGCCAACACCTTCTTCAACATCAGCACATAAAAGGATTGGATGTCTTGCCCAATTTTTCAACATGCTGCATCTATTTTTCAAGTCTGAAACAGATCCTCCATGTAAAATTACACCTCCTAAACCATTCTCTAAAAGTATCTTTAATTCATAATTTGATAGTTCCCATAAAGGATATTTTCTCTGAGAGTCAAATTGATGACCACTGGCTCTAACAACTAAAAGCTCAGCAATCTTTCTTTTCAATTCTCCACTTAGTCTTAAAGTCAAAATTAATCTTGTAATTCAGTAAAGTTAGGATCTTTAGTTTTTCTTTCTTCTTCTAGTTTATCCAATAAATTAAGAACATTATTCCCTTTTTGCATTCCATTATCTAATTTAAAAATCACTTCTGGAGATCTTCTCATCTGTAGCCTTCTGCCCAATTCTCCCTTCAAATAGACCTGTGATGCCTCTAAACCCGAAAAAACTTCTTCCCTTTCATTTTCATTACCAAAAATGCTAACAAAAATTTTGCAATGCTGAAGGTCACCTGACACCTCAACATCTGTAATAGTAATCATTGCTGAATTAAATTTCAGATTTTTGATTCCATTAAGGAGCATTTGCCCAATTTCGTTTCGAATAAGTGCAGCGACTCTTTCAACGCGTCGACTTTGAGACATGATTATAGAAATGAAGATGGAAAAACCATTGCTCTAACAATAAAAGTCAATGTCAAAAATCCACTTATAAAAGCTCCAATAAGAGCAATAGCTGTAATCGGATTTTTTCCTCTGCGAATCAATGGTTGAAGAGAGGCTGCAAAAACACCTAAGATTATTGTTATAAGATATTTTGGATATCTAGAAACATTAGAAAAAAACTCGCCCATTGTTATCCCTATTTCATACCCTTAATAGCTACTCCTACGTTCTTTGACTCAAAAACTTTATGTTAGAACTATATCAATTTAAACATTCACCATTTTGCCTTAAAGTTCGCTTAGGCCTAAACGCAAAGAAACTTAGCTACAGAATCATCGAAATCCAGCCTGGGGTGGGGCAAGTCAACATTTTCAGATTATCTGGACAAAAAAAACTGCCTGTATTAAAGGATGGTGAAAATGTTATTTCAGACTCAACTTCAATTATTGAATATCTAGAAAATATTACAAAAGAATCGCCATTAATTCCAAATAATCCTAAAGAAGCTGCAATAGCTCATGTTATTGAAGATTGGGCTGATACCACTTTAGCTAAAGCTGTTCGTTTAGAATTAATTAAAGCAGTAGCTACTGACTCATCCCTGAGAGAAGCTCTTTTGCCTGAAGATTCACCTAGATCATTAAAAAGCCTAGTGAAAACACTACCATTTGACTTTATTAATGGAATCACAGAAGTAATTCATCAAAATGAAAGTCAAAACTTGATTAAAAGTTTAGACAAGATATCTAATTTAATTTCATCAAATGAATACTTAGTTGGAGATGGACTTAGTATTGCTGATATAGCAGTCTCAGCTCAATTATCCTTTTTGAAATTTCCATATTCATCAGGAATAAATCTAACTAATAAGGGTTGTCCAGGTTTTAGTGATAATCCTAAATTACAAAGACTCTTTAAATGGAGAGATGATCTTGAACAACATTTATTTGCAGTAGATCCAGCACTTATTTAAAAATTCTTAGATATGTCTCATCCCATCATTAGAGAATGTGATCATTACTTAATTATGGAACCTACTAAAGAGGAAAGATTCCTTAGTAAAGACCAAACACTGAAATGGCTAGAAAATTGGATAAATAAACTTGATAAATTACCTCAAGATTTAGCAAGCCAACCATCTATACAATCTGCTGCTAAAAGATTATTAGACATATCATGTGATCTTGAAATAAAGCCAGGATTTACTATCCAATGGTTTGCCGTTCGTCTTGAGAATCCTGATTAAAAAGTAAATCAGATAATTGTTGAACAACTCCTTTCGCCACCTGTTCGGGTGTTTCTTGATCAACAAGAATCTCTAAATCTGATTCGCTATAAAAAGGCTTACGTTCTTTCATTAAGGATTCAATAGTCGATAAAAAATTATTTTTTCTAAGTAAAGGGCGCTTGTTTGAATCTGATTCCAATCTTTCAACTAAACATTGTCTAGTCGGATTAATCCAAATAACTATTCCCTGATGTAAAACACCCCAATTCTCTGGACGCATAACCACTCCTCCTCCAGTTGCGACAACCAATGAATGCCTTTTTCCTATCTCTTTCAGAACTTTAGTTTCAATATTACGAAACTCTTCCTCTCCTTCTTGATGAAATATATCTGCAACGGATTTTTTCGCAACTTCTTCTATCAATGTATCTTGATCAACGAAGCTATAATTAATTAATTTTGCAAGGAAAGGTCCTGTCAGACTTTTCCCTGAGCCCATCATTCCTATCAAATACAGGATGCGACCTCTTAAGCTCTTATCTAATGATTCATGATTAAATTTATTAGTCATAAAATAGAACGGAAAACCTCTTATTAAGATTATGGTGTTAGAGGTAAGCTGAAATGAATCCAATCAAATCTCTAAACAAACATGGGGAGGGTAGAAACTGTGTGATTACCCGTCGCGCTTTATTTAGTGCAAGTCACAGATACTGGCTTCCAGAATTGTCTGATGACGAGAATTCAAAATCATTTGGAAAATGTGCATTAGCTCCTGGTCATGGGCACAATTATGAATTAATTGTCTCCATGAAAGGAGAACTTAATGAAGATGGAATGGTCCTCAACCTTTCAGAAGTGAAACATGCAATCAAAGAAAAAGTAACAGCTCAACTCGATTTTCATTTCATAAATCATACATGGCCAGAATTCGATTTATCAACATCTAAAGGTTGCTTGGCTACTACAGAAGCCCTTAGCAAAGTAATCTGGGAGAGGCTAGAATACCATTTGCCTCTTGTCTCTTTACGACTTTACGAAGAATCATCCCTTTGGGCAGACTATCTTGGGAACAACATGGAAGCATATTTAACCATTAGAAAGCACTTTTCAGCGGCACATCGCTTAGCAAGAAATGAACTATCACAAAAAGAAAATGAAAAGATTTATGGTAAATGTGCTAGAACCCATGGGCATGGTCACAACTACTTCATTGACATAACTGTACGAGGAGAGATAAATCCTAGAACAGGAATGATTTGTGATCTTGCATTATTACAACAACTAGTAGAAGATTTAGTAATAGAACCCTTTGATCACAGTTTCTTAAATAAAGATATACCTTATTTTGAGACATGTGTTCCAACTGCTGAGAATATAGCACTACATATTTCAGATATACTAAAAAATCCTATTAATAGTCTTGGTGCCAATCTTCATAAAATCAATCTTCAAGAAAGTCCAAATAATGCTGCAGTAATTTATGCAGAAACTCCTCAAGTAGACAATATAAATTCTAAAAAAATATAGAAAATTCTTGAAACTACCGTTAGTTCGCCTCGTTCTAGTATTAAGTTTAGATGGTCGTCTGGCTTTTGCATCAGGAGGGAAAGATAATCTAGGTGGCAAAGGAGACAGAAAGGTCTTAGAAAAAGCCTTGGCTTGGTCAGATGCAACTTTAATGGGAAGTGGAACTCTTAGAGCTCACGAAAACGTATGCTTAATTCACGATGAAAATTTAATTAAGAAGCGCAAAGCAGAAGGTAAGGACTCTCAACCAGTTTCCATAGTTGTAACCGAAAAAGCCAGTTTCCATGAAAACTGGGAATATTTTAAACAGCCAATAAAAAGATTACTATTAATTCCAAAATTAACAGATAAGCTTTTTTGCTCTAATAGTTTTGAAAATATTTATCTAATGAAAGACACTTGGTCTGAAACATTTTCAAATTTAAAGAAAGAAGGATTTTCTAAGATTATTCTACTAGGAGGGATGAAATTAATTAAATCAATTTTATTAGAAGACAATATTGATGAATTACAATTCACTATTTCTCCCAGAATTCTAGGTGGAAAGTATACATGGTTACAATCTAATTTAACTGATATACCTATTAAACTCACAAAATCCAGTGCTTGGATTTTAAAAGAAATAAAAGACCTAGGGGAAAGTGAGATAATGCTTCTATATAAAAGGAACAGACCTTGAAATCAATAAATTTAATCTGGCATAACTCAATTAATGAGATAGACAAAAAAGATTGGTTTTACCTTACTAATAATCAAATCAATCCTTTTTTTGATTGGAATTGGTTAAATTCTTTAGAAAAATCAGAGAGTATATCTGTATTATATGGATGGAAACCAAATCACTTATCAATATGGGATCAGAGTAGACTTATTGGATTTGCACCTCTTTATATAAAAAACCATAGTTATGGTGAATTTATATTTGATCACGGCTTTGCAAGACTTGCCCATCAATTAAATCTTAAATATTATCCAAAACTTATTGGCATGAGTCCACTAAGTCCAATTGAAGGTTACAAGTTTTTGATTGCAATAGATGAGAACGAATCAGAATTAACTCAAATTATTATGAGACATATTGATGAGTTCGCAATCAAGAATAATATACTAAGTTGCAATTTTCTCTATGTAGATCAAAACTGGAAAAAGTATGGAGAAGAAGCTAATTGTTTCAGTTGGGTTAACAGACAAAGCTTATGGAGTTCTACAGGAGAAAAGACTTTTGAAGAATATCTTGGAAGATTTAATGCAAATCAACGTAGAAATATTAAAAGAGAAATAAAATCAATTCAAAATAATAATATTGAAATTTCAATCCTAACTGGTAATGACATTGATTTAGAAATAATTAATCAAATGCATAATCTTTATGAATCTCATTGCAGAAAATGGGGGCAGTGGGGAAGTAAATATCTAACAAGTAAATTTTTTAATTTATTAGTTAATGAACCCATAAAGAATAATATTATCTTATTCAACGCAAACAGAGGTAACGTTAAAAATCCAATAGCAATGTCTCTTTGTATTACTGACTGGAAAATGTTGTGGGGACGTTATTGGGGCAGTAATGAAGAGATCAAAAATTTACATTTTAATCTTTGCTATTACAAACCAATCTCATGGGCGATTGAAAATGGTATCACCAAATTCGATCCAGGTGCAGGTGGAAGTCATAAATTAAGAAGAGGGTTTTCAGCAATACCTCGTTTCAGCCTGCATCGTTGGTATGACAAAACAATGGAATCTATTTTGCAAGATTGTCTTCCAAGAGTAAATAATCTAACAATAGAAGAAATCAATGCATCAAACAATGAAGTTCCTTTCAAGGCCATTAAAAGCAAATTATAGTAATAAATATTTCAATCAATTTCCTATTGTATGAAAGACGATAATGAACTCAAGAATGAAAATAATAAGGAAGTTAATAAATCCTTGAAGAAGAGTTTATTGTCTTACGATAACGATGAACAACAAACCTTATTTAAGATCTTTGGTATTGAAATGACTGCTCCCAAGGGATTAAAAAATCCAAGAGTAGTTTATATATCATTTATAGTGGTAAATTTCATACTTTTAATACTGCTTAAGAATTTAATTTCTAGTTAGAAACTCAAGCCAATTGTAGAATAAGTACTTTATAAAAAAATATAACTGCTAATTGTGATATTATTCTAAGTAATAATCCCAATAATCTATAAATTTGACCGAATAGTTTCCCAAAGCAAAGACAAATTACTTAATTTCTATCTTCTAATATCTATAGAAAACTCTTATTACTGCAACATATTATTTCGTTTTTAAAAAATAAGTGATTATCATTTATATATGATTTATCATCTACATATTATGAAGAGAAATGATCTAGCAGTCACTATAAAATATATAGATGATCAATATTCGCAAAGGTTTATCTCTCTAGATCCTAAAGGATATTTTTTAATCAAGCTAAATGAGAAAAACAAGGAAATTATACTAGAGCATTTCACTAATAATATAGATGAAGAAGGTAGAGCGACTGACCCACAAACAGGATCACCACTTAAATGTAGTAATTCAATACAACGAATTCCTACTATTGAATTTAAAGGCAAAACTGCAAAAGAAATTGGAATAAAAATCACTGAGGGTTCTGACCCTTTACTTTTAAGCAAATTAGATCATGCCTTGTATCTTGGCAGAGAACTACAAAAAGCAGAGTACTGTCTAATTCATGGAATGCCTTATATACAAGATTAAAATCTCAAAATCAATGTAAAGCGACCAAAAGGCACCTAAATCTGTTCTAATGTAAAAAAATTATTTTAAAAATGGGAATCTTATTTTATTTAGTGCTTGTTGGGTTAGGCCTGGGAGCGGCATTTAGCATAAACAAAATTTTAAAGGCAGTAAAATTAATCTAATTCGCTTGCTTTCAATAACAAATAATTACTTTTTTCTATAAATTATTTTCTTATTGATAAGACCATATCTTTTGCTCCAACTACTTCACCAGTTAAATCATATAAATACGAGCCAGTAATATTGACAGGAACCATCATTCCTTTTTTTAGTTCTTTAGAGTTTTCGCCTAATCCAATTCTTACTGAGCCATCTACTTCAGGAGCAAAACGTGAACATCGACCTAATATCTCACCCGTTTCTTTATCTTTGCCTTCAATTAACACATCTAAAATTCTTCCTATAGATTTTTGATTCTTTTTAGCAGCAATTGGTTGCTGTATAGAGATGATTTTGTCTTTACGAGCTTGTGCAACAGAAAAAGGAACAGGGTTAGACAAACTTGCTGCTTTTGTTCCTTCTTCTGCTGAAAAAGTAAATACGCCAATATGATCAAATTCTTGTCTTTGAACAAAAGAAACTAAATGATCAAAGTGATCATCAGTTTCACCAGGGAAACCAACAATAAAGGAGGTCCTAAAAACAGCTTCAGGTAATTCTAATCTAATTTTATCTAGCAAAGAAGTATTCAAATCTGCTTGCCAAGGGCGATTCATGGCCTTTAGGACATCCGGATGACTATGTTGTAAAGGTAAATCCAAATAAGGCAATAGGTTAGGCACTTCCTTAAATGCCTTTATGACATCTTCTGTAAGTCCAGTGGGGTAAGAATAATGAACACGAATCCATGGGATCATTACATTCCCAAGCTCCCTTAACAACTCGCCAAGTGCAGGCCTGCCATAAATGTCTAATCCATAATTGGTAGTAATTTGACTAATTAAAATCAACTCTTTAACACCCTGCTTTTCAAGTTGCTGAGCCTCCGAAACAATAGATTCAATTGTTCTGCTACGTTGTTTTCCTCTTAATTTTGGAATAATGCAAAAAGCACAATTGTAATCACAACCTTCTGCCACTTTTAAGTACGCAACAGATTGACCTTTTTTTCTATAACGAGCTAAATATTCATCACCCACAAAAGTTGGTATTTTTGAAACCTTATTAACTCTTTCTCCATTATCAATTCGTTGAAGAACATCCAGAATATGTTGATAATCCCCAGTTCCAATAATTGCCTTAGCTTCTGGAATCGAATCAAGCAATTCAGTTTGAAAGTGTTGAGCTAAGCAACCTGCAATAATAATCTCTTTATTTTGTTCTGCCAAAGCAACTAAAGCTTTAACCGATTCTTCTCGAGCTTCTTGAATAAAACTGCAAGTATTCACTACCACCAATGATGCATCATCAGGGTTAGAAGTGACTCCGAACCCTCCTTCATCTAATAAACCCATCATATGCTCAGTATCAACCAGATTCTTTTCACAACCAAGATGAACAAAAGCTACCTTGATTTTCTGTGTTGAATTAAATGATGTATTTTCTATGATTTTTTTTTAAACTTCTTCAATCATTATTCAAAGCTCACACAAAATCAATAACCTAAATAATAATATGACCGTTCAAACTTAAAAGCAAAGACTTCTTTCCTAAAAACTGTAAGAATTGAGTGAAAAGTAATTCAACTAGTTGTGACGACTCGCCTCAAAACTCGAAGGAGACAAGATCCAGGATCCAATTTAGCAAAAACTTTAATTGGAATCCTTGCGACAATTGGAGTAATAGATACAGGTTCTATAACACTCGAAAGATGGGGATGGATTAGATCACTGTCTTGTCCAGGTGGAAACCAAGGATGTAATAGAGTTTTAGAGAGTGCTTGGGGAACACTTTTTGAGTCCAATAATCTCTCAATTCCTTTATCTTTTATAGGATTAATTTCATATTTAATAATACTAATCTTAGCAATCATTACTTTCTTACCTTCATTAAATAGTAAGAAATTAGATCTTTCAAGACCAATTTGGTGGTGTTTATTTATACTTTCAACTTCTATGACAATTTTTAGCTTTTTGCTAATGGGAATAATGGTATTTAAAATAGAAGCTTATTGCTTCTTCTGTATTATTTCCACATTAATATCTAGCATAATTTTAATATTAACTATAATTGGTGGAGGTTGGGAAGAACGAAGAGATTTAATTTATAGAGGGGTAATAATATCAATAGTTGTATTGCTATTAGGGTTAATCTGGTCATCATCTGTTGATCCAGAAAAACAAAGAACCTCAATTAATCAGCAAGGTTCTCCTCCAGAGGTTATCAATATGAGTTCCCCTGCATCTATTGAGTTAGCTAGGCATTTAAGAGAAAAGAATATTATTTTATATAATGCTTATTGGTGTCCACATTGTCATGATCAAAAAGAAATGTTTGGTAAAGAAGCAACAAAAAATCTGATTTTAATTGAATGTGCTGCTGATGGAAAAAATAATAATGCAGATCTTTGTAAGACGAAAGGAATTAGCGGATTCCCATCTTGGGAAATTGATGGTGAGATTATTTCAGGGGTTAAAAGTTTAGATGAATTAGCAAATCTAAGTGGATATAATGGTAATAGTGAATTTTAAATTTCAACTTTTAATTGATATTGTTGAAATATCTTCTCCAATCTTTTGTATAGAATGACATTGCCAATAAGGCAAAGTCGCGGGTGCATCAACCCTATAATGCCCCCCTCGACTCTCACTCCTAAATAAGCAAGCATTTAAAGTTATTAAACTAGTTAACTGTCGATTACTTAAATCAAGAAGTAAATTTAAATTTCTTCTTGTAAGTTCATCAAATTTATTACACCTATCAAAAGCTTGATTATCCACAAAATTTAATAACTCATTATTTGAAATTAAATATAGATCTCTTTTTATCTCTTTTAATGCTAATTGCATTCCTCTTTTAGAACGGTTAACACCTGCATGCCTCCAAAACAATTGACGTAATCTTTGAATCGATAATCTCAAAAATTCATCACTATGAGAATTATTAAATTTAGTGATATTATCAACTGATTTGGCGTAATTAGAATTCAGATTCTTATTATTGCAATCAACAAGATTTACTCTAGATAATTGACTTGCAAATACAAGACATTCCAATAAAGAATTACTAGCAAGTCTATTAGCTCCATGAACTCCAGTACATGCAACCTCACCAACTGCATACAAACCACATACGGAGGTTGCTGCCTCAAGATTTGTAGACACTCCTCCCATCCAATAATGTGCTGCAGGAGCTACTGGAATTAAGCTCTTTAATGGATCAATGCCAAGTTCTCTGCATCTTTGAATAATCGATGGGAAACGATCATGAATATCATGAGCTGAAATCCTCATTAAATCAAGAAATACATGATCTACACCTTGAGATTCCATAGCATTCACCAAAGTTCTACTGACTTGATCTCGAGAAGCAAGATCTTTCTTTAATAAATTAGATACAGGGCTCTTACCATGGATATCTAACAAAACCCCTCCCTCTCCTCTCACTGCTTCAGATATCAGAAAAGAAGGCGCTCCTTCGAGCTTTAGTGCAGTCGGATGAAACTGGAAAAATTCAAGATCCTTTATTATTGCTCCAGCTTTCCAAGCTAGAGCTAACCCTTCACCAGCTGCCTGAGCAGGGTTAGTGGTATTAGCAAACAAATGTCCACCTCCACCAGAAGCTAAAACCACTCCTCTAGAATTAATCCAATACAAAAAAGATCCATCTAATACTTGAACCCCTTGACAGCAATTATTCTCAACTAAAAGCTGCGTAACTCTTACACCTCGACAATGAAGAATATTTGTCCTTCGTTCAACTTGTTCTCTCAATACATCAACTAAAGCTCTTCCTGTTCTGTCTTTGACATGTAGTACTCGTCGAAAACTATGAGATGCTTCTAATGTAGTTGACAATCCATTCTCATCTTTATCAAATTCCATACCCAGTTGCTGTAGTCTTTGAACACTTTTAGGAGCTTTTTCTACAAGCATTTTCACAGCATTGATATCGCATAAACCACAACCTGCTCTTAAAGTATCTTCTAAATGACTTTGCATACTATCTTCGGGTCTAGTTACTGCCGCAATGCCTCCTTGCGCCCAGCGACTTGAAGACCTTTTACTTGTATTACGGTTTATTAGCAATACATTTAAATCTGAAGGTAATTCTAAACACGTCATCAAGCCTGCGGCACCTGCTCCAATTACAATCACATCCCATGGACCCTTGGAAATAAGCAGTTTATGAATAGAAGTGCTCATAAAAATTACTTTCTTGAACTAGATCAAGCCACTTAACTTTGGTTGAATCAAAGCGGTAATAAGAAATAATCCATCAACCCAAAGTGTTGTAGTCAATGCTGTACCAGCTACAAGCCAGGTACTTCCTGATAAAGAAATAATCTTACCTCTTTGATTCATTTGATCTGATAAAAAAATAATCAATACAGCTGCTAAAGAAATACAAACTAAAATAGGAATATTTAAAAGACGCAAGGAAGTTTGATTAAGTATTTGAGCTGCTTGATCAATAGGTGCAGAAACCACTTGAGGCCAAGTACTCATAACCCCAGTTAATAGCATCATCAAATCTGTAAAAGCAGTTCCTAGCAAACAAGCCAAATAAAACCCTGCGCCTATTCTCCATTTAGTCGAAAGTCCAACACAAGCTAAAGGCATAGCTACAGCCTCAACAGGAAGGTGTAAGACAGGATGCATTCTTAACCATCCCCAAAACAAACACCCTCCAAGCCAACTTCCACTTACTCCTACAATCAGTGAACCAATTCGCGACCATTTCTCATCAAAAAATTGACCTAAAAAAATTCCTATTCCTAAAAGTACAAAGGTAAATAAAAGAGCCGACAGAGGATGAAAGTGAACCCAAGGTGCCTGAAGGAAAACAGGTACTACTACAAGAATCCCAACCCAAAATCTTAAGGTTGAAGGTCTCGATAAATATCCTTCAGATAAATCTGAGTGGTCTTTAGCAGGGAAGTAGTAGCTCAGGAGTTGGTAGTGTCAGATAGATTAATAACAAGCAAAAGCCTTTTTTTCATAAGCAATTAAAAAATCAATGCATTCCAACAAGAAATAGTAGTAAATTCTTTTAAAGACTGTACTTTTTTGCATGCACGGAAGTGACCAGCCAAATCAAAACTATAAAATTATATATTTGTTGAAGCCTTAAAACTTGATTGTACTTAGGAGAAAATTGTCCATATTCATAGCAAACTAAAGAAAAGAACTTTTCTGCTCTGTGTGGAATGAAACCTCAAAAAGCATTACATCTTCTGGTCTCTTTGATGAATCAAAAGTTCATGCACCACAGCCAGCTGTAATTGAAGCAGTTGAGGTAGCTTCCATAGGAGAAGAGCTGGGCATAGAACCAGGCGATAAATTACTTTCGATCAATAATGTTCAACCAAGAGATCTAATCGACTACAAATACTTAATAGCAGAAGAAACTTTAAACATCAAAATAATTGATCAGACTGGTGAGATCCACGAAATTGATATTGAAAAAGACTTAGACGATGACTTAGGAATAATTTTTACTGAAGCTTTATTTGATGGGCTAAAACAATGCAACAATCATTGTCCTTTTTGCTTTATAGACCAGCAACCCCAAGGACATCGTAAAACTCTTTATTTAAAAGACGATGATTATAGAATGAGTTTTCTTTATGGATCTTATTTAACACTTACAAATTTATTAGAAAAAGATTGGCTAAGGATTGAACAGCAAAGATTATCTCCACTATTTGTATCTATTCATGCTACTGATGCAAAATTAAGAGCTGAGTTATTAAAAAACCCTCGCGCTGGAATAATAATGGAACAAATCAAATGGTTTGCAGACAGGAAACTCCAGTTACATGCACAAATAGTTGTCTGTCCAGGATTAAATGATGCCGAAAATCTTGAAAATACATTAAACGACCTATTTAAATATGCAGATGGGGCTTGGCCAACTATTCTTTCAACCGCAATAGTTCCTGTAGGTTTAACACGTTTCCGTCCTGATAAAGATACCTTACAGTCAGTAGATAAGAAATGTGCAACTTCAGTAATTCAACTAGTAGAGACGTTGCAAAAAAATTACGAGTCAAAGATTGGTTCACGATTTGCGTGGTTATCAGATGAATGGTATTTATTAGCTAATGAGCCCTTGCCAGATAGAATTATCTACGAAGGACTTCCTCAAGAAGAAAATGGTGTAGGAAGCATTAGATCATTCTTGGAGAGTATAGATAGAGCAACGCAACAGCTACCAAAAAGAATATCTTCTAAAAAAAAGTGTAGTTGGATAGTCGGCAAGTTAGTAGTAGAAGCTCTTGAACCAATTTCGCAAAGAATAAATGAGGTTGAAGGTATTTCTTTAAGGGTTTTTGGTCTAAAAAGCCCATATTGGGGAAAAGAGAATGTTGTCACTGGACTATTAACTGGCAAAGATGTAATAGATGGATTAAGGGGAAAAGAACTTGGCGATGAAATCTTATTGCCTTCTATAATGTTGAAGCATGGCGAATCAACTTTCCTAGATGATATAACTGTTGAAGAAGTATCCAAAACTCTTCAAATCCCAATCAGAATTGTTTTTGATTCAGATGACTTTGTTAAAAAAGTACTGGAAATCCCTTCCCATCCATCTAAATATTGATTCAATCCAGTGAAAAGAATCTCAGCAAGTCTAATTATTTTGTATTCACTACTAAATGCGGGAAATACTGAAGCATTCAAAAATAAAATAATTAATTTAGGAAATATAAGAAATAATGTAGAGATTGCGTCAAATTTTGAAAGTAAAACTAATGAGAGAAAGGATTATAAAAAAAATGATAATATACATTATAATTCAGAAAGGGTAATTGAACTAGATGATATAGAAAGATTAATTTCTTCTAACAGCAAAGAGTTGAAAATAATTGCAGATCAAATAAAAGAGGCAAAACTACTATTAAAAAGTGAATTATCAAAATGGTACCCCAAATTAAATCTTTCTAGTGCAGGTTTCCCACAATATATGAAAGGTAATACATATAATGAGTTCTCAAGTGATACATCCAACAATCAAGCAAAAGCAACATTAACTGCAACCTTAAAATGGGACCTAATTAATCCTTCTAGAATACCAGAAATAGAAAATGCCAGACTTAACTTGAAAAGCAAGAGAGTCTCATATTCAATTAAATATCGTGATTTAGTTCTAGAGGCATATACAAACTTCTTTAATTTACAAAAAACATTGCAAGATATTAGAATTGCTGAAGAATCGATAAGAAGTTCTTCTACATCATTAAAAGAAGCTAAAATTAGATATAATTCAGGAATAGGTACTAAATTCGATGTATTAGAGGCGGAAACACAACTTTCAAAAGATAATCAATTTTTAGTAAGTAAATTAGGATTAAGAAAAATAAATGAAAGAAAACTATCACAAATACTAAACCTACCTAACAATATAATTCCTAAGATTAATTCCATGCCAAAGATAATAGGTATATGGAAAGACTCTCTAGATTCAACTGTAGAATATGCTTACAATTATAGGAAAGAAATTGACGAGCTACTTATACAAATCAATACTACTAATAATAATGCTAATATAGCTTTATCAATGAATAAGCCTAAAGTCTCAATATTTAATAGATTTGATAGTTATTTATCGGAAGGAGAAATAGGAATGGTATCTCCAAGAAAAGATAATACGGTAAGTAATTATAATAATACATTAGGTCTCCAGTTTGAATGGCCAATATTTGATGGAGGATATGGAAAGGCTAAGTATTATGCAGCCAAAGCTAAAATGAATTCACTAGAAACAGAATTAGATTTAAAAAAAGATAACATAAGACAAGAAGTTGAAGAAATTTATTATAATATGGATATCTCAAGAAAGAATATAAAGAACTCATATCTGGCCGTTAAATCAGCACGCGAGTCTTTAAGACTAGCAGTTTTAAGGCTAAAAGAAGGAATTACTACACAAAGAGAAGTTGTTAATAATCAAAAAGACTTAACTCAAGCTGAGGTTAATTATATTAATATAATAACTGAATATAATACCAATTTAATTCAACTAAAAAGGAATACAGGAATTAAACAAATATCAACATGCCTCAACAACTCGAATACTAATAAAAAGTTCGATAGTCAGGACTTAAAGAACAAGAACTCTACTCAATCCTTATCATTGGAGAATGAACCATGCATGGAGCTATTTAGCAATTTATGAATAATGATCATTTCCAAAAACTAGATAAAGATCAATTTCAAAAGCTTCACAAATTGGTTGACCAAGTTGCAGAGAGGCAATTGAAAGATTTTGGAAAAATAAACTCTGAATTAAAAGCAGATGGGACATTAATAACCAGTTGTGATCGATGGAGTGATGAACATATAGTAAAAGGCATATCAACCATTACAAGACACAAAGAAGGTGTTTTAAGTGAAGAAGGTTCAAAAGTAGTTCCTAGATCTAATGCTTATTGGATTGTTGACCCTCTCGATGGAACAACCAACTTTGCAGCAGGTATTCCGTTTTGGGCAATTTCTATTGCACGTTTTCTAAATGGAGAACCAGAAACAGCAATTTTAGATATTCCAGTTCTTGATAAACGAATTCTTGCTATAAAAAATCAAGGAGTCTGGCTTAATAATGAAAAGATAGACCCTAAAAATAAAAACATTGCAAAAAGTGATTGTGTATCTGTTTGCAGCAGATCTATAAATGTTTTACAAAAACAACCTAATCAAAAATTTCCTGGGAAAATCAGGCTATTAGGTGTTTCAAGTCTTAACATGACAAGTGTTGCTCTTGGACAAACTTTTGGAGCTCTAGAAGCTACACCGAAGATATGGGATTTAGCAGCAGCTTGGTTAATTCTAAAAGAACTTGGTTGTTCATTGAAGTGGTTAGATTCAAATCCAGGTAATCTAAAATTAGGAGAAGACTTAAGTGCGGTTAATTTTCCATTAATTGCAGCGATATCAAAGTCTGATTTAGAAAGACTTATTCCATGGGGTAATACTCTAATGGAGAAAAATAATTAGATAAAAAGTATTGAAGTAAGAACTAACAAATCATCAAAAATATAAAATAAGAGAATGTATATAAGCAAATTAATCTATTTACACTAAAATTAGATCAGATGATATTCTCAAAGAGTGATAATTAAATGGCGTCGTCAACTTAAATGGTTTCTTAGAAGCTTGTGGAACGCAGCTGAAAGATGGAATCGTTGTGATTGCATAGATCTTAGTGCAGCATTTGCCTATTACACATTACAATCTTTTTTTCCAATTCTAATAATTTCTCTATCTGTAGCATCATGGTTTTTAGGAGCACAGCAAGGACTTGATCAACAAATTATTGGATTAGCAGCACAAGTATTACCTCCTTCTGCAGTTGAAGTAGTTGAAACTACACTAATAAAACTGGTTAATCAAGGTTTTGGTGCTGGAATATTAGGTGCAATGTTTTTAATTATAACTGCTGGTAATGCATATTTAACTCTACAAAGAGGTTCAGATCGTTTATGGGAGGATGCCCTACCATCGAAAACAAATATCGTTCCTTTACGGGCACAAGCTTATCGACTTATACGTAATAGAATTGAAGCTTTTTTAGTTGTCTTACTTGTTGGAGTATTAATGGTAATAGATGAGGTAAGTTCTTATTTACGAATGATACCAGGTGCATTTTGGACAGATCTACAAAATAATAGTCCACAGCTCACAGATACATTATCAAAAATCCCATTGATAGAGCTTGGGGAGATAATATTTCCTTTTATAGGTTTCACTATAATGGCATTTTTATTACAAGTTTTAGTACCAAGAAGACGTGTCCCTATTAGACCCCTTGTACCAGGTTCAATAATGATAGGTACTCTATTAACATTTTTAAATTCTGCAGTTAGTAGAACTATTCTTTCTCTAGGTTCTAGATTTCAAGCATATGGGATTATTAGTGGTGTTTTAGTATTAACCCTATGGATTTGGTTGGTTGGATTAATTATTTATTTTGGTCAATGCTGGAGTGTTGGTTTAGTTAGTAATAGAAAAAATGAATTTAGTACTAGATGATGAAAAATTCAACAATTATTTGGTTGTTAATAATATTCTTTGTGATTTTTCCTAGTTCAATAGGAAGAATTTTCTTAGATCTTGCTGGGGGATTAATTCTATTTATAGTTTTCATATCTGCATTAATTACAGGTGTTGGATGGCTAACCTGGAAAAGATTAAAATCAAATATAGTTTCATGCAGTGAATGTGGTGCTAATTATATTAACAAAACAAATAAATGTCCTATATGTGGATCTTCTAATATAAAACAAACTGATCGCATAAGTAATATACCTGCAAGCTCAGCTACAATTGATATTACTGCAGAAAAAAGTGATTAAATTATTCATTAGATAAAGATTCTAATTCTTCAGAGGTAATCTCTATTACTTCTTGCTCAATCCTACTTAATAATTTTTGGCAATGTTCAAGATATAAATTTGCTTTAAGATAATTCTCCTGAAGTTCTTCTAATAAAGTATTTTCATCTTGAAGATTATTTAGTATAATATCTAACTCTAATAAAGATTCTTCATAAGATAATTTTGAAATTTTCGAAATAATTTCTTTCATAGTTTTTTCTTTTAGAAACTTATTTCTAGAAACTTTTGAATTATAATTATTCTCTTTATCGGACTTATTATTTAAATTTGATTTGTATTTTGCCATCAATCGTCCTTAATAGGAGAAATAAAAGTAACGCTCGATTCGATGCATCCGTCAATCAACTCTACTACTATTTTATCATTGATCTTAATATCTTTAATACTTTTTAATGACTTATTAGAATTAAACCTTGTAATAGAAAAACCTCTTTTAAGTATATTTCTAGGAGATAAAATATAAAGCATTTGATTTCTCTGAGAAAGTAATATCCTTTTTTGCCGTAATAATTTAAGAGGAGAATATTCTTCCAAGTTTTTTCTTTTATCTATAATTAATTGAGATTGTTTGTTAATAATCCAATTTATCATATCTTTAGATTTCTGAATATACTGAAGCAATTGATTTAGTTCCATTTGTCTGCTAGGTAGCAAATCAACTATTGAAGAAGTAGGCGTAGCAGACCGATGATCCGCAACTAAGTCTGCCACTGTTAAATCATCTTCATGCCCTATTCCTGTGATTACAGGAATAGGGAAACAAGCTAACTCTCTACATAAATTCTCATCATCAAAAACCATCAAATCCTCTCTACTTCCTCCACCCCTAGCTAAAATAAGTGCCTCACAAGATAATTTTTTATAGGAGTTAGCTAAATTAGATATCACCTTTTGAATCTTATTGGATACATCGCCTTGAACTGGTATAGGAAGCACAATTAAATTAGTTAATGGCCAGCGTTCTTTGGCTGTGCGCAAAATATCTGCATAAGCCGAGCTTGGAACACTTGTACAAATAGCAATGGATTTTGGAAACTTTGGTAATGGTCTAGATCTTGATTCATCTATCAAGCCTTCTTTAATTAATAAAGAACTAACTATTTTAAATTGTCTTAAAACTGTTGAAAGAGTTGGTCGAATTTGTATAACTTGAACAACTAAGCTAGCTCTGTTTTTCCAAAAATTTAATTTACCTAATATTTCAACACCATCTTCTTGCTTAGGATGAAAAGAAAAATCTTTTAAAGATGAAGACCATATTACAGCTGAGATACTTGCCTCTCCATCAGTAAGTGTGAGCCACAAATGACCATTTTTTAACTGAGACTTTGAGACTAAAGCATGTAAAAAAAACCTAGGAGCAAAACCTCTTGATAGAAGGTTTCCTATTGATTGATTGAGTTCCTCTACTGAAAACCTTGGGATTGCGTCACTTTTCACATTTAATCTCTGCTAACTCTTCAAATCTTGAATTTAACTAACCAAATCCAATCTGCCCAAGAATGCCTTGACCAGTCAATAATTCTGTACTCAAGCCAATCACAATTCCAAGCATTGCTAACCTCCCATTCCATATCTCAGCATAATTAACAAATCCATATCGAGGTTCAATATCTTCTTGAGACATAGTATTTTTTGTAGATACATAAATTCTATCTATTTAAGAGCCAAAAAGTTGTTCTTTATGAAAGGAAAGAATTTAATTCTGATTAGCGAACATGTTTAGTTCCATCAACTGGATGATAGTCCTCCCCAGTTAATTCCTCATAAATAATCGCAGGTAATCCAGTTTCAAACATTGTTTGAAGAGCCTCCTTCAAAAAAGGATTCCATCCTCCTGTACTTACTTTCCCATGCCGTACAGTCCAATCCCATGTTCCTTGTAAATCTCTAGGGATTCTTCCCTCTCGATCCCTTCTTGCAACCAAATCAAGCGATTCAACCAATCCAACTTGAATAGGCTCTTTGCCATAAGAAGGAGTAAGACTTAGCTCTAATCGAACAGGATCTTCTTTAACTAAGCGAAGTCTAAATCTTGGCGGCAATCTCAAAGATTTAATCACAGCTCCAACAACACGTGTTCTTTGCTCCAAAATAACCCCCTTTTCTTTGTTTAATTAAGAATCTCACATAAGTCTAATCAGAGGAGGATTCTGTTTGCTTTGGAGGATCTAAATCATTAGAGAAGCGAACAGTCAAAAGATCCTCATTAGTAATATTACCTTCTTCATCAAGCAACTCAGGATGGATAGTAAATTGCCCAGTACGATCTTTTTTTACATGTCTTTCTGGACTCTCAACAGAATTAACAGCCGAAAACCCCCTAAACATCACACGAAATGCCTGCCATAGAAGCAAAATCAAGACAAAGCCATATATAAAGGGAAATAACGAACTCAACATAACCTTATGATCATAAAATTCTTGTAACTTTTAAATACCTCAGATAATGAGATGTTCTTGGGATCTACAATAGAGCATACATAGATTTATTAATCAAATAAACCATTAAAATATAGAAATAAAATCCAAGATCTGTAATTTAAAGTTTCATTTGACAGCAAGGAAAATTAATCCAATAATTGATATGGTAAAACTCAAACCAAAGAAAAGCCTAAAAAGAAACTTTTATAATCAATAATATGAGCTCAAAAGTAATTAAAACTATTCTAATTCGCTCGTCTTTTAAAAAGAAGAAGCTAACTTTATTAAAGTATTTGATAACACTATTTTCAATATGTATCCCATTCCATGAATGTCATTCGCAAGAAAATTCTATTACACAAAAAATAATTAAAGCAGATCTTAAAAGCTATTCGAAAAAATCATTTATAGCGGATGCTTTAGAAACAAGTGGCTCTGCTATTGTAACTATTGATACGCAACGTAGAGTTGTCAATCAACATACAAATATTCTCCCTCCAAAGAATTTTTTAGATCCATATTTTGAAAGATTATTTGAGATACCTAATATAAACTTACCAAGATCAAGGGTTGAGCGTGGCCAAGGAAGTGGAATTATTTTTTCATCAGAAGGACTCGTCATTACAAATGCGCATGTAGTAGCAAACTCAGATAAATTGATTGTGGGTATACCAGATGGACGAAGAGTTTTAGGTAAAGTTATTGGACAGGATTATCTGACAGATTTGGCTGTAATTAAACTTTCTAATCCTGGTCCATGGCCTAAAGCTGTAATTGGTAATTCAGATAAAATAGATGTTGGGGATTGGGCTATTGCTGTAGGCAATCCTTATGGACTAGAGAAAACTGTTACTTTAGGCATTATTAGCAACATCAATAGAAATGTATCGCAATTAGGCATATCAAATAATAGAATTAATTTAATACAAACAGATGCTGCTATCAATCCAGGAAATTCAGGTGGTCCATTACTGAATTCAGACGGAGAAGTTATAGGAATCAATACTCTTATACACTCTAGTCCTGGGGCTGGTCTAGGATTTGCGATTCCAATAAATCAAGCAATCTCAATTGCAAACCAATTGACATTAAATGGAAAAGTTATCCATCCAATGATAGGTGTCAGTCTCTCATATACAGATTTAAAGGAAGATTCATTAGAAAAAGATTACTCAGAAGGTGCATTAATCGTATATGTTCTGCCTGGTAGTCCAGCTGAAAATAAAGGTTTAAGAGTCAACGATATTATTATTGAGGTTAATCAAAAGGAAGTGAAAAATCCTAAAGATGTAGTAGATGCTATAAGTAGAAATGGAATAAAAAATTCAATGAGATTTAAAATCAAAAGAAATAAACTCCTGTTTTTTGTATCAATTAAACCTAGTGACTTTGAAACTCTTAAAAATCCTTATTAATAATTAGCTAATTACTACTTTTAGACTTACGCTTTCGTTGTAAATTACGATTTTTAATTCTCTTGGCTTCTTTTTTTGCTTTAGCAATTAAATTTTCTGCTTCTTCTTTTTCTTGAAGTTTCTTAGCTTTAAAGTAATCATAATTGCCTCTGTAAAGAAACAACTGGCCTTCTTTTATCTCAACAATCTTATTTGCAATCCTAGATATAAAATAGCGATCATGGGAAACCACTATTAAAGATCCTTGGTAATTCCTAATAGAAACCTCTAACATTTCTTTAGCTGGAATATCTAAATGGTTTG
>QCPC01000016.1 GCA_003212695.1 Prochlorococcus sp. AG-436-C13 | reverse complement strand
TTTGCTTCGGGCCAAACTTCTTCTAGATAAGTCCAAGGAATGGCACAAAGGATACCGGCCCCATCTCCTGAGTCACCATCTCCTCCACAGCCTCCTCTATGCTCCATGCACTTAAGTCCTCTAAGTGCTTGTTGAAGTATCCAGTGGCTTGCTTTGCCTTCAATTTGAGCTAAAAACCCTACTCCACAAGAATCCCTTTCTTCTGTTAAGGAACTTGGAGAACTGCTATCGCAGTATGGCCAATTAGAAATATGTGATTTGTTAGGCATGAATGCAACCAAAGTTTTAGATGCGCCTTAGTAAGAAAAGAGTTGCCATAGGTATAAATTATCCTAGATGGATGTATTTAATTGTTCTAAAACGTGAAGAGTGATAAATCAATTGTTTGAGTGTTTTTTTCTCTAATAGCTTCGAATAGACATAAATGATTTTAGTAAAATTCTCCTTATTGCACACGAGCTAGTAGAATAGAAGACTATGGATTCGGGTCCAAATTTTACTGATTACTGACCTAGTCAATCTTCGATGCCAACCATTCAACAGCTAATTAGAACTGAGCGACAGCGCCTTACTCGCAAAACAAAGTCGCCAGCATTGAGATCATGCCCAGAACGCAGAGGTGTATGCACTAGGGTTTATACTTCAACTCCCAAGAAACCTAACTCTGCTTTGCGCAAGGTTGCTAGGGTTCGCTTGACTTCGGGCTTCGAAGTAACTGCGTATATTCCTGGTATTGGTCATAATCTTCAAGAACATTCCGTAGTTTTGTTACGGGGGGGAAGAGTAAAAGATCTCCCTGGCGTTCGTTACCACATAATTCGAGGGACGTTAGATACAGCAGGAGTTAAGGATCGTCGGCAATCACGTTCTAAATACGGTGCCAAATCTCCTAAATCATAAATAATTCTTAATTAATTATTAGTTATTTCTTTATTTAATCCTTATGTCTAGACGAAACGCAGCCGAAAAAAGACCAGTTCTGCCTGATCCTCAATTTAATAATCGTCTTGCGACAATGATGGTTGCAAGATTAATGAAGCATGGTAAAAAATCTACTGCTCAAAGAATTTTGTCTCAAGCGTTTGGATTAATAAATGAGCGAACGGGAGGAGACCCTATAGAACTTTTTGAAACAGCTATAAAGAATGCAACTCCTCTAGTAGAAGTAAGAGCAAGGCGAGTGGGTGGTGCAACTTATCAAGTTCCCATGGAAGTTCGTCAGGAAAGAGGGACTGCAATGGCTTTGAGATGGCTTGTTAATTTTTCTCGATCTAGAAATGGAAGAAGTATGGCTCATAAGCTGGCTGGTGAATTAATGGATGCAGCTAACGAAGCTGGTAACGCAGTGAGGAAGCGTGAGGAAACCCATAAAATGGCAGAAGCTAATAAAGCTTTTGCTCATTATCGGTATTGATTTTTTTAGATATAAATTTAAATGCTTTCACTTTTACCTATTGACCTGTAGAGTCACATCCGTTTTAACCCATTGAAACTGGAGAAATAGCTGTGGCTCGTGCCTTCCCCCTAGAACGTGTAAGAAATATTGGTATTGCAGCGCATATTGACGCTGGAAAGACCACTACTACTGAAAGGATACTTTTCTATTCAGGTGTAGTTCACAAGATCGGTGAAGTTCATGATGGCGCAGCTGTTACTGATTGGATGGCTCAAGAGAGAGAGAGAGGTATAACAATCACTGCTGCTGCAATCTCAACTAGTTGGCAGGATCATAGAATCAATATTATTGATACTCCAGGACACGTTGACTTCACTATTGAAGTTGAAAGGTCCATGAGAGTTCTGGATGGAGTAATAGCTGTATTCTGTGCTGTTGGAGGAGTTCAGCCACAGTCTGAAACTGTTTGGAGGCAAGCTGATCGTTATACGGTTCCTAGAATGGTATTTGTTAATAAGATGGATCGGACAGGAGCAGATTTCCTTAAGGTATATGGCCAAATTAAGGATCGTTTAAAGGCTAATGCAGCTCCTATACAGCTTCCTATAGGAGCTGAGGGCGACTTGTCAGGCATTATTGATCTTGTTGGGAATAAAGCTTATATCTATAAAAATGATCTAGGAACTGATATAGAAGAGACAGATATTCCTGATGGTATGAAAGATGAAGCTGCGAAGTGGCGCAGTACTTTAATGGAAACTGTTGCAGAAACTGATGAAGAGTTGATTGAACATTTTCTTGAAAATGGAGAATTAACTACAGAACAATTAAAAAAAGGAATTAGAGAAGGAGTTCTTAAACATGGATTAGTTCCAATGCTATGTGGGTCTGCATTTAAAAATAAGGGTGTTCAACTCGTCTTAGATGCAGTAATTGATTATTTGCCAGCACCTATCGATGTACCTCCAATTCAGGGATTGTTGCCAAATGGCAAAGAGGATGTAAGGCCTTCGGAAGATGGGGCTCCATTTAGTGCTTTAGCTTTCAAGGTAATGGCTGACCCTTATGGAAAGTTGACTTTTGTGAGGATGTATTCAGGAGTCCTAGAGAAAGGAAGTTATGTGCTCAATTCCACAAAAGATGCTAAAGAAAGAATATCAAGATTAGTTGTTTTAAAAGCTGATGATCGTGAGGAAGTTGATCAGCTGCGAGCTGGTGATTTGGGTGCTGTACTTGGCCTGAAAAATACAACTACTGGGGACACATTATGTTCAACGGAAGATCCGATTGTTCTTGAAACACTTTTTGTTCCAGAGCCAGTTATATCAGTTGCTGTAGAGCCTAAGACTAAAGGGGATATGGAAAAGCTTTCAAAGGCTTTAGTTTCTTTGGCAGAAGAAGATCCAACATTCCGAGTAAGAACCGATCAGGAAACTAATCAAACTGTTATTGCAGGTATGGGAGAACTGCATTTGGAAATTCTTGTAGATAGAATGCTTCGTGAATTCAAGGTTGAGGCAAATATAGGTGCTCCCCAGGTTTCTTATCGAGAAACAATTAGATCAAGTTCTAAAGGAGAGGGCAAATATGCTCGTCAGACAGGAGGAAAAGGTCAATATGGTCATGTTGTTATTGAAATGGAGCCTGGAGAACCTGAATCTGGTTTTGTATTTGTCAACAAGATTGTTGGTGGTGCAGTTCCAAAGGAATTTATTGGACCAGCATCTAATGGAATGAAAGAAACTTGTGAATCTGGTGTATTAGCAGGTTATCCCTTGATTGATGTAAAGGTGACTATGGTAGATGGTTCTTTTCATGATGTTGATTCATCAGAGATGGCGTTTAAGATCGCAGGCTCTATGGCATTTAAAGACGGAGTAAAAAAATGTAATCCTGTCTTGCTTGAGCCGATGATGAAAGTAGAAGTAGAAGTTCCTGAAGATTTCCTTGGTTCTATTATTGGTGACCTTTCTTCTAGGAGAGGCCAGGTAGAAGGGCAATCAATAGATGATGGAGTTTCTAAGGTTCAATCGAAAGTACCTTTAGCGGAAATGTTTGGTTACGCCACTCAACTTCGCTCTATGACACAAGGTCGAGGTATATTTTCAATGGAGTTTAGCCAGTACGAGGAAGTTCCTCGTAATGTTGCTGAAGCAATCATCTCTAAGAATCAGGGCAATTCCTGATATCTTCGACATCAATCGTCTATTATTAAACTGATTCTTTAAACAAATGGCCAGAGAGAAGTTCGAAAGAAACAAGCCTCACGTCAACATTGGGACAATAGGGCATGTTGATCACGGCAAAACTACCCTTACAGCCGCCATCACAAGTGTGTTGGCGAAGAAAGGGCAGGCAGAAGTCCAAGATTATGGTGATATTGATGGTGCTCCTGAGGAAAGAGAGCGCGGTATCACAATTAATACAGCTCATGTTGAATATGAAACAGAGGGCAGGCACTATGCCCATGTTGACTGTCCAGGACATGCTGATTATGTGAAAAATATGATCACAGGTGCGGCTCAGATGGATGGAGCTATTTTGGTATGTGCCGCTACAGATGGGCCAATGGCTCAAACAAAAGAACACATTCTTTTAGCAAAACAGGTAGGGGTTCCAGCTCTTGTTGTTGCTCTCAATAAGTGTGACATGGTTGATGATCCAGAAATAATTGAATTGGTCGAGATGGAGATACGAGAACTTTTGGATAGTTATGATTTTCCTGGAGATGAAATTCCAATTGTTCAAGTATCTGGTTTAAAAGCTATTGAGGGAGAAGCAGATTGGGAAGGAAAAATAGATGAATTAATGAAAGCTGTAGATGAATCTATTCCAGAGCCAGAAAGGGAAGTTGACAAGCCTTTCCTAATGGCAGTAGAGGATGTCTTCTCTATCACTGGTAGAGGTACAGTAGCCACTGGAAGAATTGAAAGAGGGAAGGTAACTGTAGGAGAAGAGGTAGAGATAGTTGGGATTCGTGATACGCGCCTGACAACAGTTACTGGTGTTGAAATGTTCCGCAAATTGCTTGATGAAGGAATGGCAGGTGATAACGTCGGACTCCTTTTGAGAGGAATACAAAAAGAGGATATAGAGAGAGGAATGGTGCTTGTGAAAAAAGGTTCTATTACTCCTCATACTCAATTTGAAGGCGAGGTTTATGTCCTAAAGAAAGAAGAAGGCGGAAGGCATACACCATTTTTTGCAGGTTATCGTCCGCAGTTTTATATACGGACAACAGATGTAACTGGCCAAATCACTGCATTTACGGCCGATGATGGAAGCAGTGTTGAGATGGTCATGCCTGGTGACAGGATTAAAATGACTGGAGAACTTATTTGTCCAGTTGCAATTGAGCAGGGTATGAGGTTTGCTATTCGTGAAGGTGGCAGAACAATTGGGGCAGGTGTTGTTTCTAAGATTATTAAATAAATTTTTCATAATGGTGTATTTATGATCTGACCATCGGTTAGATTTACTGAGTTAGCTTTGCTCAGGTGAAGCTAACTAGAACCTAGACAATTAATTTTCTTACTCTTTTTAAGAGTTAACTAACGGATTTCAGATTATGTCAACTGCTATAGCTCAGCAAAAGATACGAATACGCCTTAAAGCTTTTGATAGGCGAATGTTAGATCTTTCATGTGAAAAGATAATTGAAACAGCTGATAATACTGCTGCTACAGCAATAGGACCTATTCCTCTTCCTACAAAGAGAAAGATTTATTGTGTGTTACGTTCTCCTCACGTAGATAAAGATTCTAGAGAGCATTTTGAAACACGTACTCATAGAAGGATTATTGATATATACAACCCCTCTGCTAAAACCATAGATGCTCTTATGAAACTTGATTTACCAAGTGGAGTTGATATTGAAGTTAAGCTTTGATGTTGGAAATGTCTCAATAGGCAAAAGATTTAAGTAGTATCTATATATGTTTTTCGCAAGATTCCCGTGACCGATATATCTGTCAGGGAGCTGCCTCTCTTTCCGCTTCCTGATGTTGTTCTTTTCCCTCAGGAGGTTTTGCCTCTTCATATTTTTGAATCAAGGTACAGAATAATGCTTCAAACGGCTTTAGAAGCTGATAGCCGTTTTGGAGTTGTAAGATTAAATCCAAATACAAAGAAAATGGAAGGAGTAGGGTGTTGTGCACAAATTATTAAATCCCAAACATCTGAAGATGGGAGAAGCAATATTGTTACTCTTGGTCAGCAGCGTTTTCGTATTCTTGAGATCATTAGAGAAGCTCCTTTTTATTCTGCAATGGTTAGTTGGATAGATGATGATGTTTCTTGTGATCAAAATGCATTAAATGATCTTTCTAATTCTGTTTTGCTTGCCCTAAAAGATGTTGTTTTATTAACTGGTAAATTAACTGATTCAGAAAGGAGTTTGCCTGAAGAGTTGCCAAGAATGCCTAGAGAATTATCTTTTTGGATAGCATCTCATTTAGGGGGGTCAGTTGCTGAAGAGCAGCAAAGATTATTGGAAACATTAGATACTTCTAATCGATTGAAACGTGAATACGAGATGCTTGATCATACTCGCAAGCAATTAGCCGCAAGAACAGCCTTAAAAGATACTCTTTCTAATGTTGATCAAAAGAATAATTAATGTTTTTTCCTTTTCTATTATTCTTTTTTTCATTAATTGCGTTAATAATATTCATATGGATATCTACTCATAGAAAATATAATACTTCACAAAGTGTTTCTGCATCTTATGATTCATGGACTAACAATAGATTATTAGAAGAATTATGGGGAGAACATATACACTTGGGTTATTATAATAATAATCAAAAAAAACAGGACTTTAGAAAAGCAAAAATTGATTTTGTACATAAATTAGTTTTTTGGAGTGGTTTACATAAGTTGCCTAAAGGGTCAAGTATTATTGACATTGGATGCGGAATAGGGGGTAGTTCAAGGATTTTGGCAAATGCTTATGGATTTAATGTATTAGGAATAACAATTAGTAAAGAACAAGTTAAAAGAGCTATTCAATTAACACCTGAAGACTGTACTTGTAAATTTGTAGAGATGGATGCATTAAAATTAAGTTTCCCTGATGGAAGCTTTGATGGAGTTTGGAGCGTTGAAGCAGGTGCACATATTTTAGAAAAACAACTTTTTGCAGATGAAATGTTAAGAGTTTTAAGGCCAGGAGGTGTTTTGGCTGTTGCAGACTGGAATAAAGGAAAATCTAATCATAAGAGCCTTAACCTTATAGATAGATTAGTTATGAAACAACTTCTAGATCAATGGTCTCATCCTGAATTTTCTAGTATTGAGGATTTCCAAATTAATTTATTAAATAGTAGATTTAGTGTTGGAAAGGTTGATATTGATGATTGGACTAAATATACTCTACCTTCTTGGAATGAGTCTATTATAGAAGGAGTTAGAAGACCTAAAATATGGTTAAAACTAGGTCCTTTATCCTTTCTTCAAGGTGTTAGGGAGATACCAACTATTTTATTGATGAGGTGGTCTTTTGCTAAGGGACTTATGCGCTTTGGAGTTTTTAGATCAAGAGGTTGAATATAATCTAACTTTTTAAGGTATTTTTATAAGAACCAAAGTAAATAATATTTTCACATAGAGGTTCCAACAATTTATTTAACTCAGCTCTAATATTCTCCGAATTTTTTTTTAATTCAATATCTATAAAGAATATGTATTCACCTAACTCTCTTTTCGATGGCCTGGACTCTATTCTGCTCATGTTTAAGCCTAATTCTGCAATGCATTTTAAGGCCGCTAATAATGCTCCAGGGATATTTGCATGAAGAGAAAATGCAAAACTTGCAATATCTTCAGTTCCATCATTAATTTCTTCTTTATCTGAAAGAAGTACAAATCTAGTACAGTTTCCTGGAGCATCGTTAACAGGGAATGCAACTGTGCTTAAGCCCTCAAGAGACGATGATGATTCCTTTGAGCCTATTGCAGCTCTGAATTTACTGCCTTGGACCATCCTGACCGCTTCTGAGGTTGAATTAGTTGGTAATTGAATAGCCATAGGAAGGTTTTTCCTTAACCATTCACTGCATTGCCCAAGTGCCTGAGGATGAGATAAGACCTCAGAAATTTCATTTATATTGCCGCTACTAATTAATGCATGTCGAATAGGCAATATGACAGCCCTTTGAATAAATAAATCTGGGAAAGTCCATAGAGAGTCTAAAGTTGCTGTTACTCCGCCTTCTACAGAGTTTTCTATCGGTACAACAGCAGCTTCACAATCTTTATTGGCAAGATGTTCTACTACTGACCTTAGGCTTGTGCAGGGTATAAACTCAGGCTCTGAAAGGTTTTCTAGCTTTGCCAAAGTACATGCTGCTTGTTCAGCAAAGGTGCCTTTGGGTCCGAGATAGGCCACTTGAGTTGGCATTAGTGAAAAAAGAGTGCAAGTGTCGATAGGATCATGTCGCGTTAGTTAAGGGTTATGTCTCTGGCTTTCAATGCTAGACAGAAAATTGACTTACCTGTCAAAAATAATATTCAGCGACTTCCTGATTATCTCCTACAACAGGAAAGGGTTGTTGGAGCAATGCTTGATCCGAAAAAGCTTGTTTCTTTAGGACAAGGTAATTTTCGTTATAACGTCACTAGCTTCAAGGTATTTCAGTTGGAAGTTAATCCAGTTGTTTCAATTGCAGTTGTAAACAGTGAAGGTAATAAGCTGCAAATGCATGCAACTGATAGTGAGCTTAAAGGGCTTGGATTAGTTGATGACTTTGAATTAATGCTTGACGCAACTTTAATTGCCACTGAAAATGGCCTGGTAGGTGAAGCTTTTTTAGGTGTCAGTGTAAGTCAACCCCCTTTATTGAAATTGATTCCCCCCAAGTTATTAGAATCAACTGGTCATTCAATTCTTAATGGAATTTTGTTGGGCATTAAGGCAAGAGTAGGTCAGCAGTTGATTCACGATTTCTCAAGTTGGTGTAAATCAGATTGAATTAAAAGATTTATTACACAGATTGGATTTTTGACAGAAATGATTTCCTATGAAGTGGAGTAGTACCTATTTCAATTATTTGCTTGCAATGGAAAGTTGTTCCATACCCAACATTTGTTTCTAAGCCATAATTTGGGTATTTAATTGCCAATTGCTTAATAAGCAAATCTCTCGAAACTTTAGCTAAAACACTTGCAGCAGCAATAGATGCTGACTTGTCTTCTCCTTTAATTAAATTTTCTTGTTTCCCATCCCAAAGTCTAAGAGAAAGATTACCGTCAATAAGAAGTAAATCTGGTTTTAGTTTTAGTTTGTTAACGGCTCTAATCATTGCTTTTTCTGTGGCCGTTCTTATTCCATATAAATCTATCTCTCGTGCAGATGCTTGCCCTATTGACCAGCTATTTGCCAATGATTTAATGATTGGTACTAATAAAGCTCTTTTTTTTGGAGATAATTTCTTGCTATCTTTTAATCCATATTTTAGTAATTTATCCTCAGCTTCCTTGCTTAAAGAAGTTGAGGAAGCAAATACAGGACCAAATAGCGCACCACGACCAACTTCGTCTATTCCTGCAATATTTCGGCGCATTATTTTTAGTTAATTTAATTAGTTTTTAGCAGAAGATCTTCGTCTGCGTCTTCTTGTATCATCAACATCTTCCTCAGAATTGGTATTTGAAGGAATAATTTCTTCCTCTAATTTCTTATCTAAAGATTCCTTAGATTTATTTTTCTCTTCAATCATATCAATTGATACTTCTGCTTCTAAATCTACGGAATCTGTATTTTGATTATCATCTGAATTTATAGGATTATCTATATTAACATTGGAATTGTATTGTTTATGATTTGAATCTATTTCTTCTGAAGATTTATTATCTTCATCATTGCTCTTTATTACTTCAATTGTTATATTCTCACTTTGAGGTTGAATATCTAGAAGTAAAGTTGGGCTTAAACCTAGACTGCTAAAAGTATATTCTTCATCATCAGACATCTTGATAGCAATATGCTCCTTCTCATCTTTAATATTTATATTTTCTATATTACTATCTGTACCGTTTGCTTTTCTTGTGCCTGATGAATTGGTGTTTTTATTAATATAATTATCGGTTGTTTTTTCATTTGATAGAGGTATTTCATTAAATATATTTTTCTCGCTTTTTATTAAGCCACTATGTGATGCAGATGCCTCAAACCTGCCTTTTTCAGGCATATGTGAAATATGACCCAGTCCAGAACAATGAGGACATTCTTTGCTAAAGAGTTCATAAATGTTTTGACCTTGTCTTTTTCGTGTAAGTTCTACAAGACCTAATTCTGTTAATTGAGATATTTGAGGGCGTGAAGAATCATCTTTTATAGCAGCTGTGAAATATTCCAATAGTTGTAATTGGTCTCTGCGAGATTCCATATCAATAAAATCAATAATAATTACTCCACCTATATTCCTAAGTTTTAATTGTCTCGCTATTTCTATTGCTGCTTCACAGTTTGTCCAAAACACAGTTTGGCTTGAATTGGCTGCACGAGTATAAGACCCTGAATTAACATCAATAACTGTCAATGCTTCAGTTGGCTCTATAATTATATATCCTCCTGATGGCAGGTCCACTCTAGGTTTAAGGGCATTTAAGATTGCGACATCAATTTTGAATTGCTCTATTAAATTTCCGGGTTGGTTTAATTGTGTGACTTTTATACTTGATTTTTCTTCACTAAAAAAACTTTTCGCACGTTCTTTACCTTCATTTGTCTCAACTACAATTTCAGCTATTTCAGAATTTATATGATCCCTAAGTACTCGATTTATAAAGTCTTCATCCCGATTGAGAAGAGTAGGGGGGGGGGGGGGATCATATGCTTGTTGGATTGATTCCCATTTTTTAATAAGAATTTCTAGATCATCAATAATTAATTCTTCAGAGACTCCTTCTGCCTCTGATCTAATAGTAAGACCCGTACCCGGAGGTTTAATTAAAACTCCCAAGGCTTTAAGTCTGTTGCGCTCAGTTTCTATATTTATTTGGCGAGATACGTTTACACCTTGTCCATTAGGCTGAAGAATTAGATATCTACTTGGGAGCGAAATTTTTCCTGATAGACTTGGCCCTTTAGTTCTTGTGGGCTCTTTCATTACTTGTACTAAGACTTTTTGGTGAAGTTCTAGTAATTCGGTAATACGCGCTGGTCCCTGCTTACGTTTTAAAGGACCTAGGTCGCTAGCAGGGAGAAAACCATTTTGTTCACTATCACCTATATATACAAAAGCAGCATCTATACCATCTAATGCTTTTTCGACTTTTCCTACATAAATGTCTCCAATTTGATAACGTCCTTGAGCAACAATTAGTTTGTCTACTCGTTCATTAGAAAGCAAAGCGGCTATGCGCTCTTGCTCTGCAATTACAATTTTTTTGGGCATATAAAAATTGAGCTTGTTTAAAATAATTTGCAGTCAAACTGCAGCGAGTTAGGTGAAGTTTAAAGACTAAGTTTTGGAAGGTCTGTTTAGAGCATTAGCTCTTATAGAAAGTTGATTGCTGAATCTCCGGATATAACTTGCCGGAATTTTTAGTAGAAGCTAAATTTTCTTCCAAATAACTTAGGTTGGAGTAGCTCTGCTGAGCCTTTGACTAACCCAACTAAATTTTAGCACTTTTCAAGATGAGTTCACTCCTTTGAATATTTTCTAGCTCTAAATTTTCTCCTAGATATTTAGACAGCCAATGTTTTATATGGATTGGTTTAACGCTTTGACCGTTGGAAGAAATTAAGGAGTTGAGTAAAATAGATACATTTCCTTCAAGATTGAGCTCTTTAGAAAATATTAATTCTAAGTCTTTTAATTGTGAAACCATATCTCTTTCCCTAAAACGACCTTTTTTATCTTTATCTTTCCATATTAATTTTGTGGAATTTTTGATTTTTTTAATTCCACTATACCAATCATTAAAATTAGGATTGTGCTTTGCATTGCTTTTTAGGTTGAAACGCCAGTTAGCTTGTAGAAGTTGTTGCGAAAGACTTGTTTTGCTTATAGGTATTGAATTAACTTCTTGTAGTTGTATTCCCTTAGGTAAGGTTTCTTGGAGCTTTTCTCGCATTTTCACAGGATTGACCTCTTTATAGAAGTCAATATCCATCCATTCGCCTAAACCTTCTATCCCCAGAGGTAACGCAAGAGCGATTTCTAAACGTGGCAGAGGGTGGAAGCCGCCTGAATAACTAACCGGCAAGTGACTTCGCCGTAAAGATCTTTCTAATAATCGAATTAAATCGAGGTGACTTATTAGATGCATTGGCTTTGTCTTAGAAAACTTAACCCTTATTCGGCATTGCCTTTCTATCTGCGGAGGAATAGTCTCCTCTCTGATAGGTATTGGTTGAGCAGCTATTACTTGATTATGACCTAACTCTGCACCACAAACACCACAACTGCTACAGCTGTGGAATGAACAGTCGGGTACTGTTTGTACATTAAGAGCATTTTGTAAATCTTTTATCAACCATTTTTTTTCTATACCGGTATCAATATGATCCCAAGGTAGTGGTTTCGCGCAAAAATCACTTAGCTCTTGTTTATTAAGTGCTAAAGCCGATCTCCAATTTCCCATTTCTAATTCTCTTAGTTGTTTGCTTAGGCCTGCTTTTGAAATTGCATGAGTCCATGCTTTATAGGCTCGTTCTTGAGATTCAAACCATGCATCCATTCCAGCTCCACTTTTCCAAGCTGATTCAATTACAGCGGCGAGACGCCTATCTCCTCGACCTAGAAAATCTTCGATAGCGGAGATCCTTACATCGGTATAGTTTACTTTTATGTTTCGAACTTTTAGATTATGAAACGTATCCTTTAAAAGGTTTTGTCTTCTTGAAAATTCATCAGTAGAGACACTATGCCATTGAAAAGGAGTATGAGGCTTTGGAGTGAAGTTGCTAATAGTTATATTTAAATTTAATTTCCCTAAATCTCTGGATTCTACCTGGAGCCATCTACATGTTCTAGCAATTGCTAAAATGTCTTCATCTCGCTCCCCGGGCAGCCCTATCATAAAGTAGAGCTTAACTTTATGATATTGGTTCTCCATTGCTTTTCTAATTCCTGAAAGAAGATCTTCATTTGTTAGTCCTTTATTAATAATGTCTCTAAGCCGTTGGCTTCCAGCTTCAGGAGCAAATGTCAAACCTGGCCTACGGGCTCCACCAACTATATGAGCAATATTGTCGTCAAATCTATCGATTCTTTGGCTAGGTAATTGTAAGCTGATATTCTTACCATTAAGTTTATTTTTAAGTTTTACCCCTACTTCAGGGAGAGATAAATAGTCACTACAACTAAGAGAAAGTAGTGAAAAGTCGCTATATCCAGTTTTTTCCATTCCAGTTTCTACAGCCTTAATTACTTCATTTGGATCAACATCCCTAGCTGGTCGAGTAAGCATACCTGGCTGACAAAATCTACACCCTCGAGTACATCCTCTTCTAATCTCAATTGTTAGGCGGTCATGAACTGTTTCAACATTTGGTACTAACCCCATTGAATAATGGGGTATCGGTCTAGCTACTCGCCTCATAACTCTTTTTGGGGCTGAGGGATGTGATGGCTTGATAGATAAGAAATCTTTAGATGATTGGTATAGCGAAGGAACATATACCCCAGGGACTTCAGCAAGAGTGAGGAGTGCTTGTGACCTTGTTAAGTTTAATTTTTTTGCTTGGTACATTATCAGACCAATTTCAGGTAGTAGTTCTTCTCCATCACCCAGAGCAAAGAAATCAAAAAAATCCGCGTATGGTTCTGGATTGCTGGTTGCAGTAGGCCCTCCTGCAAATATTAATGGAATTGAATTGGGATCATTGAGCTGCATGTCTTGACGTTTTTTTGCGTATATATTTATTTGCGCTAAATCAAGCATTTCTAAAATATTTGTTGCTCCTAGCTCATAACTAAGACTGAATCCAAGCAGATCAAAGTTCTTTAATTCATATCGTGTGTCCACTCCAAATAAAGCTATTGATTTTTTTCTCAAACGTTTGGCTAAATCAGATTCTGGCAGATATGCTCTATCGCATAATTGACCAGGAATTTTGTTGATAATTGAGTATAAAATTATATGTCCCAGATTACTGGCGCCTACTTCATAGAGTTCTGGGAAGCTAAGAGCCCAATGAACAGTTGCTGCTTCCCAATTATGTTGTTTGCTGCCAAGCTCATTCCCCATATATTGGCCTGGTTTATGGATAGTCGTATCTACTAATTGCTCAAATTGAATTGGCTCAATTAGCTTTTTGTTCTTGATGGAAGAATTTATTACAGTAGACACAGCAGAAAAATAATTTTCTTTCTATATCGTATGCATTTTTTCTTCACTTAGGTACCTTTTCAAGGCAGTATATAAAAGGCTTAAATTTTTATTATCGTGGTTCAGGTCAACAGCAATTACTTAAAACTTAAAGCTGGTTATCTTTTTCCGGAGATCTCCAGAAGAGTAAACACTTTTTGTGAATCTAATAAAGAAGCAAGTCTTATTCGCTTGGGTATTGGCGATGTGACTGAGCCTTTGCCCCAAGCATGCTGCAAGGCTATGAAAGCGGCAATTGACGAAATGGGCACTAATGCAGGCTTTCGAGGATATGGTCCTGAACAAGGATATTTATGGCTGCGTGAAGCAATAGCCGAAAATGATTTTAAGAAGAGAGGTTGTGCAATTTCTGCTGAAGAAATTTTCGTCTCAGATGGTTCAAAATGTGATAGCAGTAATATTCTGGATATTTTGGGAGCAGGAAATAGAATTGCTGTTACTGATCCGGTATATCCGGTTTATGTAGATAGCAATGTGATGGCTGGTCGAACAGGAGATGCATCACTTACGGGACATTATGAAGGGCTTTCTTATATCGCTTTAAATGCCGAAAATGGGTTTAAAGCTGAACTACCTTCTGAGCCAGTTGATTTGATTTATTTATGCTTTCCAAACAACCCAACTGGAGCAGTTGCAAGTAAAGAGCAATTAATTAATTGGGTGACTTTTGCCAAAGAACATAATTCTTTAATTCTTTTTGATGCAGCTTATGAATCGTTTATTCAAGACCCTTTATTACCTCATTCAATTTTTGAAATTCAAGGAGCAAAAGATTGTGCAATTGAATTTCGCTCATTTTCTAAAAATGCTGGATTTACAGGAACACGTTGTGCTTACACTGTTATTCCAAAATGTCTTCAGGGTAAAACTGTAAAAGGAGATGAGATCGATTTATGGTCATTATGGAATCGTAGACAAAGCACTAAGTTCAATGGAGTTAGCTATATTGTTCAGAGAGGTGCAGAGGCAGTTTATTCATTAGAAGGACAATCTCAGACGAAAAATCTTGTTAGTTTTTATATGGAAAATGCAGCAATTATTAGAGAAAAATTAACTGTTGCGGGTTATAAAGTTTATGGAGGCGAAAATGCTCCATATGTCTGGATAGAATCTCCTAATGGGATGGATTCATGGGGATTTTTTGATTTTCTTCTTAATAAAGCAAATATTGTAGGTACTCCTGGTAGTGGGTTTGGTGCCGCTGGAGAAGGATATTTTAGATTGTCTGCGTTTAATAGCAGGAATAATGTAGAAGAAGCTATGCGAAGGATTGCTAGTATTTAACTTTCGTTCTGTTATAAAATTCAGATGAATCTACCGTTTGCTTAATTAGGTGTTTTTTCATGGTGGGCAATCCTAGCAGCAACTCTAGTGGTTCTGCTGTTATTGAAAAACAAGTGCAGGGAGTGAGGAAGACATCTCCTCGCTATAAGGTTCTGCTTCACAATGATCCTGTTAATACTATGGATTATGTTGTGAAAACCTTGCGACAGGTTGTTCCACAGTTAAGTGAGCAAGATGCAATGGCAATAATGCTGGAAACACATGAAACTGGAATAGGCTTAGTAATAGTTTGCGATATAGAGCCAGCTGAGTTTTATTCAGAATCCCTTAAGAGTAAAGGTTTAACAAGTACTATTGAATTAGAAAGCTGATTTATTTAATTCCTGTACGTTGGGAGAATTGGTTGCGACAACGTCGTCGCAGTTGGATTCCAACATTATCATTTTTCCCTATTTTATATTTATTGGGTTGGATATTAGCCCAACCTTTTCGTCTCCTTCCTTTCATTCAAGAGCAAAATAAACTCGATCTTTTGGGGACATTTTTTACCTTTGGCTTGTTTTTAATACTTCTTCCTAGTTGGGCAGAGTTTAGATGGAAAAAACAAGAAACCTGGCTTTCTTTGGGACTTGGTTTTGTAAATAAGACTTTTTTTTATAAGACCTACTTAAAGGGATTAATTATGGCTGTAGCATTGATATTCTTTATTTTAATACCAATTTTTTATGGCCGTTGGGTTGAATTTGCTGATCCTTTAGGTTTTACATATTTATTGAATGCAATTTTTTTGGGCCTTGTTGTGGGATTTGCAGAAGAACTAATTTTTCGTGGTTGGTTATGGAATGAGGCGAATCTTTTGCTAGGCCCAATTTGGGGTATCCCTGTGCAGGCAATGTTCTTTAGTTTTTCTCATATAATTGCATTTTTGAAGTTAGACTTAGGTCTTTTTGAGTTGATTGCTCTTTTGTTTGGTTTGTTTTTATTGGGCTTAGTTCTTGGCATAAGAAGAATATTAGATAATGGATCTATAAGTGGTTGTATAGGTTTACATGGAGGGTTAGTTGGGTTATGGTTTTTTATTAACGTAGATATCATAGATATATCAAAAACTACACCTACATGGCTAATTGGACCTGGTAGATTTTCTCCTAATCCTATAGGAAGTTTTACAGGTATTCTTTGCCTTTTATTGATTCTTTTTTTCTATCGTACTGCTTTGGCTAATGCGGGTCGACCTTCCAATGGTGCTCGTAATGCTTCTTCAAGGGGGGCAATACCATAGTCTCTTTCCAGCAGATTTATAACAGTTCTACCAAAATTGTCCGGGGACAATTCAAATGCCTCTAAGCATATTTTCCCAAAAAGTTTTCCCATTGGTTCAGGGTTCCACAAAAGTTTACGAGCTGTCCATGGCATCATGCTCATAGGATTATAGTCAGGCTTTATTAAACCTTGTTCAAAACCATATTGTTCTAGATGAGTATGAGGTTGCAGGCCTATAAAGAAAATTGCGGGTTCAACTTTGTCTTCCCCAAAAATTTTTTCTAATTCTCTATGATAAGCAACAGTTTGTCTAATAGTCTTTGGAGTTTCGTCAATAACATTGAATGAGTAATTCACTGAGACTTGATCAGTAAAGCCAGCATCAGCAAGCAAAATGCAATTTTGCAAAACTGTTCGCAAGTTATAGCCCATACGCATTTTTCTAACTAATTCTTGTGATCCAGAAGTTATGCCAATTTCAAAATAACTCATCCCTGTATCTACCATTAATTTAGCTAGTTCTGCATCAAGATTATCTGCTCTAATGTATGCGGCCCAACGTATGCCAGTCATTTTCTCGTCATAAATTGCCTTGAGAAGTTTTTTAGCATCTTCTATATAACGACGAGCAGGAATAAATTGTGCATCTGTAAACCATATATTTCGTATCCCTAGTTCATATAGTTGTTTGATTTCTTTGATAACTTCATTAGTAGAGTTGACTCTTACTTGTTTGCCTTCAACAACTGTATAAACGCAGTAACAACAGTTGTGAGGGCAACCTCTTTTAGTTTGAACTCCTATGTAGAAATCACCTCCTTCGAGATACCAGTTCATTTGAGGCCAGATAGAAGAAATGTATGAGTAGTCGCAAGCAGTTTTAGTAGGACTTATTGGTTGTTCATGTATTAGGCCAGAGCGAGGTGGTGTCCCAACTACATAACATCTTTCTTGAGATATATCTTCCCCAAGAAGTAGTTTTTCCAATAAGGGCTCTCCTTCTCCTATAGAAACAATGGTTCCTTTTGGTAGAGATTTGCCAAGTTGCTCATAAAAAACACTAACTGCCCCTCCACCTATGACAGCCCTAGCATCTTTATTGAAAGTTTTTGCTTCCTTGAGCCCACTTTTGATTAATCGTTGATTTCTCCAGAGTTCTCCATAATGGCTTTGCATTAATTTCATTCCACCAAATGCACCTCTAAGTCTTTTAAAAGGGTTCTTTGCATAAAAGGCTTCGAATGAATGTTGTAAGGGATTTCCTCCTCTACCATCAACAGGAGCATATATTTGTATGTCTCTCCATGAAAATACCAGTAATGAAGGTTTGAAAATTTTGATATTGGCTATTAATATTCTTTCAACATCGATAACTGGTAAAGCAGCAAGATCAAGAATTCTTTGAGGTAGTTTCGGAAAGCATTTATGAAGGTGATCGGCAAGATATACTGGCCCAATAGGAAAGATTGGATTACATGGAAGTCGAATAATTAATACTTTTGCATTATCTATATTCTTGGCAGAAGATAATTTCAGGCTCATCTTTGATTTATTGGATTCTTAATAAATCACTAATTGATTGAGAAATAATAGCTTAAAGTCTCTCTTTTCGTTCATAAAACTCTAAATATACTTTCTTCCTTTTGATAGCTAGATGGAAAAGATGAAGTAATAGGCTGGTGTTTTTCTTCTGCTAAATTTTCTTAAGAAGCCTTTGCTGTTATTGCTCTTGAATCCGTAGGATTCACTTGCATATTTAAATTGAACAAACAACAATTATCTAACGGAAAAATTTAAAATGCAATGCGCATAAAGACTGATTGCTTTGATGGGCAGATACAGCAAAGATGTATGTATCGAATTCAAGGAGGAGCCTAATTATGGTAGATACTCCACCTGAGTATTTGTTAGAAGCAGCATGACCTCTGGCCCCTGCTCCAACAGTCTCAATAAAATGTAGGCCTTCGTCTGAAGCGACAAGGATCAATGATTTAGGTGCGTCAATTCAGTCGATACTTCTATTGCATCGTATAGGTGCCCTTACAGGAGAATAGGCCTAACCCCTAGAAACTTGGCCCCAGGTGCCGAAGCCAGAAGCTTCGATTTCTATTTACAATAATCGATGGTTATTTTATAACTTGATAAAAAGAAGGAGCTTATTAGCTCCTTCTTTTTATATTGTTTGGTTGAGTTTATTCTCAAAAACTAATGCCGGTGAGCGGAATTGAACCGCTGGCCTACTGGTTACGAATCAGTTGCTCTACCTCTGAGCTACACCGGCTCTTAACGGAATTTTACCTTGAATTTAGATCCTAAACTTCGTGAAAAACTTTTAAATGAATCAAAAAATCCTTTTAAGGGGATTAGGAAAGTTATTTGGATAGCATTAACTGCATCTGCAGGAATTGGACTTTTGATAATGGGTCTTAGATCATTGGCTGGTGAAAATGTGTTGTTTAATGATTTTGTAATCCAATTAAGTGCTTTTTTGATTTTTCTAACTTTCATTGTTTTAGATCGTACTAAGAGTGAATAAAGTCTAATTAGATTTTTTTGTTAACTGTTTCTTAGTAGATAATATTTGCTTTTTAAGTAGTCAATTTTCTGCGTTGAGTTACCAATTTATAACCTTCAATTAGATCACCTTCTTTCCAATTAGCAAATCTATCGCAGCCAATTCCACATTCAAATCCGCTTGATACATCTTTGACTACATCTTTATTACGTCTTAAGGAGTCAAGATCTCCTTCAAAAACTATTTCTCCAGATCTTTTAACTCGGACTTTACAATTTCTTTGTAGCTTACCACTAGTTATATAGCAACCTGCTACTGCACTCTTGCCGATAGTGAAAATAGCTCTTACTTCGGCCTCCCCGGTTTTTTCTTCCACTAAATCTGGTTCTAGTAGCCCTTCCATTGCTAGTTGTATGTCTTCAAGAAGTTTGTAGATTACCTCATATTCTCGAACATCAACGCTATTAGCATCTGCTGCTCTTTTTGCTCCAGAAGCCATGGAAGTATTGAAGCCAATAATTACTGCTCCTGATGCCGCAGCAAGATCTACATCAGTTTCTGTTATCTCTCCAGGTGCAGAAAGTAGAACCCTTACTTGAACTTCATCTTTGGGCAACTGTTCTAAAGAGCCTAGAATTGCTTCTACACTTCCTTGAACATCAGCCTTAAGAATAAGATTTAGCTCTTTTAAATCTCCATCATTAGCTTCACTAGAAATAGAGGCAAGAGAAACTCTTCTTGAAGCCATTTGTTGAGCCAGTCTAGTAGCTCTAGCATCAGATGCTCTTTCTCCAACTACACTTCTTGCAGATTTCTCATCAGGATAAACCTCAAATTCATCTCCTGCTGTAGGAACTTCACTAAAGCCAAGAGCTTCTACTGGGCATGATGGCCCAGCTTCTTTTAGCCTCTTCCCATTTTCATCAACCATAGCACGCACTTTCCCAAGTACGGGGCCAGCTGCTAGAACATTTCCTGATCTAAGTGTTCCATTTTGAACAAGCAATGTTGCAACAGGACCTTTTGCTTTGTCTAAATGTGCCTCTACTACAGTCCCTTTGGCTAGACGGTCTGGATTTGCTTGAAGATCTTCGACTTCAGTGACAAGAAGAATCATTTCCAATAATTTGTCTATATTTTCTCCTTTAATGGCACTTACAGGCATCATTACTACATCTCCTCCCCAGTCTTCAGCTACAAGTTCTTGTTCAGATAATTCTTTTTTTACGCGATCAGGAGAGGCTCCCTCTTTGTCTATTTTATTTATTGCAACCACAATAGGAACTTTCGCTGCTCGAGCGTGACTAATTGCTTCTAAGGTTTGAGGCCTTACACCATCATCTGCTGCCACTACAAGAACAGCTACGTCAGTTACTTTTGTACCTCTTGCACGCATTGCTGTAAAAGCCTCATGACCAGGTGTGTCTAGAAAAGTAAGCTTGCGCAGCTTTTTGTCATGATTCACTTCAACTTGATAAGCACCAATATGTTGAGTAATACCACCCGCTTCTCCAGCAGCGACTCTGGATTTACGAATTGCATCTAATAGGCTGGTTTTCCCATGGTCCACATGTCCCATAACTGTAACAACAGGTGGGCGTCTGATTAAATGTTTCAAATCTGTCTCTTCGATCATTTCTACAGTTTTCTTTGCAGCTTCTTCTGCATCGTCTTGTAATACAGGTACGCCGAATTCTTCGGCGACAGTTTCAATGGTTTGTAGATCTAACGACTGAGTTACGGTAGCTGTTATGCCTTTAAAGAATAGAGACTTGATGATTTCGGAACTTTCAACACTAAGTTTGTCAGCAAGTTCTTGAACGGTAATGTTCTCCTCGGGAACAATTATCATCTCAGGACGTACTTGCTTTGCTTCACGCGCTGCACGCAATTCCATTGCCCTTCTACGTTGTCTTTGACGAGTAGATTCTTTTTTTCGCTTTCTAATTGCTCCTGTTGGCTTGGAAGCACCGCTTTTGCTGGCCTTTGATTTCGGAGTTGAGGGACGAGCTAAACTTGCTGAAACTAGTATTGCTTGTTGACCACCGGCAAATCCACTGGTCTCTGTGGTTAGAGCATCATCATTCTCCCCGATTATGTGAACCTTTTGTCGTTGTTTTTGAGGTGATTTGTTTCTTAAAGCCTCTAGCTTAGCTGCATCATCCCAATCAGGTTTTCTCTTCCTGGCTGAGCTTGCTGCTCCTGCTCTAGACGGCGGCCTTTTAGGTGCAGTCGAAGGAGTAGGTCTATTGCTGGGAGGTTTAGGTGTTGGGGTACTACTATCTCTTTTACCGCCTTTGGATATTTCATTTCTCTTGATAGGAGGAGTAACATTATTAGAGGGCTTCTGCAATTGCATAAGCTCCCCTGGCGAAACTGGCTTACGCATTCCAAGAGGCATCCCTGGCCTAGGACGCATTTTTGGAGAACGATCAACTCCTTCAGGTTTCCTTTGTCCAACTGGTCTATTTGATGGATGGTTTTGCTTTGAAACCCCAGGTCGAAAATCGCGATCTTTAGACCCTCTCCTAATGGGATTAGTAGGTGCTTTTTTATTATTGCGTCTTATGGGTGCTCCAACTAGTTCTACACGATTACCTTTAGATGGAGGTTGGCCAGGCGTTGGCTTGTTTGGCAAATTAATTGCTGGTTTATTGCCTCGTTTTTCTCCCGAAGAATTTCTTTGAGGAATATTCGTGCGTTGATTTGAAATAGGTAATGAAGGTTTCGAAGTCCTTGTTTGCTGAGTGGATATAGGCTGTACTTTTTGTACTTTTGGACGAGGAGGAGGTGCTATTGGTCTTTGAGGCACTTGGGGATTAGGCCTTTCTATTTTTTTAGATTGATTGATATGAGTCGGTGTTAAAGGCTTTTTAATTAATTCATTAGAATTTATTTGTGAGGCTGATTTTGGTTTGCCAATAATTTTTGGCTTCGCTTTGGGTTGTTTAGTTTTAATATTGTTTGTATCTATAGCAGAATTCCTTGGAATAGGTGCTTGAACTTTTTGAGTTTGAGGTGCAGGAGATATAGGAGGCTTTGGGGACGAAAGAGAAGGTTTGTTTTCAGATAGTGGAGAAGGTTTTTTGTCTTTGCTTACTTTCAGAGTCGTTGGTCTACTAGGAGACTTAGCAATTGTTTTTTTTGGAAGATCTATAGAAGATTTATTGTTTTTATCTGTCTTGCTTTTTAAATTTCTATCTTGATGATCATTTGCAATTGATCCTTTAAGGGAAGATTTAACTGCTTTTTTTAGAGTAAGTATTTCTTTATTTGATTTTTGTTTTGTCTTAGATGAATCATCTTTTTTATTGCTTTTGCTTAAAAGTAAAGTCTTAATTTTTTTTGCATCTTCATCACTAATAGAACTGCTGTGACTTTTCGCAGAGATTGAAAGTTTTTTAGCAGCGTCTAGCACCTCTTTATTATCCAGATGCAAATCTCTGGAAAGCTCATAGATTCTGATTTTGCCGCTGCTGGTCATTAATTTTTAGTGAATGCTTGGCAATTTTTTGGTAAAAACCTCTTTTATTCGAGGTTCTTCTTTTATATTGCCTTAGTAATTGAATCATTGCTGTGATTCAATCGATTTTGAAGTACCTCGATAACACTTTCATTTACCTGACACCTTAAGGCCTTTTGTAAACGCTTTCGTTGTAAGGCTTCTTTTAAGCAGTTCTCATTGGGACATAGGTAAGCTGATCTTCCCATGCCTCTATCAAGAACAACACCATCCTGAAAGTCTCTGACTATTCTCCAGAGCTGCTTTCGATCTAAAAGCTGCCTACAAGAAACACAACGACGCAGGACGGGGTTTTGTCTCACCGGGCTCTATCCTCATCGGCATTGGTTTGGTCAGTATCATAAGAATCTTGAATGTTTTCTTCATTCATATTTTCATCAATATTGTCTAATTCGTTTGTTTCTATTAGAGATTCTTCTCCTTCTTCAAGATCTTCAGGAAGAGGATACAGCTCTCTTAAGCGAGCATCTTCTTCTGCTCTAGCTGCTTGCTCAGCAGCTAGCCTTTCTTCTGCTTGTTTTTGTAGAGCCTCTTCTTCTTCTCTTTGTGAAATAAGTTCTGAAACAATTGAGTCTTCAGCAGATTGATCATATTCATGAGAGTTTTTTATATCAATTTTCCATCCAGTTAATCTTGCAGCTAACCTTACGTTTTGTCCTTCTCTACCAATTGCAAGACTTAATTGGTCAGGTGGCACAAGAACATGGGCATGTTGACCTTCAGGATCTACAAGCCTTACAACTTCTACTCTTGCAGGACTAAGTGAATTACAGATGTATTGAACTGGATCTGAAGACCAACGAATTACATCGATTTTTTCTCCTCTAAGTTCATTGACTACTTGTTGGATTCTTGACCCTCTTGATCCGATGCATGCACCTACTGGATCAACTTCTCTTTCAATACTATCAACAGCAACTTTTGTTCTTGGACCTACAGATCTGCTAGGTGGATTTGCTTCTCTAGAAACAGCAACAATTTTGACCGAACCTTCTTGAATTTCTGGTACTTCATTTTCAAATAAATAAACTACTAACCCAGCATTTGCTCTGCTTACAAATAATTGGGGACCTCTTCTTGGTATTTCACTAACTTCCTTAAGGAATACTTTAAATGTGGCATTTGCGCGATAATTATCATTCGGGAGTTGGTCTCTTCTTGGTAGTTCAGCTTCAACCTCTGGTCTTCCCAGCCCAGAACTGACAGCCATAATTACAGATTGACGTTCAAATCGTATTACTCGAGCTGTTAGAACAGGGTCTTCAAGATCTGCGAATTCTTCTTGAATCATTCTTCGCTGCTGATCACGTAACTTCTGCGCAAGAACTTGTTTGGTAGTGGAAGCAGCCATCCTCCCAAACTCTTCTTTCTCTGGGGTTACGTCAAGGACAACTGTGTCACCAGCTTGAGCATCTTCAGCAACTTGCATGACCTCTGCCAAGGATATTTGATGGTCTTCACTTTCAACTTCTTCAACAATTATTTTGCTTGCTAATACTCTGTATCCTTCTTCCTCAAGGTCTAAGCCAATATCAAAATTGCTGAAGTATTCCTCTTCAAATGGATTTTCATTAATACCAATATAAAGAGTCCTTCTATATCTTTCATAACCTTTAAGAAGAGCTTCCCTAAGAGCAGTTTCAACGACTTGGGCAGGGAGCTTTTTCTCCTCACTTATGTCTTCGATTAAATTATTGAGTCCGGGGAGTAAAACTAATGCCATCGATGATGGAAAATGAGATTTGGTTTTTTGAAGTTGATGTTTTTGTTATGAAGTGGGGCTGATTAGCCGCACCTGCATTACATGATGTCTGGGTATTTTACTGATTTTCCCTTTGACATTTATTAGCAAGTGTTCTTTTGATCTTGTGTGTAATAGACCACTTTGAATGACTTGAGAATCAGTTTCGCCTTTCTTAGATACTTCAATAGGAAAACCTTTAAAAGTTTCAAATTCTTTATCAGTTTTAAGAATATCATTTAGGCCAGGACTGCTGATTTCTAAAACATAAGCAATATCGAGTAATTTTGAATGCTCGATAGCTTCTCCAATTGGTTTGCTTAAACGTGCGCAATCAGACAAAGAAACATCCCCACCTTCTTTAAGACAAATTTGAACTTGAATTGTCATAGGCTTTAGGTGTTCAAAAAAGTTAATTCTAACTACTTTATAACCTTCTATAGAAGCTGTATTTGCAGCTATCTGCTCTATATCTTTTGAGAATCGGTTTGACAAGAGATAATAATTTGGGTTGGGTTTTTTATGCCCAACAGGTTTAATATTTAAACTGCCTCCAATGATGGAGGTAACCTTCAGGCATAATAATTCTAGTGGATGAGCTTTTTTTTTCTATATTTTCGCAAGTTTTTAGTTGGAATGCACTTTTTATATGCATCTTTAATGCACTTGCTTTGTTGTCAGCATTAAAATCTTATTTATTGATCACGACTTAAGTTTCTATGAGATTTTCAGGATATTTTGCATGTTTTTTATCTTTGATGATTTTGTTTGGAGGCGTTGATACAAGCTATGGAATCTCAACTCCAAAAAAAGAATATTCTCACAACTTTGTTGCTGAAGCAGTAAATAATGTTGCACCTGCAGTTGTTCGCATAGATACAGAAAGGGATCTTGAGCATGAACCTTTTGACCCAACCTTGATTGATCCTTTATTAAGGGACTTGTTGGGAGATCAACCTTTTGGTCCTGAAAGAGAAAAAGGTCAGGGCTCAGGAATATTAATAGATGAAGATGGCTTGGTTTTAACCAATGCTCATGTTGTGGAAAGGGCTGATGATGTAATAGTTACTCCAGCTAATGGACAAAAGCTTGTTGGCCAAGTAATTGGATCTGATTTTGTTACTGACTTAGCTCTTGTTCGCTTAGAGGATGGCTCTAAATTGCAGTCTGCGCCACTAGGAGATTCGGAAAGTATTGCGGTAGGGGATTGGGCTATTGCTTTAGGGACTCCATATGGACTTGAACGTACAGTGACATTGGGAATAATTAGTAGCTTACATCGCAATATAAATAGTCTTGGATTCTCTGATAAGAGATTAGAACTAATACAGACAGATGCTGCAATTAACCCTGGCAATTCAGGTGGACCTTTAGTTAATTATCTTGGAGAAGTGATAGGTATCAATACTTTAGTTAGATCTGGACCTGGAGCAGGTTTAGGGTTTGCGATTCCTATAAATCTTGCGAAAAGAGTAGCTAGTCAATTGCTTGAAAATGGAGAGGTAATTCATCCATATTTAGGAGTTCAACTTATTCCACTAGATGCAAGCATTGCAAAAGAACATAACCTTGATCCAAATTCTTTAGTTCAATTGCCTGAAAGATCTGGCGCTTTGGTGCAATCAGTTCTCAATGATAGTCCAGCAGAAAAAGCTGGATTAAGAAGGGGTGATCTAATTATCTCAGCAGATGAAGAAGTTATTTCTGGTCCTAATGCTTTATTAGATAAAGTTGAAAACTCCCAAATTGGAGAGCCTTTTCTTATAATTGTTTTGAGAAATGATCGAGAGATAAAACTTTCTATCAAGCCTGAAGGATTGCCAGGAATAGGATAGGTATGCATTAATTATTGAAAGCTTTTTTAATATGACTGATTTACAATCGCAAATGAAATTAGCAGTAGCTATGGCTGCTGTAGACCAAATACAAGATGGAATGTTACTAGGACTTGGTTCTGGGTCTACTGCCGCTTTAATGATTAAATCTTTGGGAAATAAAATCAAAGAAGGTTCTCTTAAAGAAGTAGTTGGTGTAGCTACTTCTTTCCAAGGTGAGGTCCTTGCTCAACAGTTAGGAATTCCTTTAGTCGCTTTTTCAGCTGTTAGCAAACTTGATTTGGCTATTGATGGGGCTGATGAAGTAGATCCTTATTTCCAGTTGATTAAAGGAGGTGGAGCTTGTCATGTTCAAGAAAAATTAGTTGCATCAATTGCAGATCGTTTTGTAGTTGTGGTCGACTCAACAAAATTGGTCGAAAAGCTGAATTTAGAATTTAAGTTGCCTGTTGAAGTATTACCTACTTCCTGGCAATTAGTACAAAGCAAATTAAAAGATATTGGTGGTGAATCTGATCTTAGAATGGCTCAAAAGAAGGCAGGCCCAGTTGTAACTGATCAGGGTAATCTAGTCCTAGATGTAAGCTTTAAGAATGGAATAACTGAACCTGAAAAACTCGAATCGCAAATTAACAATTTTCCAGGAGTTTTAGAGAATGGCTTGTTTGTCAATCTAACTGATGAAGTTTTGGTAGGTAAAGTTGATAATGGCTCAACAACTGTTACTCAGTTAAAGAAGTCTTAGATAATCTTACTTTTATAGAGTTTGAATGACTATACAGGCCTTCGCTATTAGCTAATTCTATTATCTCATTACTGGTTTTTTCTAATGCTTTTTTTGAGAAATTAATTATTGATGTACTTTTCATGAATGTTTCTACTCCTAACGCGCTGCTAAATCGTGCTGTGCCAGAAGTAGGCAGTGTATGGTTTGGCCCAGCAAGATAGTCACCGGTAGCTTCTGGACTCCATTGACCTATAAATATTGCACCAGCATTTTTTATTTTAGGAGTAAAGTCATTAGGTTTTTCAATTAATAATTCCAAATGTTCTGGTGCGAATTTATTGCTTAAATCTGCACAAGTATCAAGATCCTTGCAAAGAATCATTAGTCCCCAATCTCTTAGTGATTGAATACAAATATCTGCCCTAGGATGCTCCTTAAGCTGCTTATTTAGTTCTAAGTTTATCGTCTTTATAAAGGATGCATTTGTTGTTAATAATATAGCTGAAGCAAGAGGGTCATGTTCTGCTTGCGCTAATAAATCACTAGCTATTTGTTCTTCATTAGCACTTTTATCTGCGATTATTAAAACTTCGCTTGGTCCTGCTAGAGAGTCAATACCAACTTGGCCATACACAGACTTTTTAGCCAAAGTTACATAAATATTGCCTGGTCCAGTAATAACATCTACACGAGGAATTGATTCAGTTCCATATGCTAGTGCGCCTATTGCTTGAGCACCACCAACGCGGAAAATTTTATTAATTCCTGCTATATGAGCTGCTGCTAAAACTGTTTTATCTATTTCGCCTATGCGATTGGCAGGTGTGACCATGTAAATTTGTTCTACACCTGCAACCATTGCAGGTATTGCATTCATCAAAACCGTGCTTGGATATGATGCCCTCCCTCCTGGTATGTAAATGCCAGCTTTTTCTACAGGATTCCATCTTCTACCTAGTCGCTCGCCATAAACACCTGTAATAAATAAATCTTTTGGAAATTGATGTTTGTGGAAGGATTCGATTCTTTCCTTTGCTATTGATAATGCTTCTTGTAAGGGTCTTGGAGTTTGTTCCCAAGCCTTTATTATTTTCTTAGAAGGTACTTCTAAGGGGTCTGGGGAAAAACCATCAAATTTTTGAGTTAATCTTTTTAATGCCTTGTCTCTACATACCTTTACATCATTCAGTATTTCCTCAACTGAAGCTTTTATTTTTAATTTAGCGTGTAAGGAAGTGCGAGAAGAAATTTCATCTAGCTTTCTTAAAGCAAGTTCGGGATCATCAATCCATCCCAATATTTGATTGCTTTCCTCCAATCTTTTCACTTGAGTTTCTTTCCTTAACTTTAGATCCTTCTTCAGATAATTGTCTTGTTTTTGGACAAGAATTTTTCTTTAGTAAGCTTCTAGGTTATCATCATGAATTAATTAGTGAATTTTGTTTTTAAGTGGCAAATAACAATTCAGCGAAGAAAAGGATCCAAATTGCTGAACGCAATCGTATCCAAAACAAGTCTTACAAGTCAGCAATGAAGACTTTAATAAAAAATTGTTTGGAGACATTTGGCTCATACGAAAAGAAGCCTGATGAAGAAGCAAAAAATACTATTCAAAAATCCATGAATGAAGCATTTTGCAAAATTGATAAGGCTGTAAAACGTGGAGTGATTCATAGAAATAATGGAGCAAATAAAAAATCCAGATTGACAGCAGCATTTAAAAAAGTTGTTGAACCTGCTTCTAAATAGAAAAATTCTCATTTATTTCAGAAAAGTTCTGAATCAAATATTTATAAATTTTTTCTAAAAGTGACAAGAACCCCTCTTATAGATAGTCATTGCCATATTGTTTTTTCATCTTTTAAAGATGATTTGGAAGAAGTAGCTTTTCGATGGAGGTCAGCAGGTGTCAAAAGTTTGCTTCATGCATGCGTTGAACCTTCAGAAATCCCATCAATTAAGTCATTAGCGGATAGATTCCCAGAGCTTCGTTACTCTGTGGGAGTTCATCCTTTAGATATAAAATCATGGGAAGGTGATAAAACAATAAATATTTTGAGAAGCGCTGCACTTGAAGATCCAAGGGTCGTTGCAATAGGGGAATTAGGTTTGGATTTATTTAAAGATAGTAATTTAAATGAGCAAATTGGCGTTCTTAAACCTCAGCTTTCTTTGGCAAATGAGTTGGATTTGCCAGTAATCATTCACTGTAGGGATGCATCTTCTCCTATGATTGATTTGCTTAAAAATTTAGAGAAAGAAGGACGATTAGTTAGAGGGGTAATGCACTGTTGGGGGGGGACTGAAGAAGAGATGAATCAATTTCTGGATTTAGGTCTTTATATAAGTTTTAGCGGAACTGTTACTTTCCCAAAGGCCACCCAAATTCATAAATGTGCTTTAGCAGTTCCACAAGACCGTTTCTTAATCGAAACAGACTCTCCTTTTTTGGCTCCTGTGCCGCGAAGAGGGAAGAGAAATGAACCTGCTTTTGTCGAATTTGTTGCTTCCAGAATTGCCGAGATAAGAGGGCAAACTTTTTCTTCTGTAGCAAAGAGCAGCACTGCCAATTCAAGAGTATTGTTTGGTTTACCATGAATTGGACATTTATATAGTTAAAAAAACGTATTGAGTGTAATATTGAATATTGTCTTGGGCTTTGCGTGGATTTTCTGCGTCCTTACCTTGGGAAGCCTTACTTTCTGCAAGAGTTTTTGTCTCTAACTGTCTTTCTGATTCGAATTCATTGAGCCACTTAATTTTTCTTTCTTGCCTTTTTATTTTTAAAGAGGCTTTAAGGATAGTGGTTTAGAACAATTCGTTTTATTTAGAAGAGTCCCAAGATCCCATTTCCTTTATAAGCAAGCAGCAGGTTCTCGAATGAGTAGAAGCGCGATTCAGGTCGCTAAGACCGCTACATACCTGCCCGATTTGGTTGAGGTTCAGCGGGCAAGCTTTAAATGGTTTTTAGATAAAGGTCTAATAGAGGAACTTGAAAATTTCTCTCCAATTACTGATTACACAGGCAAGCTAGAACTTCACTTTATTGGGAATGAATATAGGCTAAAGCGACCTCGTCATGATGTTGAAGAAGCCAAGAGAAGAGATGCAACTTTTGCTTCGCAAATGTATGTCACATGTAGGCTGGTTAACAAAGAAACAGGAGAAATTAAAGAACAAGAAGTTTTTATAGGTGAACTTCCTTTGATGACTGAAAGAGGTACTTTTATTATTAATGGTGCAGAAAGAGTAATTGTTAATCAGATTGTAAGAAGTCCTGGAGTTTATTTTAAAGATGAACAGGATAAGAATGGGCGAAGAACATATAATGCAAGTGTTATTCCAAACCGAGGTGCATGGTTAAAGTTTGAGACTGATAAGAACGATCTTTTGCATGTTCGTGTAGATAAAACTAGAAAAATAAATGCTCATGTACTTATGAGGGCAATGGGTCTCTCTGATAATGATGTAATAGATAAGTTAAGACATCCAGAGTTTTATAAAAAATCTATTCAGGCAGCAGATGATGAAGGAATAAGCTCAGAAGATCAAGCTTTGTTAGAACTTTATAAGAAGTTAAGACCTGGTGAACCTCCATCTGTAAGTGGCGGACAGCAGTTACTACAAAGTAGGTTTTTTGATGCTAAACGTTATGACCTTGGAAGAGTTGGTAGATATAAAATAAATAAAAAACTAAGATTAACTATTCCAAATTCAGTTAGAACGTTAACGCATGAAGACGTTCTTTCTACTATAGATTATTTAATAAATTTAGAGCTTGATGTTGGAGGGGCAAGTTTAGATGATATAGACCATCTTGGTAATAGAAGAGTTAGGTCTGTTGGTGAACTTCTTCAGAATCAAGTTCGAGTAGGTCTAAATAGATTAGAAAGAATAATTAAAGAAAGAATGACAGTTGGAGAAACTGACTCTTTAACTCCTGCTCAGCTTGTTAATCCAAAACCCTTAGTTGCAGCAATTAAAGAGTTTTTTGGATCTAGCCAACTTAGTCAGTTTATGGATCAAACAAATCCATTGGCTGAGTTAACTCATAAAAGGCGTATTTCTGCTTTAGGCCCAGGAGGTTTAACTAGAGAAAGAGCTGGCTTTGCAGTTCGAGATATTCACCCTTCTCACTATGGACGTTTATGTCCTATAGAGACTCCTGAGGGACCAAATGCAGGTTTAATTAATTCTCTTGCTACTCATGCAAGAGTTAATTCATATGGGTTTATTGAGACACCGTTTTGGAAAGTAGAAGAAGGTCGAGTTATTAAAAAGGGAGATCCTATTTATCTTTCTGCTGATTTAGAGGATGAATGTAGAGTTGCGCCTGGTGACGTTGCAACAGATAAAGATGGAAGAATAATTGCTGATTTAATACCTGTCAGATATAGACAGGATTTTGAAAAGGTTCCTCCTGAGCAAGTTGATTATGTGCAACTTTCTCCAGTTCAAGTAATTTCTGTAGCTACATCGCTTATTCCATTTGTGGAACATGATGATGCAAATAGAGCCTTAATGGGATCCAATATGCAGCGACAGGCAGTACCTCTTTTACGACCTGAGCGTCCTCTTGTTGGTACAGGTCTGGAAACTCAAGTTGCAAGAGATTCTGGAATGGTTCCTATATCTCAGGTAAATGGAACTGTTACATATGTCGATGCAAACTCTATTATTGTGACTGATGAAGAAGGGAAAGAACATATACATGAACTACAAAAATATCAAAGATCTAATCAAGATACATGCCTCAATCAAAGACCAATTGTTAGAAATGGAGATCCAGTAATAGTTGGACAAGTTTTAGCTGATGGTTCTGCCTGTGAGGGTGGTGAAATTGCATTAGGTCAAAATGTACTTATCGCATATATGCCTTGGGAAGGATATAACTATGAAGATGCAATTCTTGTTAGTGAAAGATTAGTTAAAGATGACCTTTATACATCTGTTCATATAGAAAAATATGAAATAGAAGCTCGTCAAACAAAATTAGGACCCGAGGAAATTACTAGGGAAATTCCAAATATTGCTGAGGATACTTTGGGACATCTAGACGAAATGGGTATTATTAGAGTTGGTGCTTTTGTAGAAAGCGGTGACATCCTTGTAGGTAAAGTAACCCCTAAAGGTGAGTCTGATCAGCCTCCCGAAGAAAAACTCTTACGAGCAATATTTGGAGAAAAAGCTCGAGATGTCAGAGATAATTCTTTAAGAGTCCCTAGTACAGAAAAAGGTCGAGTAGTTGATGTCAGGATATATACCCGTGAGCAAGGAGACGAACTTCCTCCGGGAGCAAATATGGTTGTTCGTGTTTATGTTGCTCAACGTCGCAAGATACAAGTAGGCGATAAAATGGCAGGTCGCCACGGGAACAAAGGAATTATTAGCAGAATATTGCCTAGAGAAGATATGCCTTACTTGCCTGATGGTACTCCTGTAGATATCGTTCTTAATCCTCTTGGTGTGCCAAGTCGAATGAATGTAGGACAGGTTTTTGAACTTCTTATGGGATGGGCCTCAGCTAATTTGGGATGTAGAGTTAAAGTCGTACCTTTTGATGAAATGTATGGCGCTGAAAAGTCATATGAAACTGTTCAGCTTTACTTGAAAGAAGCTGCTAAGCAACCGGGCAAAGATTGGGTATATAACCCTGATGATCCAGGTAAGCTTTTATTAAGGGATGGAAGAACAGGAGAGGCTTTTGATCAGCCGGTTGCAGTTGGTTATTCTCATTTTCTTAAATTGGTTCACTTAGTTGATGACAAAATTCATGCTCGCTCTACTGGACCTTACTCTTTAGTAACTCAGCAGCCTCTTGGAGGAAAAGCTCAACAAGGTGGACAGCGTTTGGGAGAGATGGAGGTTTGGGCTTTAGAGGCATATGGTGCTGCTTACACATTACAAGAGTTGTTAACCGTTAAATCTGATGATATGCAAGGAAGAAATGAGGCCTTAAATGCAATAGTTAAAGGGAAGCCTATTCCTAGACCAGGTACGCCAGAGTCATTTAAGGTATTAATGAGAGAGTTACAATCCTTGGGTTTGGATATTGGTGTTTATACAGATGAAGGTAAAGAAGTTGATTTAATGCAAGATGTCAATCCTAGGAGAAGCACCCCCAGTAGACCTACATATGAATCATTAGGTTCTGATTACCAAGAGGATTAATTGATTTTTTACTTTTGCCGCCTTTTATTTAACGCTATTTATTTATTATGACTAACAGCAACTTAAGAACAGAGAACCATTTTGATTACGTCAAAATCACATTGGCCTCTCCTGAAAGAGTTATGTCATGGGGACAACGAACACTCCCTAATGGTCAAGTAGTTGGAGAAGTAACTAAGCCAGAAACTATAAATTACAGGACTTTAAAGCCAGAAATGGATGGATTGTTTTGTGAGAAAATATTTGGTCCTTCAAAAGATTGGGAGTGTCATTGCGGCAAATATAAAAGAGTTCGCCATCGTGGAATTGTTTGTGAAAGGTGTGGAGTTGAAGTTACTGAGAGCAGAGTACGTCGACATAGAATGGGATTTATCAATCTTGCAGCACCTGTCTCACATGTTTGGTACTTAAAAGGAATACCTAGCTATGTGGCAATTTTGCTTGACATGCCTCTGCGAGATGTAGAGCAAATAGTTTATTTCAATTGTTATGTAGTACTAGATCAAGGTGATCACAAGGATTTGAATTATAAACAATTACTTACAGAAGATGAATGGCTTGAGATAGAAGATGAGATCTATGCAGAAGATTCTACTATTGAAAATGAGCCAGTAGTAGGTATAGGTGCTGAAGCTCTAAAGCAATTGTTAGAAGATCTTGATTTGAAAGAGGTAGCTGAGGAACTTCGTGAAGAGATTACTGGAAGCAAAGGACAAAAAAGGGCAAAGCTAATTAAAAGATTGAGAGTAATAGATAATTTTATAGCAACCAATGCTCGTCCAGAATGGATGGTGTTAGATGCGATACCTGTTATACCACCAGACCTTAGGCCTATGGTTCAATTGGATGGAGGAAGATTTGCTACTTCTGATTTAAATGATTTATATAGGAGAGTAATTAATAGAAACAATCGTCTTGCAAGGCTTCAAGAAATTTTAGCTCCAGAGATCATAGTTAGAAATGAAAAGAGAATGTTGCAGGAGGCTGTTGATGCTCTTATAGATAATGGTAGAAGAGGAAGAACTGTTGTTGGAGCAAATAATCGTGCATTGAAATCCCTAAGTGACATTATCGAAGGTAAACAAGGTCGATTCAGACAGAATCTGCTAGGTAAGAGAGTTGATTATTCAGGTAGATCGGTGATAGTTGTTGGACCAAAATTAAAGATGCATCAATGTGGATTGCCAAAAGAAATGGCAATAGAACTTTTTCAACCTTTTGTTATTCATAGACTAATTCGCCAGAACATAGTCAATAATATTAAAGCCGCTAAAAAGTTGATTCAGCGTGCTGATGATGAAGTAATGCAGGTATTACAAGAGTGTATAGAAGGGCATCCTATTTTATTAAATAGAGCACCAACATTGCACCGTCTTGGTATACAGGCTTTTGAACCTAAGCTTGTGACAGGTAGAGCAATTCAACTGCACCCATTGGTTTGCCCAGCCTTTAATGCCGATTTTGATGGAGATCAAATGGCTGTGCATGTGCCACTAGCCATAGAAGCCCAAACTGAAGCAAGGATGTTAATGCTTGCAAGTAATAACATTCTTTCTCCAGCAACAGGCGAACCGATTGTTACCCCATCTCAAGATATGGTGTTAGGTTCATATTATTTAACTGCACTGCAACCAGGAGTTTGTAAGCCTGACTTTGGAGATCAATCAAAAACTTTTTCTGGTCTAGAAGATGTTATTCATGCTTTTGAAGATAAAAGAATTAATTTGCATGATTGGGTATGGGTCAGATTTAATGGTGAGGTTGAAGATGAAGATAGTAGTGATATGCCCTTAGACCGAAAGACTCTTGAAGATGGCACTCAAATAGAACAATGGGAATTTAGGAGAGACAGAAGAGATGAAGATGGTGCTTTAATTAGCCGTTTTATTCTTACAACTGTGGGACGTGTAGTAATGAATTACACCATTATCGATGCTGTGTCTTCAGCTTGAATTTACCTTTAACTATTTTCTTATAAACTGATTAGACATTTCTCATGACTTCTACACCAAAATCTCGTAAATCTTCAGCAAAGGGAAGAAAAGGCTCTAAGAAAAAAAATAAAAAGGTAAATAATATACCACCTCTTTCTAAAACACCTCCATCATTTAGAAATTGTGTTATTGATAAAAAGACTCTTAAGCAATTAGTTGCGTGGACCTATAAGAATCATGGTACAGCTGTAACTGCAGCAATGGCAGATAATCTTAAGGATTTAGGTTTTAAGTATGCAACTCAGGCAGCGGTTTCTATCTCTGTAGACGACTTAAAGGTACCTGCAGCAAAACAAGATTTATTAGGGCAAGCTGAGGAGCAAATTACTGCAACTGAAGAGTGTTATCGCCTTGGTGAAATTACAGAAGTGGAACGTCATACGAAGGTTATTGATACATGGACGGAAACTAATGAACGTTTAGTAGATGCTGTAAAAAAGAACTTTAATCAAAATGACCCACTAAATTCTGTATGGATGATGGCAAACTCTGGAGCACGTGGAAACATGTCACAGGTACGCCAATTAGTAGGTATGCGTGGCCTTATGGCAAACCCTCAAGGGGAAATTATTGACTTGCCTATTCGCACTAACTTTAGAGAAGGACTTACTGTAACAGAATATGTAATTTCTTCTTATGGTGCACGTAAAGGCCTTGTTGATACAGCATTAAGGACAGCAGATTCAGGTTATTTGACTAGACGACTTGTAGACGTAGCACAAGACGTAATCGTAAGAGAGGAGGATTGCGGAACTACTAGAGCTATTTTAGTAAAAGCAGAAGATGGTTGCTATGGTAGTCGACTTGTTGGACGCTTGACTGCTGAAGATATTATTGATCATGAAAATGATGAAATTGTTATTGCTAAGCGTGATACAGCAATTGATCCAGAACTGTCTCGAAAGATAGAAAAGACAAAAGTAAAAGGTGTGATGGTTCGATCGCCTCTTACTTGTGAGGCAACAAGATCTGTGTGTAGGAAATGTTATGGATGGGCACTCGCACATAATCAGTTAGTTGATTTAGGAGAGGCTGTCGGTATTATTGCTGCTCAATCTATTGGCGAACCTGGCACTCAACTAACAATGAGAACTTTCCACACGGGAGGTGTCTCAACGGCAGAAACAGGTGTTGTGCGTTCACATGTGGCTGGGAAAGTAGAGTTTGGTGCAAAAGCACGTGTCCGTGGTTATAGAACACCTCATGGTGTAGAAGCTCAACAGGCTGAGGTTGATTTTGTCTTAACAATCAAACCAATAGAAAAAGGTAAGATTCAGAAAATAGAGATTTCTAGTGGTTCTTTGATTTTTGTAGAGAATGGACAAGAAGTAGATGCTGATATAACGATTGCTCAAATAGCTGCAGGTGCGGTTAAGAAGAGTGTTGAGAAAGCTACTAAAGATGTTATTTGTGATTTGGCTGGACAAGTTCGTTATGAAGATGCTATTCAACCTAGAGAGGTAACTGATCGACAAGGTAATATAACTCTCAAGGCTCAGAGATTAGGTCGGCTTTGGGTTTTAGCTGGAGATGTTTATAATCTTCCTCCAAATGCAAAACCAGTTGTTGAAAGTGGTGTTAACGCAGTAGAAGGTCAGGTTTTAGCAGAAGCAAGTCAATCTAGTGAGTTTGGTGGTAAGGTTCGTCTTCGTGACTCTATTGGAGATTCTAGAGAAGTTCAGATAGTAACTACTTCTATGACGCTAAAAGATTTTGAACTATCTGAAGAGTCAACTCACTCTGGAGAAATTTGGAATCTTGAAGCGACAAATGGAACACGATATAGACTAAATAGTATTCCTGGCAGTAAAATAGGTAACTCAGAAGTTATTGCTGAGCTTTCAGATGATCGTTTTAGAACTAAGACAGGAGGGTTAATTAAATATGCACCTGGATTGACTA
>QCPC01000015.1 GCA_003212695.1 Prochlorococcus sp. AG-436-C13 | reverse complement strand
TGTTTCTACCCATTTATCCATTCGTCGCTCAAGAGGGTCTCTATTGCGCTGACGACGCTGGTGAAGATAGCGATTTCTTTCCATAAAATAAATTTATCTAACTTTTGAAAAAACAAACTTTTTTGTGATGAAGAGAAAAATAAACCAAGAATGATCACTTTTCAATTGAAAATGGTTCAAAATTGAGTACACAACTTGAATGCCACCTACCACCATATAATTCATCACAACATTTTTTACACGCAATTCTTTTAACCAGGCGCTTATAAGGGGAACTAAGACCACAAGAAGGGCAAATAGCCAACCATTTTGGTTTTTTTAACGGAACTGGGAATTGATGACGAATATGTACTTGAAATTGATTCTGTGAAGAATTAATTAATTTCATTCTGGCATTAAAATTTGGACCATGACCTTCTGAAACTTTTAAGACTAGATCAATCCAAGCATGAATCATCTCATGACAGAGAGTACTTTCTAAAGCACTTGAAGGAAGATTTTCTAAGATCGGACTAGACAAAACAATCTCACAAACCTTTGTTCCATTTGACTTTTTCCCGTGACGATAAAACCCAGCTGTATTACGTAATCTGCCATCACTCCATCTAATAGAAACTATTGGTTTAGAGTCTCTAACCAACAAGCCATCAAAATATTGCCGATTAAAACGATGAAATATTGGCAAAAGAGGAATGAGTGGCATCAATCTATTCAGAGCAATGTCATGACCTAAGTAATAACATTCTTTTTAAAAGATAATGACTGTGAAATAGTCTTATTCCTAAAGTTAGTAAAACTAGCTTTCTCATTACCTAAATTTCAATTATGGATGGGGCAATTATTAAAGCAATCGGCTTCAAAATACTCCTTTATGGAGGAGCAGGCCTAGTACTATTCTGGACTTTCAATGCAGTAAAGCTTGTTATTGGAGCAAGAGGGATTAATCCGCTTGTAAAACAATTCTTTGATCATATAGCCTCTGGGCGCATTGACGCTGCATACAGGCTCACTACAAAAACATATAAGCAGCACGTGAATCGTCAAGATTTCCTGAAATTTCTAGGAAGCCTACAGCTCAATAAATATAGAAACTTGAAATCAGGTCGACCAAAAATAGAAGACAATAAAATAATGCTTACCTTGAGTTTGAAATCAGAAGACAAAACAATGGAATTACCATTAGAATTTTCTTTCGTAAAAATTGATAAAGAATGGAGAATTAATCGCATTAGCAAAGCAAGTAAATAAAACCTTGTGCAAAAGTTATTGAGAAGTGATTCAGAGCGAATTTCGGAGCTTCGTAACCTTCTAAATAAAGCGAATCATGCCTATTACATACTCGATGAACCCTTTTTAGAGGATGTTGTTTTCGACCGTCTTTATAGAGAACTTCTAGAACTTGAAAAAAAGAATCCATCTTTGGTGACACTTGATAGTCCCTCTCAAAGATTAGGAGGACAGCCATCCTTAAGTTTTAAAAGCATTAAGCATAGAATTCCATTATTAAGTTTGGATAATGCATTTAACTTTGATGAACTAAATCATTGGTATGAAAGAGTATATAAATTACTGGAGAAAAATTTCAAATTGATATGTGAACTCAAAATAGATGGTAATGCTTTAGCACTAAGTTATTTAAATGGAACATTACAAAATGCAGCCACTCGAGGAAATGGTAATGAAGGAGAAGAAATTACATCAAATGTAAGAACGATCACCTCTATACCTTTATCACTAAATTTAGAAAATCCACCAGAATGGCTTGAAGTTAGAGGCGAAGCCTTTATTCCTAATAAAACTTTTAACAAAATAAATTCAGAGCGCAAAAAAGCAAACCAAAAGCTTTTTGCGAATCCTAGGAATGCTTGTTCGGGAACACTCAGACAATTAGATCCTCGAATAGTATCCTCCAGGAATCTTGACTTCTTTGCTTATACAATTTATTTGCCAGAAGATTGGCAACCTAAAGGCAATGATCCCAAAAAACCAAACAATCAATGGGAAGCTCTTCAATGGCTCAAAAAAGCAGGCTTCAAAGTTAATCCAAACGCACAATGCGTAACTCATATCGAAGAGGTAAAAACATTTTGCCAATATTGGGATGTGCACCGACAAAACCTTCCTTATGCGACTGATGGAGTAGTTATAAAAACTAATCAATTTGATCTACAAGAAATTGCAGGTTCTACTCAGAAAGCACCTCGATGGGCAATTGCTCTTAAATATCCCGCAGAAGAGTCACCAACTGAACTGAAAAGTTTAAACTTCCAAATTGGACGAACTGGTGTTGTAACACCTGTTGCAGAATTCAAACCAATTATTCTTGCAGGAACATTAGTTAGTCGAGCAACAATGCACAATAAAAATAGAATTGGTGAACTTGATCTTCATTCTGGTGACACAATAGTCGTTAGAAAAGCCGGTGAAATAATTCCAGAAGTAGTTCGAGTTATAAAAGAACTCAGACCTAAAAATGCCAGTAAATTATCTCTACCTAAAACATGTCCAGAATGTCAATCAGAACTTGTTATAGAAACTGATGCAGCAGCGACAAAGTGCACCAACAATTCTTGTCCAGCTATTTTGCGAGGAGCCTTACGACATTGGGTGAGTAAAGGGGCTATGGATATTGAAGGAATCGGTAATAAGTGTATTGAACAATTAGTAAAGCAAAAAATAATTTCCTCTATTGCAGCTCTATATGAACTCGATATACCCTCATTAATAAATCTTGAAAGAATGGGAGAAAAGTCAGCTTTAAAAATATTGGCTTCAATTGAAGCCTCCAAAAAACAACCATGGCACAGGCAACTTTATGGGCTTGGGATACTTCATATAGGCGAGGCAAATGCAAAAGCAATTTCACATATTTTTCACAGTGCGGAAGAACTTGCTTGTGCTATTGATGAAAAGCCTGAAAAACTATCAGAGATTTATGGGATAGGAAGAGAAATCATTGACTCCCTAACAGAGTGGTTTAAAAATACAAAGAATCAAATATTAATAAGTCACTTAAGAAAAGTAGGAATTACTCTTAAAAATAAAGAAGCTATTAAAGATACTTTGAACCATAATATAAAAATAAGTAAGTTGGCTGGCAAAATTATAGTAATTACGGGTAGCCTGCCATCTTTAAATAGAAAAGAAGCAGAAACAATAATAGAAAATGTAGGAGGCAAAATTAGTTCATCAGTAAGTTCTAAAACAAACTATCTTTTAGCTGGTGAAAAGCCTGGTAGCAAGTTACGAAAAGCAAAAGAAATAGGAATAAAGATTATAAATGAGCGAGAATTAATCCAGTTAATAGAAAAAAGTAAAGATGAATAGGCCCATAATCTTTTCTTATATAAAAACTGAATGTGGAAGAGCAAAATATAATGAACTAATATCTAAAAAAGGTATACCTGCAAAAATAAGAATATTTTGGTTTATATTAATAGCAATAATTAAAGACTGGAATATAGACGAAGATATAAATAATAGTTAGTTAATATCTTTTTCAAGAGAGTCCTTTGCGAAACGCAATATAATCAAAACAAGAATAACAGTTGCAATTATTCCTATTAAGCTAACAATAAATGAAATAAAATCCTGACTATTTTCAACCGATTGATTTATTTTTGATACTTCAATAGCAATAGAACCTATTGAACAATAAACAAATGTGCCTGGTAAAATTGCAATCAAACCTATCAAATAATCCTTAGATTTTACCTTGCTCAGACCATATGCGAGATTTAAAAGGCCAAAAGGAAAAACAGGTGAAAGCCTAGTCAAAATATTTAACTTGAGTCCCTCATTAGAAATAGAGTTTTGTATTAATTGTAATTTAGGAAAAGAATCTAACCGCTTTTGTATCCAATCTTTTAGCACTACTCTACCTAATACAAAAGTCAATATTGCTCCTAGAATAGCTCCTATAAATACATATATAGTTCCCATAACTGAACCATATATAAACCCTCCAAGCATAGAAAGCCATGAACCTGGTAATAGAATGCAAACCCATATTGTATAACAGAGAATAAAAGTAACTATACCTAAAGGGGTCAGCAAAAAATATAATTGATGATCTAATACCTTTTCTAAAAAACTCATATTTAAGAGTAAATAATCATTCTAAACCAATTAATCTTTCTTCAACTAACTTTAATTGAGATTCTGCATCAGATAACTTTGATCTACATTCTTCAACAACATTATCAGGAGCTTTCTGAACAAAGCCAGGATTATCTAAACGCTTTGAAAGAATAGTTATTTCATTCTCTGCTTTCTTCAAATCTTTTTTCAATCGAATACGTAAAGCTTGCACATCGACTAAATCCTCTATAGGCAAAATAACTTCTAACTCTCCAGAAACACCAACCAACGATTTACGGCTCAACTTATCAACTATCTCTTCAGGATAAAAAACCTTAACTTCCTCTGCCCTAGTCAATGCTTGAATATCAGGTATTGCATTCTTAAGTAGCTCTAATAAAGATTTATTTTTAGTGACAAAATAAACAATCACTTTTTGAGATGGTTTCAATCCTGCCTCAGCCCTTAAATTACGCACTAATCGAATAGATTCAAATAACTCCTTAAATGAGTTTTCTAATTCTTGATCTAAAAAATTTTTATTCAATTTTGGCCAAGTCTGTAATGCAAGCAAATCATTTTCAGAAAAGCCAGTAACTCCATGCCATAGTTCCTCAGTCAGATGTGGCATTAAAGGATGCAACATGGCAAACAATTCACGCAACACCTTAAACACAACCAGTTGAGCATTTCGTCTATTTAGTAGAGTCTTAGCACTAGGAGACTTACCCAGATTCAAACGACGCTTAATTAACTCTAAATACCAGTCACAAAAATCATTCCAGACAAAATCATACAAACCTTTTGCAGCCTCACCAAGCGAATATTTACCATACCTAACTGCAGTGTCAGAATTAAGCTTTGCAAGTCTTGATAAAATCCATTGATCCGAAAGCTCTAAATCAGAATAGTCTGGTTCTTTTAAAGTCTCTTCTAAGGTAGTCGTACCAAGATTAAGTAACGCAAATCTAGTGGCATTCCAAATTTTATTAGCAAAATTTCTGGCTGCTTCTACAGTTGCCGAGGTCCCTGCTTGACGATCATAATCTAAACGAATATCTTGACCTGCACCAGCTACTTCTTTAACTAATGCAAAGCGCAGTGCATCACTTCCATATCTATCAATTAATAACAATGGGTCAATTCCATTCCCCAAACTTTTACTCATCTTACGATTTTCTTCATCTCTAACTAAGCCATGAATATAAACATCTGAAAAAGGCATTTTATCTGTGAAAACACCTGCCAACATTGTCATTCTTGCAACCCAAAAAAATATTATGTCAAATCCAGTAATTAATGTACTAGTAGGATACCAAAATGAAAAATCGGCATCATCTTCATCAGGCCAACCCAAAGTAGAAAAAGGCCATAGGCCACTAGAAAACCAAGTATCTAGAACATCATCATCTTGTAACAGTTGAACGTCTATTCCATATTCTTCCTGAGCTTTTAATATTGCTTCCTCTTCAGAAACAGCAACTATATAAGGTGTTTGATCAGTTATTTGATTGCTTGTCTCACTCACTACATACCAAGCAGGTATGCGGTGTCCCCACCAAAGTTGACGACTGACACACCAATCACGAATACCTGTCAACCAATCTTTGTATACTTTCTCCCATCTATTGGGGAAAAAACGTGGTTCTTTTTTAGATAGAAAATCTAGACAGCGATTTGCCATGGAATCCATACGAACAAACCACTGTGTTGAAAGTAACGGTTCGACTGGAACTTTCCCCCTATCAGAATACGGAACGCTATGCCGATACTCTTCAACCTTAGTTAACAATCCTGCCTCTTCCAAAGCTTTAACAACTGCCTTACGGGCCTCAAAGCGATCTAGGCCTTTAAAATTCCCAGCTTGAGAATTCATAGTCCCATCTTTATTCATAACTGTAATCTGAGGCAATTTGTGCCTTTGACCAATTACAAAATCATTCGGATCATGGGCAGGAGTGACTTTGACACATCCCGTCCCAAAGGTCTGGTCCACATGATTATCTGCTATGACTGGTATTTCACGACCAATCAATGGCAAGGTTAGTGTTTGACCAACAAGATGTGCATAACGCGTATCAGAAGGATTAACAGCAACAGCAACATCACCCATCATGGTCTCCGGGCGAGTAGTAGCTACTTCTAAATGCGTTAGACCATTTTCAGAAAAAGGATTTGTTAATGGGTATCTAAAATGCCAAAGATATCCATCGACTTCCTTCATCTCTACTTCTAAATCACTCACAGCAGAACCAGACACTGGGCACCAATTCACAAGATATTCACCTCGATAAATCAATCCTTTCTGATGTAAGCGTACAAAAGCCTCAACTACAGCTTTACTTAATCGTTCATCCATAGTGAACCTTTCACGCTGCCAATCGACTGAATAACCCAAACGACGCAATTGCTGAACAATTCGTCCACCACTTTCAGATTTCCATGACCATGCACGTTCTAAGAAAGCCTCACGTCCTAATTGATCACGAGTAATTCCTTCAGCTTTTAGCTGTTTATCTAAAATGGATTGAACAGCTATAGAAGCATGGTCAGTACCAGGTAAACAAAGTACATTTTTTCCTTGTAATCTTTGAAAACGAACAATCGTATCTATTAAAGCGGTGTTAAAAGCGTGTCCCATATGAAGACTGCCAGTAACATTCGGAGGAGGAATAACAACAGAGAAAGGTTCACCTTGTGCCTTAGGATCAGAGTGAAAAGCCTTTTGATCACTCCATATCTTTTGCCAACGACTTTCAGTTCCAAAAGGATCATATGTCTTAGGAAATGCATCCACTGCATTAACCAAGCTTTCAGAAGCGGAGTGCTCTAACACAAAAGTAAAAAATAATTCAAACCTTATAAGAAAACACTAATGAAATTTTTTGTCTTTGTAAAAATCAACAGCCACTTTCTGAGGAATTCCAAGGAATTGCTATCAATCGATCATGAGACTCCCATTCCCTAAAGTCAGTGCTCACTCTTTGCTTTAAAAGCAAAATATCCAAGACTTCTTCAACTGTTTGATTGGTCAAAGACACATTGTTTTCTGTTGGCATAACTAATACATGAGAATCAGCAGGATCTGCCATTACATGAAGTGAAAGATTATCCACAACTCGCTCAAAAAAAATCTTTCTCATTCGAATCGTTAAAGCTGACCCCAAAGCATTTGCAAAGCTTTCTAAGCTCTCTCTCTCTCCAGATAAACCACAATTCAAAGATAACCAAATTAACAATTTAACCCAACTATCAACTGTCCAAATTGGTTCAAAGCTGTCCCTTTGATTCCTCACTAATTCTGAAAGAGCAAAATCAAACATTTTTGCCTGAATATTTGATTGATTTGTGTTTTTCATAACAACGAGTTTCTTTTTCTAATAAACTTATATTGAAAAGCCTTTAAAGGCATTAATACTAAATCATGGATCTAAACGACCCCGAACTAGAGTTTTCTGATTTAATCTACGCCTATCAAAGCTGGGTGATGGCTGTAATTAATGATGAAAAACTAGAAAATCAAGAAAAACTTCTAACAGATGAAATAGCTGATGATGCATTGAACGCAATGCGATTTCTATCTGGTGATGTCACCAATGCAATTGAAACCAGTTTAGCCAGAGTCTATGATGTAGATTCAGACGAATTGGCAACGCTATTATTTCCAGAAGAATAAATAAGTCTGAATCTCAAAACTGGTAAGATTCTAGAGTTTTAAATATATACTATAGAACTTTTTAATTAGAGGTATAACTAAATTAAAGTAATTACTAGCAGTGATATTCTTAAAATTAAGAATTTATTTAAAGAAAATAAAGCTAAAAATATTTAAATGCTTGATTAAAAGATAAGTCTAAATCAGTTAAAGACAAAGGCTAATTTAGCAAGTCTAAGAATTACGTGAAATAATTAAAAAACCCCAACATTCAATTATAAATATGAATGGAGATTTATAACTTGCAAATATTAACGTTCTAGGAAAAAATAAAGTCATTACATTAATATTTCAAATCGGCAGGCCATCTTTATTGCATTTACAAAACTAAATCTGCATCGGCGCTTCATTACAAATATTTCCTGAAAATCAATATAGTTTTAAAAGTCAGCGATTAGTAAATTCAAGATGGTAAATTTTTTCAGCTGCAGTAGGTGAAACAACAATCATACTGAAAAGCTTTATTCCTAAACAAACTTTCGAATGGGCGATCCAGGGTTCGAACCAGGGACATCCTGCTTGTAAGGCAGGCGCTCTACCGCTGAGCTAATCGCCCGTTCTATAATTCTGCCTTATAAAGCGACCTAAAACTTGAAAATTAAACACTTAATTGAATATATATCGAAATTTCTCAAATTTCCAATGTTCATCTTTAGTGAGAAGGCCTATAGAATCAGGAAATATGGATAAAAAAACTCATTTCATATACTGCTCTAAAAAGTTTCTAGGTTTGTCAATGAATAAACAATTAAAAAATTTTCCAGAATAAGGAGTATTTGCAATAGCAATTGGGGCCCATAGAACTAAAATTCTCTTAAGAAAGATAAAAGCAATTTTACGAACTAAAATCGAATGGTTATAAAAGATTCCAACAGCTCACAGAGCAATCTTACAGATCTAATAAAAATTGTCTCTAGGCTTCGCGATCCAATCAACGGATGTCCTTGGGATATCAAGCAATCACACAAATCATTAATGAAATATGCAATTGAAGAAGCACACGAAGTCGTAGACGCGATTAAATATGGAAGTGATGAAAATCTATGCGATGAACTTGGTGATCTACTTCTTCAAGTAATAATACATGCACAAATTGCAAGTGAGGAAAAACGCTTTTGCTTTGAAGATGTTGCATTAGCAGCATCTAAAAAAATGATCAGAAGACATCCACATGTATTTCAAAATAAACAAAAAGTCAACTTAAAAGAAGTGAAGGACAATTGGGAAGAAATCAAAATGAAAGAACAAGGTCTGGAAAAATCAAAAAATTTATTGACCGAGCAATGTTCAAGAAAATTGCGTTCCAAATCTTCTTTTTCTGGTGCCATATATATGTCTCAGAGACTTTTAGAAAAAGGTCTTTTATTAATTACCGAAAAATTAATGTGGAAAGAAATAAATAATGATCTAACAAATTTAAAAGAAAATATCAAAAATAAACAGCAAACTGAATCGAATAAAAATCTTGGCGATTTACTATTTAAAATTATTCATATTAGCAACTCTAATAATTTAAATCCTGATGAGAGTCTTATGGAAACAAATCAACGCCTTATTCGTAAGCTTAAGTATATTGAATCCAATGTGGAGAATGGTTCAAAGAATATCAATATTTAAGATATGAAAAACTTTTATAATAATTACATTCAAAGAATCTTTAATCATTGGATTGATGAATATCAAGGAAATGTAAGATTAGGTTTAAAAGGAAGAATCCTATTAGAAGAAAAAACCAAATTCCAAAAAATAACCATATTTAAAAGCAATCATTATGGTAATGCTTTGCTTCTTGATAATTGTTGGATGACTGCTGAATTACAAGAAAAGCAATATCATGAATGTTTAGTCCACCCAGCATTGTGTAGTGCCGAAAAATTAGATAATGTTCTAATCATTGGTGGTGGAGATGGAGGAACAGCAAGAGAATGTTTAAAGTATGATGAATTAGAGAAAATTGACTTAATTGAAATAGATAGAAGAGTAATAGAATTAAGTAAGCAGTATTTATATAAAATAGGTGGAGAATCTTGGAATGATAAAAGACTAAACATACAAATTAAAGATGGTATTAGCTGGGTAAAAAATACTACCAACAACTATTATGATGCAATAATTATTGATAGTTCAGATCCGAAAGGTCCTGCCAAAGGATTATTTAATAAAGAATTTTATGAGAATTGCTATCGAATTCTGAAACCAAGCGGGGTTTTTTCTGCACAAACAGAATCACCAGAAACTTTTGAAAAAATTCATTTGGATACTATAAAAATGATTCGCAATATTTTTAAATATGCTGATCCTTTGTATGGAAGCGTTCCTCTTTATCCAAGTGGATGGTGGAGTTGGACTTTTGCTTCAATAGAAAAACCAAGATATAAATATCCAAACCTATCTAGAGCTAATAAAATATCTAAAACATGTGAAATATGGAGTCCAAAATGGCAAAAAGGTTCTTTTGAAGCTCTTCCCGCAAACCTAGAAAGAAAATTACAGAAATGAATAAGATAAGTTTTAACTGTGAAGGATCTATTTTTATGGCTTCTAAAAGAAGTCATAAAAATTGTTCAGTAGGTTTATATGGAGTGCCATACGATGGAACTACATCATTTAGACCTGGAGCAAGATTTGGACCCTCTGAAATAAAAAATGTAAGTTCTGGAATTGAATCTTATTGTCCACAATTAAATCTTGATCTCGAATCAATAAATTTCACTGACTTTGGCAATTTAGAAGTGCCTCATGGTGCACCAGAACCAGTTATTGAACAGGTGAAATATGTTACTGAATATATTTATTCGTTGGAAGCTAAGCCTCTACTACTTGGTGGTGAACATTCAACTACAATTGGTGCTATTGAAGGAGCAATCAAACATTTTCCAAATCTAATAATACTGCAACTTGATGCTCATGCAGATTTAAGAGAAGAGTGGTTAGGATCAAAATATAATCATGCTTGCACAATGCGAAGATGCCTCGAAATCCTACCTAGTAAAACAATATTTCAACTTGGGATAAGAAGTGGTACGAAAGAAGAAATACAAGAAATGAAAAATAAGAAAAGATTAATAAACCATATTTTTGGTAGACCTACAGACGAATTAAGAGAAGTATTAAAACCTCATATCGGAAAACCTATTTATTTAACATTAGATCTGGACTGGTTTGACCCTAGTGTTTTGCCCGGAACAGGTACTCCAGAACCAGGTGGTTTCTTGTGGCAAGACTTTAGTTTCGTAATAGATGTTCTGAAAAATCATAATATTATAGGAGCAGACATTGTTGAATTAGCTCCTCAATTAGATCAATCAGGAATTAGCAGTATACTTGCAGCAAAAGCCACTAGGAGTATGATCATGCTACTTAGTATTTCTTAGGTGAATTGTTAAAAATAAGAATAAAGTTTAATAATTACCACAACAAGTTAAATATCATTTTTGACTAGCTCTGTAGCAAAATCTAATTGTTGCTCAGGAATATTAGTCGTACTTCCCATAGGGTCCAAACAATGCTCTTGGGGAGTCCAATGATGACAAAAAGCATAATCTGAGAAATCAGAGCTTAATTTTATTTTTCTAAGTAAGCACCAAGTCATTAGGGATGACTTAACAGATATATCATGATTGTATTTGCAACTTAAACAAGATTTCTTTAATCGCATGCCAAATATCGGACTCAGACTTATAGAGTAGTTAAAGTTCTAAAATGAGACAACAACCTAAAAAAATCTATATAGACAAAATTTTCAACACTTAGTTAGGTTGATCCAAACACGAGGAAATTTAAAGAATAACTAATGACATCCAAGACAACACCTCTTCACCAAACATGCCTAGAGCTAGGAGCAAGAATCGTTGAATTCGCAGGATGGCAAATGCCAATACAATTTTCAGGATTAATTAATGAGCATAATGCGGTTAGAAATAATGCAGGTTTATTCGATATTTCTCATATGGGCGTATTTGAAATTAAAGGAATCAATCCAAAAGAAACGCTTCAAAAACTTGTTCCATCAGACCTTGACCGTATTGGACCTGGGGAAGCATGTTACACAGTACTTCTTAATGAAGATGGAGGTATTATTGATGATCTAATAATTTATGACCTTGGTATAGATAATAAAAATAATCACTGTCTATTATCAGTAATTAATGCTGGTTGCACCCAAGAAGATCTAGCATGGCTAAAAAAAAATCTTACTCCTCATAAAATTGAACTCTCAGATGCAAAAAAAGATGGAGTGCTAATTGCATTACAAGGTCCCAAAGCAATTCAAAAGTTAAATGAAATTATAGATAAACCATTGGGAAATATTCCTCGTTTTGGCCATCGTAGAATGCAAGTAAAAATAAATGATTATAAAGAATCCTTCTCAATGTTTTTAGCTAGAACAGGCTACACAGGAGAAGATGGTTTTGAAATTCTTACAAACAAAGAAGGAGGAATAGCCATATGGAGGCAATTAATAAAAAATGGCGTTACTCCTTGTGGATTAGGAGCAAGAGACACATTAAGGCTTGAAGCAGCCATGCCTCTTTATGGAAATGATATCAATCAAAAAACAACACCTTTAGAAGCAGGTTTAGGTTGGTTAGTTCATATGGAAAATCCCAAAGATTTTTTTGGTAAAGAAGCTCTGGAAATCCAAAACCGTGAAGGTATAAAAAAGAAATTAGTTGGACTCAAACTCGAAGGAAAAGCTATTGCTCGTAAGGGATATAAAATAATCTATGACAACAAAATCACTGGTCAAATTACTAGCGGGACATGGTCGCCAACTTTGAATGAAGCAATAGCACTAGCTTATCTACCAACAGAAATTTCAAGTTTAGGCACAGAATTACATGTTGAAATTAGGAAAAAACTACATAAAGCAATTGTGGTAAAACGACCCTTTTATCGCAGAGTTTCCTGACATTATTAAGGTGTCCTAAGACCTCAATACATTAATATTATAGGAAACTTATTCTGTACCTGAATCTTTTTTATGCGCAGCAACTACTGTGGAGAACTGCGCAAAAAGCACATTAACTCCAATGTTCAACTATGTGGGTGGGTAGATAGATCAAGAGATCACGGTGGTGTGATTTTCATTGACCTACGAGACTTAACTGGGACAATACAAATTACTATTGATCCAGATCAAGGCTCGAATCTTTTTTCTATTGCAGAGAGCCTACGTACTGAAACCGTTATACAAATCACTGGACAGGTAAAGTCTCGCCCATCTGAATCATTTAATACAAAACTGAAAACTGGCGAAATTGAAGTATTAGCAAACAAGTTGTTCATTGTGAATAAAGTGAAAGCTAACTTGCCTTTCACAGTCTCTATTCATGATGAAGAGCCAATAAAAGAAGAGCTTAGACTTAAATATCGTTACTTAGACATCAGGCGAGAAAGAATGAAGCAAAATCTACGTTTACGTAACGAAGTAATAAAAACATCTAGGAATTTTCTGGAAAACAAAAATTTTCTAGAAGTTGAAACTCCTATTTTAACTAAATCTACCCCTGAGGGTGCAAGAGACTATATTGTCCCATCAAGAGTTAATGAAGGAGATTGGTTTGCATTGCCACAATCGCCTCAGCTATTTAAACAGTTATTAATGATTGGTGGAATAGAGAAATATTTCCAAGTTGCTAGATGTTTCCGTGATGAAGATCTTAGAGCTGATAGACAGCCAGAGTTTACGCAGCTGGATATAGAAATGAGCTTCATGAATCAAGAAGACATTCTTAAACTTAATGAAGAATTAATTTCATCAATATGGAAAAGAGTCAAAGGGTTAGAACTAAATTTGCCATTTCCTCGAATGACTTGGAAAGAATCTATGGAACGTTTTGGAACTGACAGGCCAGATACTCGATATGGAATGGAGCTTGTCAATGTAAGTGAATTACTAAAAAATATAGGATTCAAAGTATTTTCTGGAGCAATTGCTTCAGGAGGATCAGTCAAATGCATCAATATTAAAGGAGGCAATACTTTAATAAGCAATGTCAGGATAAAACCAGGAGGAGATATTTTTAGTGAAGCCCAAAAAGCTGGCGCGAAAGGACTTGCATTTATAAGAGTTAGAAAAGATAAGGAAATAGATACGATTGGTGCAATCAAAGACAATTTAAGCAATTCCCAAAAAGACGCACTACTCAAAAAAACAAATGCGGAAGAAGGAGATTTACTTTTATTTGGAGCAGGCAATACAGCAATAGTGAACAAAACTTTAGATAAATTAAGGCAATTTCTTGCAAAAGATTTAGATCTAATAAAAGCGAATAAAGCAAAAAATAATTGGAACTTCCTTTGGATAGTTGATTTCCCAATGTTTGAATTCAATTCAGACGAAAACCGTTTAGAGGCTCTTCATCATCCATTCTGTGCTCCTAATAACGAAGATATAGGAATAGAACAATCCAAATGGACAGAAAAGCTACCTCAAGCCAGGGCTAAGGCCTACGATCTTGTCTTAAATGGGCTAGAGCTAGGTGGAGGCTCACTGAGGATTCATGACTCAGACCTTCAATTAAAAGTGTTGGAAACTATTGGGCTTCCCTTAATGGAAGCTAAAAAACAATTTGGATTTCTTTTAGAAGCTCTAGAAATGGGAGCTCCTCCTCATGGAGGAATAGCATTTGGCTTAGATAGAATTATTATGCTATTAGCAGGTGAAGAATCTATTAGAGATACAATTGCTTTCCCAAAAACTCAACAAGCACGGTGCTTGATGACCGAGGCGCCATCGTTAGTATCAAAAAAACAATTAAAAGAGCTTCATATAAGCAACATGGACACAAAAAATGAATAGCTTCATATTATCTATAGGTTCTAAATCAATCATTTGAATTTCATGGCCTTGGTCAAAATCGAGTTAATTTAAAGCATGCAAAAAAACTCAATGACCAAATTTGTTTTCGTTACAGGAGGAGTCGTTTCCAGCATAGGGAAAGGGATTGTTGCTGCCAGCCTTGGACGATTACTGAAATCAAGAGGATATAGTGTATCCATTTTGAAATTAGATCCATATTTGAATGTTGATCCAGGAACAATGAGTCCTTTTCAACATGGAGAAGTATTCGTCACCGAAGATGGGGCCGAAACTGATCTTGATCTAGGCCATTACGAACGATTTACAGATACAGCTATGTCACGACTAAACAGTGTCACAACAGGATCTATTTATCAGTCTGTAATCAATAGAGAAAGACGCGGTGACTATGAAGGAAGAACCGTTCAAGTTATCCCTCATATAACAAAAGAAATTCGGGAAAGGATTCATCGTGTAGCAGCAAATAGCAATGCAGACATTGTCATTACTGAAATTGGAGGAACTGTTGGGGATATTGAATCACTGCCATTTCTCGAAGCAATTAGAGAATTCAAAGGAGATGTAGGTCGAGATGATATTGCTTATATACATGTAACACTTTTACCTTTCATAAATACATCAGGTGAAATTAAAACCAAACCAACTCAGCATTCAGTTAAAGAATTACGCTCTATAGGTATACAACCAGATCTCTTGGTTTGTAGAAGTGATAGAACAATTGACAAGGAATTAAAAGATAAAATAAGTGGATTTTGTGGTGTCAATACGGATGCTGTCATTCCAGCATTAGACGCTGATAGTATTTATTCAGTTCCTCTTGCTTTAAAAAAAGAAGGGCTATGTCGTGAAATACTCAAGACACTCCAGCTCAAAGATCATGAATGTGACTTACATGAATGGGAAAGACTTATTTATCAATTACGTAATCCAGGAACATCTGTAAAAGTAGCTCTTGTAGGAAAATATATTCAATTAAATGATGCCTACTTATCAGTAGTAGAAGCTCTACGACATGCCTGTATTGCTAAAAATGCTTCGTTAGATATACATTGGGTATCCGCTGAACAAATTGAAAGCGAAGGTGCTGATGATCTATTGAAAGGTATCGATGCAATAGTAGTTCCAGGAGGTTTTGGTAATAGAGGTGTAAATGGAAAAATTGCAGCAATTAAATGGGCAAGAGAGCAACGGATACCATTCCTTGGATTATGTCTAGGAATGCAGTGTGCAGTAATTGAATGGGCAAGAAATGTCGCAGGAATAGAAGGAGCTACAAGTTCTGAACTAAATCCAAATGCTACACATCCAGTAATCCATTTACTTCCTGAACAGCAAGATGTATTAGATCTAGGCGGCACAATGAGATTAGGTGTTTATCCATGTAGATTGACGCCAAATTCAATGACTCAAAAGCTTTATGATGAAGAAGTCGTCTATGAAAGACATCGACACAGGTATGAATTCAACAACTCTTACAGAAATCTTTTTCTAGAGTCTGGATATGCAATTAGTGGTGCGTCTCCCGACAGCCGCTTAGTTGAACTTATCGAATTACCAAGCCATCCGTTTTTTACAGCTTGTCAATATCATCCAGAGTTTTTATCAAGGCCTGGTAAACCTCATCCACTTTTTAAAGGATTAATTGAAGCAGCTCAACTCCGTTTACCTTCCACTCCCCAAGAAGCACTCAAGACCTCAAATAATACTTTGCAAAATCAAAGAGGGAATGAATGAGTTCAATCCTGCCGATTGTGCAGAGATTTCATTCTCTTCAAGGAGAAGGAGCACATTATGGTAAAAGCGCGTTTTTCATAAGACTTGGTGGATGCAACGTAGGATGTTCATGGTGTGATACAAAAGAATCATGGTCCCATACATCACACGAAAAAATCAATGTATCAGATCTTGCTGAGGAAGTAAAAATAGCACAATCTCAAGGTGCAGGAATCCTTATCATCACTGGTGGGGAACCATTACACCACAACTTAAATCCCTTATGTAAAGCTATACGAGAAAAAACGTCTAACAATCATAATTGGATAATGCCCATACATCTAGAAACTAGTGGCATAAATGAAATGAGTGGATCAATAGATTGGATTACTCTATCGCCAAAACGGCATTTAGAACCAACAAAAAATCTTTTAAGAGCCTGTGATGAAATAAAAGTTGTCATTCATAAACAAGAAGATATTTTCTTTGCTGAAAAAATGGCAAAAGAATCTCATCATCAAAAACAAGTGTTTTATACTAACAAATCTAATGAGCATAACAAACCTCTTAAACCACATCTTTTTCTTCAACCTGGATGGGAAAGCGAGGAAGGAAAACAACTTGCAATTCAATATATAAAAACTCATCCAGAATGGAGACTTAGTCTTCAAGCTCACAAATGGTTAGGAGTTTTATAAAAAAATAGCAAATTTAACTATAGTTATTAGTTATTAAAAGCACAGCTTAGAAAAACAAATCTATAATGTCTATTCAAAAAAATCCTACAACCATAGGACTTCTATCAGGAGGCCTAGATTCTACAACTGCTATCGCAATTGCACTAGAAAAAGGACACAAAGTTATAGGCCTATCATTTAATTATGGTCAAAGACATCAGCGTGAGCTTAAAGCTGCTATAGATATAGCCAATCACTTTAAATTATTGGAACACCATATAATAGATATAAATTTATCCACTTGGGGGGGGGTCATCATTAACTGATCTGAAGCAATTAGTGCCAAACAAAGGTGTTATACAAGGAGTTATACCAAATACATATGTTCCAGGAAGGAATACAGTTTTTATTGCTATTGGTCTTAGCCTTGCGGAAGCCAAGAAATCAAATAATTTGATACTAGGAATAAATGCCATGGATTATTCAGGGTATCCAGATTGTAGGCCTGATTACTTAGAGGCGTACCAAAAACTGGCAAATCTTTCAAGTAAAGCGGGAAGAGAAAATAATCAAATAAACTTATGGGCACCTCTAATCAATTGGAATAAAGTCCAAATAGTTCAAGAGGCTCTTAGATTAGATGTACCAATTGGACTTACTTGGAGTTGCTATAATGGTGGAGAATCTGAATGTGGCGTTTGTGATAGTTGTCGCATAAGAAATGGTGCTCTACTAAAAACAGGTTATTCAAAACCTAGCAATGCTCTTTAAAAATGAGCCAACTATATAAAGAACTCTTTAACTGGATTGAGCCAGTAATGATGGCAAGAAGATTGATAGAAGTTTACGGTGAACCAGGTTTAATTTGGTTAGACAGTGATAAAAGTAAAAATGGCCGTTGGGCCATTTTGGCAGCAGATCCAATAGAAAGCATATGTTCTAGAGGTTTGCCTAATCATCCCTCAGCATTAAACCCTTTTGAATTATTAAGAAGTATTCACTCAGGCCATTGGACTGGTTGGATGAGTTATGAAGCAGCTGCCTGGATTGAACCTCAAAACCCTTGGAAACAGGACTCAATGGCAACCTTATGGATGGCACGACATGATCCAGTTATAAAATTTGATTTAGAAAAACATGAAATATGGCTAGAAGGGGTTAATCAAAAAAGATTTTGTGAAATATCAAAATTAATCAAAGACATACATTTGCAAACAACCTATGCAACTAAACATTTAGATCAAAACAAACAATTTAAAGGGATCTCAAAAAATGAATGGGAATGGATAACAAATCAAAAAGAATATGCAAAAAAAATTATAAACCTTAAAAAATACATTGACACTGGTGATATTTTTCAAGCCAATCTTTCAATATGCTGTAAAGCAAAAAACTCTGAGAACATTCCATCTATTGATCTTTTTGAAAAACTAAGAAAGTTTTGCCCAGCCCCTTTTTCTGGACTAGTAGTAGGACAAGCTGAAGCTTATGGAGAAGCAGTAATATCTACCTCACCTGAACGCTTCCTGAAAATTACATCTACAAAAGAAATAGAAACAAGACCAATAAAAGGAACAAGACCTCGTAATCCCAATCCTATAGAAGACTCGGATTTAGCAGCTGATTTAGTTACTAGTCTAAAAGATAGAGCTGAAAATATAATGATTGTAGACTTACTCAGAAACGATCTTGGAAAAGTATGTCAAATCGGAACTATAGATGTTACTCAGCTAGTCGGATTAGAAAGTTTTTCTAAAGTTCACCATTTAACTTCTGTTATAACAGGCAAATTAAATCCAAACAAAACTTGGGTTGATGCCCTTGAGGCATGTTGGCCTGGAGGATCAATTACAGGGGCACCTAAAATAAGGGCATGCAAGCGTTTATATGAGTTTGAGCCTATTGCAAGAGGACCTTATTGCGGCTCTTTCCTGCATTTAAATTGGGATGGTCAATTTGATAGTAATATATTAATACGTTCTCTTTTAGTTGAAAAAAACTATTTACGTTTACATGCTGGTTGTGGAATTGTAGCAGACTCAAATCCATATAATGAAAGTGAGGAATTAATATGGAAGTTAATGCCTCTTCTAGAAGCATTGCAATGAAAAAATGTCTAAGAAAATAATCTGGATTGATGGCAATTGGATGACTGGTAGTGAAATAAAACTATCAATAATTGATCGTGGAATAACACTGTGTGATGGTATCTTCGAAACAATTCTAATTCTCGACAATGAGCCTCAATTACTAGAAGAACATCTTGTCCGATGGAAACGGACAGCCAAGTTAATTGGTATGGCAATACCTCCTGATAAATTATTTTTAGAGCCATTAATCAATGAAAGTTTAATGAAAGTTTCGTTGTTCAATGGAAATGGAGTACTGAGACTAAATTGGAGTAGAGGAGATAATAATAGTCGAGGAATTAATTTATTAAATGGAAGAAGCAATCTAACCTCTCACAGGTTTTGGTTCGAAATTAATGAATATATTCCTAACTTTCAACCAATAAAAACAATGATCAGTATTAATGAGAAACGTAATGCGAATAGTCTATTAAGTCAATGCAAAACTTTCTCATATATTCAATCTATTCTAGCTCGACGTGAATCCAATCTTGCAGGTTATGATGATGCTTTACTTATCAGTACTAATGGAGAGATGTCTTGTGGAACAACGGCAAATCTAATTATCAAAAGAAATAATAAATGGTTAACTCCAAGAATAGAGAGTGGATGCTTACCAGGTATAATGAGACAACAAGGCTTAAATACTGGCTTAATAAAAGAGGCAAAGATTGCAGAAGAACCAGAAATTAATGATCAATGGCTATTGGTAAATAGTCTTGGTTGTCAACCGATAACAAAAGTCAATAATACTAATCTTAGACAATATGAAAAAGCAAAAGATCTTTGGAGATTACTACTGCAAAATTAATTCAAAATAAGATTGGCATTGTGACATTAGCCAATGGTGGAGCAATTGATTCAATCTGAAAATTGACTACTTCTCCAATAATTATTATTGATGGAGAAACAAATTTTCTAATCTCTACATCTTGAACGAGCCTATCCAAAGAAGTCTTTAAGCAACGTTGTCCTATCACAGTTGCCTGTTGAATAACAGCTGATGGAGTATTAGGAGAACATCCAGCAGTTAATAATTTTTTAACAATATAATTTAAATTATGTACACCCATATAAATAACCAAACTATTGCCTGATTGTGCTAGGCCATTCCAATTCACAGAAAATCCTTTTTTATTAATACCCTCATGACCAGTAACAAAAGTTACTGAGCTTCCAGCAAGCCGATGTGTCAGAGGTATACCAAAATATGCTGAAGCAGCAATACCAGCAGTAATTCCAGGAATAACCTGAACAGAAACGCCATATTTTTGCAAGTAATTAGCTTCTTCTCCACCACGTCCAAACATAAAAGGATCTCCTCCTTTTAAACGAACAACTGATTTTAGACTCTTAGCTAAATTCAAAAGCAGTGTATTGGTTGTTGATTGTTGGGTGGAATGATGTCCTCTTCTTTTACCAACAAAAATACACTTACAATCTTTTTTAACTAATTCAAGCATCTCATTTGGAACTAAAGCATCATAAACAAGTGCATCGCATTGACTAATGAGTCGTAATGCCTTCACAGTTAATAAGTCCGGGTCTCCTGGACCCGCTCCAACTAAATAGACACTTCCTAGTGGCTTATCTTTCATGAATGAAACATCTGCTAATAAGGATAGATTTAAAGGCTACTTACGTAAGATAGGGAGTGGAGAGAAAAGTAGCCGTGGAATGTCACGAGACGAATCTGCCGATGCACTCGAACTAATTCTTAAAGGTCAACCTAGTCCAGCACAAATTGGCGCATTTCTAATTGCTCACCGCATAAGAAGACCAGAACCACAAGAACTCGCTGGAATGATTGACACTTACAAAAAACTTGGGCCAAGAATTATTTCAGAATCACAGGCAAAACCACCTATCTGCTTTGGAATGCCTTTCGATGGAAGAACAAAAACATCACCTATATATCCTCTTACCACTCTTTTACTTTTAGCTGCTGCACAGCCAGTAATTCTTCAAGGAGCAGGAAGATTGCCAGTTAAATATGGAGTGTCTACTCAAGAATTATTTGCAGCTCTTGGACTCAATCTAAGTGAACTGAGTATCAATAAAGTACAGCAATGTTTCTCACAAAATGGATTTGCACTTATTCATCAACCAGATCATTTTCCTTTAGCAGACAGTTTGACTAGATATAGAGAGGAAATTGGTAAAAGACCACCCATCGCAAGTATGGAATTACTATGGACAGCTCATGAAGGCAAGCATTTAATAGTTTCAGGTTTTGTTCATCCTCCTACTGAAAGTAGACATATAAAAACACTTAGGATATTGGGGGAAAATAATGTCGTAATGATCAAAGGACTTGAAGGAGGTATAGATATTCCAATAAGTAGAATTTCTACTGGAACCCATTGTATAAAACAAGAGACTAAACAATTTACGCTTAATGCTAGAGATTATTGCTTGAATAGTAGAGAATCAATCTATGAAGATATCCAGATATGGAGTAATAATAGTTTAGAGGCTCTCGACGGAAAAGGTCCTTTATACAATCCTCTTATATGGAATGCAGGAGTTTATTATTGGATGTTAGGCATATCAAAAAACATAGCACTAGGAATAGAGAAAGCTAGACATTCCATAAATTCAGGATCAGCAAAACTAATTTTAAAAGAATTAATTTTATGGAGAAATAAGCAAAATCTTTAATTTATTTATACTAAAATTTTTAACATTCTATAACGAAGAAAATCAACTCCAGCTATTTGTATTTCTTCAATAGATTTCTCAATCCAACCATGCTTTTTAAACAAAGGGTAACTAAACAAACTAGCTTCAGTATATAAAATTCGCACTTGTTCTTGCTTAGCATCTTGTTCAATTTTGCACAGTAGAAAAGTAGCTAAGCCTTTCCTTGACGAGCGACCTCGACAATACAAAAGAGCTAAACGATTAGATGGATACCTTAAAGCGAAAGCCTCTGCATCATTTCCTAATGTAAGTAACCAACCTTTGCCCTCATTTAATGATGTATCTAAAAATCCTGGCAAGAAAGCTAATGCTGCCCATGAATCTATTTGATCCTTATTATACAAATCCAAACCTTTTGAAAAAATTGCATCTGCATAAATCTCTCTAACAAGATCATGATTTGACTTAGCAATCGGAACTAACTTGAAAGAGACACTCATCTAAAATAAATTTTTATAAGACAAATAAACTAGTTTTATAAGATAATCGTATAACGAGCAGCAACTACCTAAGTGCGTCTATCAAAACCTGCAATCCTTTTTTGTGCATTCATTACTCTTTTGAATGACAGATTAGGTGAAACAGTACTTTTACCATTATTACCAAAGCTAAAAACAACTTTCGGTATTAGTGCACAAACACTTGGACTAATAGGAGGTAGTTATGCACTTTCTCAATTTGCTTTAGCACCATTAATAGGAGCATTAAGCGATAGATACGGTCGAAAACCAGTGATCACATACTGCGTCATAGGTTCAGTCATAGGACTATCATTATTTGCTCTGACAATTGGTTACTGGAATTCAAATTTATCAATTTTGAAAGGGGGTACGCCTTTACTAATATCGTTATTATTTGCCGCTAGAATCATTGATGGTGCGAGCGGGGGGACTGCTGCCAGTGCAACTGCAATTCTGGCAGACATATCAACTCCAGAAAATCGTGCCAAGACTTTTGGATTAATTGGAGCAGCTTTTGGGCTTGGATTTATTATAGGTCCTCTACTGGGTGGCTTATTAACTAACATTGCTTTTACTCTACCGGGAATACTCGCAACTCTATTTGCAATTTTTAATTTAATAGTCGTATTTTTATTCTTACCTGAAACCTACATACCTAATAAGGATATAAAAATCAAAAAGAGAGCTCTTAATCCAATAACTCAATTAATTAATGTATTCACAAATCCTTTAGTCAATCGTCTCGCTTTTGCTTTCTTTCTTTTTTTTATGGCATTCAATGGATTAACATCATTCTTACTACTTTACTTAGAAGAAGTTTTCAAGTGGGTTGGCAATGAACCTGTTCTTTCATATAAAATATTTAACTACAATCTAACAATAGTCAAAGGTCTTCTTCCGTCACTTAATCTTGCATGGGTAGGTGTCGTTGCAATAGTCGTCCAAGGCTTTTTGATTGGCAAGCTTGTCAAGCAATTTGGAGAGACAAAATTAACAATGGGAGGAATTGGTTTTGTTATAGCTGGTTCTTTCCTTTTAATTATTGGCAATATTGACAATGCCATAGCTATGGTGTTTACCGGATGCACCTTACTTGCACTTGGAACTGGTTTAGTTATTCCATCACTAAGAGCAATTATCTCAAAAAAACTTACATCCTCAGGTCAAGGTGCAATACTAGGTAATCTGCAAGGTTTACAAAGCTTAGGATCATTCTTAGGCTATGCTTTTGCCGGTTTAGCTTATAAAAACAATCCTAGCAATCCATTTATCCTTGGAATGGCTCTGCTCATCTTTGTAGCCTATTTGGTATATGGAGGAATAAGATTTCAACCAAAAATTACATAAAAAGTATATAATTAATACTCCTATTGATTTATAAGATTTGATTTAAATTCAATGTCTAAGAAAACAAATGAACATAAGCTTTATCTTAATAGAGAGTTAAGTTGGATTGACTTCAATAAGCGCGTGCTAGAAAAAGCACTTGAAAGAAACACACCATTACTTGAGCAAGTTAAATTTAGTGCCATTTTTAGTAATAACTTAGACGAATTTTTTATGGTTAGAGTTGCTTCACTAAAATCACAAGTTGAAGCAGGTGTGACTAAAACAAGCGAAGATAATAAAAGTCCTAGAGAACAATTAATTCTAATCAGAGAAGCTCTTGAACCATGTCTTGAAGAACAACAACAACATTATCTCTATACTGTAAAATCCTGTCTAAAAGAAAAAAATATTTTATTACTAGATTATGTTGAACTAACTTCACGCGAGCGAATATGGGTTGATAACTACTTTAAAAGTGCAATTTTCCCAGTCCTAACTCCTTTAGCAGTTGATCCAGCTCATCCTTTTCCTTTTGTTAGCAATCTTAGCCTAAATATTGCAGCGATAATTAGAGATCCAGATAGTGGCCAAAAGCAATTTGCAAGAGTCAAAGTTCCACAAAAAACAATATCAAGATTTATAAGTATCCCCAATGATTTTAGTGAGAGACACCCTCAACCTAATTTCAGCGCAATCCCTGTAGAACAAGTCGTAGCATTTAATCTCCATCTTCTGTTTCCTGGTATGGAAATTGAGGAGCACTCATTTTTTCGAGTTACCCGAGACGCTGATTTAGAACTTAGAGACCTTGAAGCAGATGATCTCATGCTTGCCTTAGAACAAGGTCTAAGAAAACGTCGAATGGGTGGAGAGATAGTAAGACTAGAAGTTGCAAAGCAAATGCCCCATAAAATCCTGGAAATGCTAAAAGAAGGAATGGACGTAAAAAAGGAAGATCTTTATATAATTGATGGCCTACTGGGATTAGACGAATTATTTGAATTAATGTCTATCAACGATAGTAGTTTATACGATAAACCCCAAAATGGTCAAATACAAAAGGCTCTAAAATATAGTCAATTTAGCTTACTAGAAGATGGGTCTTTAAAACCAGGAGACTTTCAAAGCATATTCTCAATTATTAGACGACAGGATGTGCTTTTACACCATCCCTATGATTTATTTGCAAGTTCAGTAGAAGAGTTTATAAATCAATCTGCTGATGACCCATTAGTAATGGGAATTAAAATGACCCTTTATAGAGTCTCGAAAAACTCCCCAATTATTGCGGCATTAATCAGAGCAGCAGAAAATGGCAAACAAGTAATGGCCTTAGTCGAACTAAAAGCTCGTTTCGATGAAGACAATAATATTCAATGGGCTAAACAATTAGAAAAATCAGGTGTTCATGTTGTTTATGGTGTAGTGGGATTAAAAACACATACAAAAATTGCCTTGGTCATTAGAAAGGAAAAAGATAGATTACGCAGTTACTTTCATATAGGAACAGGTAATTACAATTCCAAAACATCAAAACAATATACTGATCTTGGTCTTCTCTCTGTTCAGCCAGAGCTAGGTCAAGATTTAATCGAGCTTTTTAATTACTTAACTGGTTTTTCAAAGCAACAAAGCTTCAGAAAACTATTAGTCGCTCCTGTAACACTGAGAAAAGGAATAGAGAGTCTCATAGAACAGGAAATTAAAAATGCAAGAAATGGAAAAAAAGCACAAATCAAAGCAAAAATGAATTCCCTAGTCGACCCAAATATAATCAAATTATTTTATGAGGCATCACAAGCTGGCGTAAAAATAGAGCTTATTGTACGAGGCATGTGTTGCTTATATCCTCAAAAAAAAGATATTAGTGAAAATATTAGTGTGATTAGTATAATAGGAAGATACCTTGAGCATTCTAGAATATTCTGGTTTTATAATAATAATAATCCACAAGTTTTCATAGGTAGTGCAGATTTAATGAGAAGAAATTTAGATCGAAGAGTAGAAGCAGTTACTCCTATTGAAGATGCACATTTAAGAAAAAAAATCGAAAAGATTTTAGATATTTATCTAAATGACAATGTTAATACATGGGAAATGCAAAGTAATGGAAAATTTGTACAGCGAAAAATCCTAAGCAAAAAAATATGTTCTCATACAGAATTAATGGGCTCATTGGAATGAAAATTAAAAAATGAACTAAAGGGCCTGAGTCTTAATACCTAAAGAAGTGACTTATGAAACATTTTCGAATTGACTTAATAAAAACATTTTATTTAATTCACTGTTATTTTCTGTAAGAGTGCTAAGTTCATTACTAAATATATAAATAGGAGGCCAGGGTGATGGGGATCCCTCTGGAATCTGTAAATGGTGATTCTTCATCACCATCAGATAAAGTTGTTCTGCCAAAGACATCAAAAAGTCAAAGGCCAAAAAGTGTTACTAATGGTCATACAGGCCGTGGCCGCCCTTCGGGACGAACAGGAACAGATTCAATAGGTTTTTATCTCAGTAGTATTGGAAGAGTTCCATTATTAACACCAGCAGAAGAGATTGAACTTGCGCATCATGTGCAAAAGATGAAAGGTCTTTTAGATATAAGCAAAGACGAAATTACTCCGCGTCAACGCCATCAAATTAGAATGGGTAAACGCGCGCGCGATCGCATGATGGCGGCAAATCTTAGATTAGTTGTGAGCGTTGCTAAAAAGTATCAAAACCAAGGATTAGAACTTCTAGACTTAGTTCAAGAAGGAGCTATTGGCTTAGAAAGAGCAGTAGATAAATTTGATCCTGCAATGGGGTATAAATTTTCAACTTATGCATATTGGTGGATACGCCAAGGAATGACAAGAGCAATTGATAATAGTGCGCGCACTATTAGACTTCCAATTCACATAAGTGAAAAACTTTCAAAGATGAGGCGAATAACTCGCGAATTATCTCATCAATTAGGAAGACAACCAAATAGATTCGAACTAGCTGATGAACTAGGCATGGAAGCAAAAGATCTTGAAGATTTAATATCACAAAGCGCACCATGTGCATCTTTGGATTCGCATGCCCGTGGAGAAGAAGACCGTAGTACTTTAGGCGAATTAATTCCAGATCCAAATTCTGACGAACCTATGGAAGGAATGGATAGAAATATGCAAAAAGAGCATTTAGGTGGATGGTTATCACAACTTAATGAAAGAGAGCAAAAAATTATGCGGTTAAGATTTGGATTAGATGGAGAAGAACCCTTAACACTTGCTGAAATTGGTAGACAAATTAATGTTTCAAGAGAACGAGTTAGACAACTAGAAGCCAAGGCAATTCTTAAGCTCAGAGGGATGACTGCACATCAACAGGTTGCTTAAATAAAACCTTGGTTAACTCATATTCTTTTATTATTATTGGTGGATGGTTATTTTTAGTACTAAGTACAAGTCTCATTTCAGCAAAAATCTTTCCATCAGAAACTGAGTTAAGTCGCAAAATAGTTCATATCGGTAGCGGTCCAATAGTACCTTTAGCTTGGTGGCTAAAGGTACCTACGAATACTGCAACTCCAATAGCTTTTGCTATTACAATAGCTCTGATAATTAATTATCGATTTAATCTAATAAACTCTATTGAAAATATAGGCAGAAAAAGTTTTGGGACAATAGCGTATGGATGCAGTATAACTATTTTACTTTTTTTCTTATGGTCTGACTGTCCTTCTGGAGTAACAGCTGGTGTTTTAGTAATGGCATTTGGTGATGGTTTGGCAAGCTTAATAGGTCGCAAACTCAAATCACCTTCTTGGAAAGTTCTAGGACAAAAAAAATCATTAGCAGGAACACTAACAATGGGATTTGTTGGAGGTTTAATTTTATATTCTTTAAATCAAATTATAGGAATACAATTAAGCTATATAGATATAATAGAAATTACATCTCTTGCAGTTATTCTTGAACAAATAAGTCCTTTAGGTGTAGACAATATAAGCGTTCCCATCGCTGTTGCAATAAGTTGGCAATGGGCCTTGTTGAAATAAATTATGTATTAACTACGGTTGCCAGTTCTTCAAATAGAATTTCCGTAGTTTTAATATCTATGCATGCATCGGTAATACTCTGACCATATTTGAGAATAGACAAATCTTTCGTAAGCTTTTGATTACCTTCAACCAAGTGACTCTCTAGCATAACTCCCATCACTGCAGAAGATCCGTTTTTTACTTGAGAAGCAACTTCTCTCAAAACATCAGATTGTTTTCTAAAATCCTTATTTGAATTACCGTGACTACAATCAATCATCACCTTATTAGGTGAATGAGAATCTGACAATTCTTGAGAAACTTTTGATACTGATTTCAAATCATAATTCGTGCCCTTGCTTCCTCCCCTTAAAACAAGATGTCCATCTGGATTGCCTGTAGTACGAACTATAGAGGCATATCCCTCATGATTAATGCCTAAAAAATGATGGGGTTTAGATGCTGCTTTCATTGCGTTAATTGCAACAGCAATTGTTCCATCAGTACCATTCTTATAGCCAATTGGCATAGATAAACCTGATGCCATTTCTCGATGAGTCTGACTCTCTGTAGTTCGTGCACCAATTGCAGTCCAACTAATTAGATCAGCAATGTATTGAGGAACAACTGGATCCAGCAGCTCTGTAGCAGTTGGCATACCTATATGAGCAAGATCCAACAACAAAGATCTTGCTCTTTTTAAACCAGTATTAATATCATAAGAACCATCAAGATGAGGATCATTAATCATTCCCTTCCATCCTGTTGTAGTTCTAGGTTTCTCAAAATACACTCTCATCACGATCTCAAGTTTTTCAGAAAAACGTTCCCTTAAAGGTTTGAGCCAATCCGCATAATCTTTTGCTGCATCAATATCATGAACTGAACAAGGACCAACAATCACCAATAATCTTGAATCTGAGCCAGAAAGAATAGATTGAATACGTTTTCGTGTGTTTGAAACAACCTCTGCTGACTGGATATCTAAAGGCAGGTCACGATGCAGGGAAATAGGCGGCAATAATGGCCTAGTTTCCACAATATGCAGATCTGAAGTTTGATCAGCCAAGTTAAAATCTGCTGAAAAAGCCATCAATCATTCCTCATTAGTTAAGTATTTGCATTTCTGCATCTATCTTCACTTAAAATTAGATTCACATAATCAGAATAATTAATAATCTAGTCTATGAAAGAAACAGGAATGAAAAAATGCTAAAAACTTATCATGAGCATGCTTCAGAAAGAGAAGTACTAGGAATTCCCCCTCTACCCCTAAATGCCGAGCAAACTAATGAGCTGACATTATTATTAGAAAACCCACCACAAGATACAAATAAAGACTTTTTATTAGACCTTTTAAAAAATCGTATACCTCCTGGAGTTGACAAAGCCTCTTATGTAAAAGCAAATTGGCTTAACGCTATAGCCCAAAAAAAGATTTTCAGTCCATTAATTGAACCTAATGAAGCCACACGACTTTTAGGAACAATGATGGGTGGTTACAATGTGGCCGCACTAATTGAGTTACTAAAAAACAAAAACAAAGAAGTAGCAAGCACTGCAGCAACGGCCCTCAGTAATACCCTATTAGTTTATGACGCTTTTAATGACGTTATTGAATTATCAAAAACAAATGATTTTGCAAAACAAATTGTCAATAGCTGGGCAAACGGTGAATGGTTCACAAAGAAACCAAAACTTTCTTCAGAAATAACTGTAACCGTCTTCAAAGTTGATGGAGAAACAAATACCGATGATCTTTCCCCTGCAACTCATGCCACAACTAGACCTGATATACCACTTCATGCTCTTGCAATGCTTGAGACAAGAGATCCTGAGGCTCTGAAAACAATAAATTCTTTAAAAAAACTTGGGAACCCTATTGCTTACGTAGGGGACGTAATTGGAACGGGAAGCTCTCGCAAATCTGCTATAAATTCAGTTCTGTGGCACATTGGTAATGACATCCCTTACATTCCTAATAAACGATCTGGCGGAGTTCTCATAGGAGGAAAGATTGCACCCATATTTTTCAATACTGCAGAAGATTCAGGTGCATTACCTATTGAATGTGATGTAAGCCAATTGAACACTGGAGATATTATTACAATCTACCCTTTTGAAGGCAAAATAAAAAAGGCAATTAATCAAGGCAATACAGAAGAAATCTTATCTACTTTTGAATTAAAACCATCTACGATCATAGATGAAGTTCAAGCAGGTGGAAGAATACCATTAATGATAGGTAGAGCCTTAACTGACAAGATTAGAGAAAGACTCAATTTAGAATCTACAAATATCTTTATTAGAGCTGGCAAACCAGAAACAATTTCCCATGGATTCACACAAGCACAAAAAATCGTTGGGAAGGCCTGTGGAGTCATCGGTATTCAACCAGGGGAAAGTTGTGAACCTTTAATTACAACTGTTGGTAGTCAAGATACAACTGGACCAATGACAAGAGACGAAATGAAAGAGCTTGCATGTCTAGGCTTCTCAGCAGATCTAGTTATGCAAAGCTTTTGTCATACAGCAGCCTACCCAAAGCCAGTAGATATTCAAACACAAGAAGAATTACCAGATTTCTTCTCAGAGAGAGGAGGAGTTGCTCTTAAACCAGGAGATGGAATCATACATAGTTGGCTAAATAGAATGCTTCTTCCTGATACAGTAGGAACTGGAGGAGATAGTCACACTAGATTCCCACTCGGCATCTCATTTCCTGGAGGATCAGGAGTCGTTGCTTTTGCTGCAGCAATTGGTGCAATGCCATTGGATATGCCTGAATCTGTATTAGTTAGATTTCAAGGATCATTACAGCCAGGTATAACATTGCGAGATGTAGTGAATGCAATTCCTCTAATAGCTATTGAAAAAGGATTATTGACAGTTAGTAAAGAAAATAAAGTCAATGTATTTAATGGAAAGATTCTTGAAATTGAAGGCCTCCCTGATTTGAAATTAGAGCAGGCATTCGAGCTTACAGATGCAAGTGCAGAAAGATCATGCGCAGGATGTTCTATTGCACTTTCAAAGGAAACTATTACAGAGTACTTACGTAGTAATATCGCACTCTTAAAGAATATGATAGCTAGAGGATATAAAGATCCACGAACATTAGGTAGACGTATTAAAGGAATGGAAAAATGGCTGACAGAGCCAAACGTTTTCTCAGCAGATTCCGATGCAATATATTCGTCTACAATAGAAATTAATTTACATGATTTAAAAGAACCAGTACTAGCTTGTCCAAATGATCCTGATAATGTCAAAATCCTAAGCAAAGAAGCAGGAACTCCCGTTCAAGAAGTATTTATAGGTTCATGTATGACTAATATTGGTCACTATCGTGCAGCCGCAAAAATTCTAGAAAATTCAGACAAAATAAATACAAGACTTTGGATTTGTCCTCCTACTCGAATGGACGAAGAAGTATTAAAAAAAGAAGGCTATTACAAAATCTTCCAAGATATTGGAGCAAGAATGGAAATGCCAGGATGCTCTCTCTGTATGGGCAATCAAGCAAGAGTTGATGACAACACAACAGTATTTTCAACAAGCACTAGAAACTTCAATAATCGCCTTGGAAAAGGAGCTCAAGTATATTTAGGCAGTGCAGAATTAGCAGCAGTTTGCGCCTTGCTAGGAAGAATTCCTACATTAAACGAATATATAGATATAGCAGCTAAAAAAATAGACCCATTATCAAACACCTTATATCGATATTTGAATTTTGATGAAATTAAAGGGTTTGAGGAAGAAGGGCAAATTATTAGTGATGAAGCAAAAAAAGAATTCTTAACCATAAGTCAATAATCATATGGCTGATATAAATTTAAACAGTTACAAAATAAACTCTACTCAAAGTATTCGTAGACTATTACATCAACGATGGTTCGTAGTTATTATAGCTCTAATGCTTACTGGGTTAGGTGCTGCTATTACAGGAACACTCTTTAAAACCGGGATTCATATATTAGATGATTGGCGCCTCAACTTACTCAACATCTTTCCTACTTGGTTTGTTTTACCTATCTTAGGAGGAATAGGAGGCTTACTATCTGGAACGATAATTTCAAAATTTGCTCCTGCTGCAGGCGGTTCCGGGGTAACCCAAATCATCACATTTCTCCGTCATAAACCAGTTCCAATGGGTCTGAAAGTAGGAATTGGTAAATTAATAGCTGGTATTTTAGCTATAGGGAGTGGGTTCCCACTTGGACCAGAAGGGCCTGCTGTACAAATGGGAGGCTCTGTTGCATGGCAAATGGCAAAATGGTTAAAAGCTCCTATAGCTTTTAGGCGAGTGATAGTTGCCGCAGGCAGTGGGGCAGGAATTGCAGCAGTTTTTAGTGCTCCTATTGGAGGGTTTATTTATGCACTTGAAGAATTGCTTAATTCATCGCGACCTGTTGTTCTTTTATTAGTAGTAGTAACTACCTTTTGGGCAGATAGTTGGGCTGCTATTTTTCAAGGTCAAGGATTTAATCTAGACATTGATTTCCCCCTAGAAATCAATGTCCTTCCAATCGACTTTTTTTATTTAATAATCCTAGGAATATTGGTAGGGCTTTTAGCACAGCTATATTCTCAATATGTTTTAGTAATGCAAGACATAGGGAATAAATGGTTTAAAGGCAAAATTGTGCGTCGAATGGCAATAAGTGGATTGCTGTTAGGTAGTATTTTCTCTTTTCTACCTAAAGAATTTCACCATGTAGGTGAACTTAAAAAATTAATTGTTTTAGGTGATGGAAATATCTCTTTAGCCCTAGGAACTTTTATTGTCTTGTTCTTTACTACTGGACTAGCTGCAGCATCTGGAGCTCCTGGAGGATTATTTTTCCCAATGCTCATTCTTGGAGGCTGTATAGGCTCAGCATGTGGAGCATGGGTAGAAGCATTAACTGGTCATTTTCCAACAACATATACTGTTGCTGGAATGGGTGCTTTTGTAGCAGCTTGTACAAGAACACCAATATCTGCAATGTTTCTTGCTTTTGCACCTACTAAAAATCTCTTAATACTGAAACCGGTTTTGGTGGCCTGCATTACAAGCTTTTTAGTAGCTCGTATCTTTAATGATCACTCAATATATGAAAGGCAAATAGAAATAGAAGAAAATCATAAAAAAACACTATCCAATCTTACACACGACTAACACTGAAACAAGAAACTCTTCTATTTAAACCTAGTGTTCCTAGTGCAACTGCACTAAAAGTGACATTAGCTTTTCCAAATACCTATTCAGTAGGTATAACAAGTCTTGGATTTCAAATGATATGGGCCATTCTTGCTCAAAGAATGGATGTAGACGTGAGAAGATTATTTACTGATCAAAAGGATATACCTCATAAAAATAGTGATTTATTTGGATTTTCACTCAGTTGGGAACTAGATGGACCAATCCTTCTTCAGCTATTAAAAGAAAATAGAATACCAATATGGAGTCATTTAAGATCAGAATATGACCCAATCATTTTTGGTGGAGGGCAAGTACTTACAGCAAATCCAGAACCTTTCGCACCATTCCTTGATGTAGTGCTATTAGGCGATGGAGAGAATCTAATACCCGAATTTATTAGTGCTGCAAAGGAAGTTGAAGGAATGACACGAAACAAAAAGTTGAGATTTCTTTCAAAAATTCCGGGTATATATGTGCCAATGTTATACGAGCCTAAATATGGATCAAATGGAGAATTAATAGAAACAGAGCCTAAATATGATGATGTTCCTAAAAAAATCAGCAAGCAAACTTGGCAACAAAACACATTAAGCCAATCAAGTGTAATTACTCCTGAATCAGCCTGGCCAAATATACATATGATTGAGGTTGTAAGAAGTTGCCCAGAACTTTGCAGGTTTTGCCTTGCAAGCTACGTGAACTTACCTTTTCGTAAGGCGTCACTAAAAGATGGTCTGATACCCGCAGTTGAAAAAGGTCTTAAATTTACCAATCGCATAGGTTTATTAGGTGCATCAATTACTCAACATCCAGAATTTAATGAACTAATACATTGGCTACAAAATGATTGTTTTGATGGCATGAGACTTAGTTTAAGTTCTGTTCGTGCATCCACTGTGAATACAAAACTGACAAATTTACTATATAAGCGAAATTCCAAATCCATAACTATTGCCATTGAAAGTGGAAGTGAAAAACTTAGAAAAGTAATTAATAAAAAGCTATCAGAAGAAGAAATTTATGCAGCGGCAAGATATGCTAAAGAAGGTGGATTATCTAGTTTAAAACTTTATGGAATGGTTGGTTTACCAACAGAAAATGAGGATGATATACAAGCGACAGCAAGTCTATTGATAAATATAAAAAAAAGAAATCCTGGACTCCGGCTAAAATTAGGTGTTAGCACATTCGTACCAAAAGCTCATACACCATTTCAATGGAATGGAGTTAATAACAAAGCAAAAAGGCGTCTTAATACGCTTGCAAAATCTTTAAAGCCCAATGGAATAGATTTTCGACCTGAAAGCTATAATTGGAGTATAATACAAGCACTAATATCTAGAAGTGATAGACGTTTAGCGCAGGTAATAGAATTAGTAAGTAAGTCAGATAATACAATAGGTGATTGGAAAAGGGCATATAAGGAAATACAGGAAAGTAACTCCTACTCAACAGCCAATGGAAGGCTCCCTAATTGGAATGAAGTAATTCATAATGAATGGAATACAAAGAAAATACTTCCTTGGATGCATTTAGAAGCCCCTCTTTCCAAGGAACAACTAATTCAACATAAAGAAAAATCTTTTAATAATGACGAGAAAAATAAAATAGAAAATTGAAATTTTAATCAAAGATTGCGGTTCTACCTTGATAAACCATTACTTGCCTTCGCAAATGAAATCTTAAAGCTCTAGCAAGGGCAAGTCGTTCAGTATCACGTCCTTTTCTTATCAAATCTTCTACTTCATCCCTATGACTAATATGAACAATAGTTTGATCTATAATTGGTCCATCATCAAGATCTTGGGTAACATAATGAGCTGTTGCACCTATTAATTTTACACCCCTTTCCCAGGCTCTATGATAAGGTTTAGCCCCCTTAAAGGCAGGTAAAAAAGAATGATGTATATTTATAATATTTGGAAATTGATTAATAAAGTTAGGACTTAAAATTTGCATATATTTTGCTAAAACAATCAAATCTATTTTATACTCATTGAGAGTATTAAGTATATCCTTCTCAACAAATGACTTATCTAAGTTATTAGCAGGTAGATACTTATAATCTACATTATACTGTTTGCATATATTTTGTAGATCTCTATGATTAGAAATCACTACAGGGACTATCATTTTCATCTCTTGATTATTTACTCTCCAAAGCAAATCTATTAAACAGTGGCTCTGCTTACTAACAAATATTGCAACTCTTGGAATCTCATCAGAAAAATTCAATTGGGCTTTACCTCCTAAATTATTAGCTAGTTGAAGAATTTGTTTGTGAATCTCTTCTCTATCTAAACTAAATCCATTCAAATCCCACTCTAATCTACTCAAAAACATTCCTGCTCCTTCATCTCTATGATGATCAGCATGGCGAATATTCCCATCATGACTTGCTATCCAACCTGATAATCGATTAACCAAACCAGGACGGTCTGGACAAATAAGTTGCAAGATGACAGTAGTCAAAGCTAAAAAAGAACATGAAGTAATTATCTATTCATATCTAATCATTGAATGAATTAAAGGGTAATGAATAGAAAGAAAAACATGACCTTAAAAGAAATTGCTGTTATTGGAGGAGGCGTTGTAGGCAGCTCAACGGCATTCAATCTTGCTTTAAACGGACACAAAGTAACTCTTATAGATCCTAAGCCAAGTGAATTGAATAATAGCAATGGAATTCGATCAGGCACTAATGCATCACTTGGTGTACTTATGGGGAATATATTCGGTAGATCGAAAGGTCGTAGTTGGCATCTAAGACAACGCAGTATGGAGCTTTGGCCTAAATGGATTGAGCAATTATCTACAAATAATAATCTTTTAGAGTTAAAAAAACCATTACTTAAAATAGCATCTACTAATGATGAGAAAATAAAATTACAAGAACTTTGCAAAGATAAAGCACATTTAGGGCTAAAATTTATTGAAAATGACATTGAACTAAACATTAAAAGTTTATTCCCAAATTTTAAATATGGAGGCCTAATATCTTCATTGGATGGAAGAATCCAACCCTCTTCATTAATGAAATCTCTGATTATTTCTTTAGAGAAATTAAAGGTAAATAAGATAAATAAAAAAGTATTATCTTTAAATAGATTATCTCAATCAAGTATTAAAAAATGGAAAATAAATCTGGAGCAGAATCACACTTTAATTATGGATTATGTGATTATTTGTTCGTCATTAAATAGTCAATCTATTATCAAAACCGTAGGATATGAATATTCAATGGAACCAATTCTTGGACAAGCAATTGAAATTACAATAAATAATAATATAAGTTTGGTAAATTTGCCCAGTGTTATAAATTTTAATGGAGTTAATCTAATACCAAATGGGAAAAATAAAATGTTAGTTGGTGCAACATTAGAACCTGGAGAAAAAGCAAACGAAGAGCAATTGAAAAAGATGAAAAGCCTTTATGGAAATGCACCAAAATGGCTTCAAAATGCTCAAATTAAACAACAATGGTATGGGATAAGAGCAAGACCTCAAAAACAGCCAGCGCCAATATTAGAAAACCTTGAACCAGGCTTAATAATTAACACAGGTCACTATAGAAACGGGATATTACTAGCTCCTGCTTGCGCAGAATGGGTTACAAAACAAATAAGTTAATTATTTAGACTCTGTAAATTCTGCATCTATAACATCATCATTACCTTCACCTGAATTAGTAGAATCACTAGATGGTCCTTCTGCTGCTTGAGAAGCAGCATTCGCTTGTTGATAAACAGAAGCTCCTAAAGAATAAAGCTCTTTTTGAAGTTCTTCAACTAAACTTTTCATAGTTTCGTAATCATCTTTATCTACTGCTTCTTTCAAATTAAGTCGCATTCCTTCAACTTTTTCTTTAGCTGCATTATCAACTTTATCGCCTAATTCTCCTAGTTGTTTCTCTGTTTGATATACAAGAGTTTCTGCTTGATTCTTTATATCAATACGTTCTCTTTTTTCTTTATCAGCAGTTGCATTAGTTTCTGCATCTTTTACCATTTTCTCAACTTCATTGTCTGACAAAGTTGATGCACCAGTAATAGAAATACTCTGTTCTTTTCCACTACCTTTATCTTTTGCAGTAACACTCAAAATCCCATTAGCATCTATATCAAAAGTCACTTCAATCTGAGGCACTCCTCTAGGAGAAGGTGGTATGCCATCCAACCTAAACGTGCCAAGACTTTTATTATCTGATGCCATTTCCCTCTCTCCCTGAAGCACATGAATTTCAACATTGGTTTGACCATCTACTGCGGTTGAATAAGTTTCAGTCTTTTTTGTAGGAACAGTTGTATTTCTAGTAATCATTTTTGTCATAACTCCACCCAAGGTTTCTACCCCTAATGACAAAGGAGTGACATCAAGTAACAATATGTCTTTGACTTCTCCTGCTAAAACACCACCTTGAATAGCAGCACCAACGGCTACAACTTCATCAGGATTAACGGTTTGATTAGGATCTTTGCCAGTAACTCTCTTTACTAATTCTTTAACAGAAGGCATTCGTGTAGATCCACCTACCATAACAATTTCATCTATTTCACCAGTGGATAATTTTGCATCTTGTAAAGCCTGTTCAACAGGAACACGACAACGATCAATTAATTTCGCAGCTAATTCTTCAAATTTAGCCCTTGTAAGGGTTAAATCTACATGTTTAGGGCCTTCTGGAGTAGCAGTAATAAAAGGAAGATTTATTTCACTTTGAGTAGCATTAGATAATTCAATCTTGGCCTTTTCTGCTGCTTCTGTAAGACGTTGAAGCGCTTGTTTATCCTGACGAAGATCAATTCCTTCATTAGCCTTAAAAGTTGCTGCTAAATGGTCAACAATAACTTTGTCAAAATCATCACCACCAAGATGGGTGTCTCCAGAAGTTGATAAAACCTCAAATACACCATCTCCAACCTCTAAAACAGAGACATCGAAAGTACCTCCTCCTAAATCAAAAACCAAAATGCGCTCATTACTTTTTTTATCTAATCCATAAGCAAGAGCGGCTGCAGTTGGTTCGTTAATAATACGAAGAACTTCTAAACCAGCTATCTTTCCGGCGTCTTTAGTAGCTTGACGCTGAGAATCATTAAAATAAGCAGGGACAGTAATAACTGCTTGACTAATATTCTCCCCTAAGTATTTACCTGCATCTTCTGATAATTTACGTAAAACCTGAGCAGCAACTTCTTCAGGAGAAAATTGTTTATCTAATACTGGACATTTAAGTTTTACACTAGAGCCAGATTTTTCTACTCCATAGCTAACTTCCTTCGACTCTTCATTGACTTCATCTACACGACGTCCAACAAAACGTTTAGCAGAATAAAAAGTATTCTCTGGATTCATAACTGCTTGACGTTTAGCAATCTGTCCAACTAACTGATCTTGATTTTTTGTATATGCAACTACAGAAGGAGTTGTTCTAAAACCTTCTGCATTAGCTATAACTGTTGGCTTTCCACCTTCCATTACAGCAACACAGCTATTGGTTGTACCTAGATCGATCCCTACAACCTTCCCCATTGAATTCTGCTCCTAAAAAATAATGTCTTTATTAATAGGGTCATCCTCGGCAGTGAGTGCACTTAGAGGCGAGGTGTGGTTCCCGAACAGCAAACTAAGTAATATGAACAGATGGTTTGCTTTAAGAAAGAATTAATTGATGGAGACACCAGTCTCGTAGGGGTTCTTGGCTGTCCCGTAAAACACTCATTATCCCCAATAATACATAATGCAGCTTTTAAAGAATTAAATCTAAATTGGTGCTACCTAGCCATTCCATGTAAAAAAGATGATTTTACTTTAGTAACAAAAGGTTTGCGAGCAATTGATTGCAAAGGTTTGAATATAACCATTCCACACAAAAATATTGCTGTTAATGTATGTAGCCAACTCACTAATATTGCAAAAAATACTGGAGCAGTTAATACATTAATCCCAGACAAATCAAATACTTGGACCGGCACAAATACTGATATTGACGGCTTTCTTGCTCCATTAAAACCAGAAAAAAATTGGCACAAAAGAATAGCACTTATACTTGGTTGTGGAGGTAGTTCTAGAGCAGTGATCCATGGACTAGTTAAGTTAAAGTTTAGCAAAATTTATATTGTTGGACGCAATAAAGTTTCGTTAAATGATTTCAACAATGAGATTAAAAAAAACAAATTTACATCAACTGAAATCAAAACATGTCTAACTATGGATCTATTCTTAGGTAAATTTATTAAAGAAGCAGATTTAATAATTAATACTACGCCGGTAGGAATGTATACAAATACAAATGAAGTGCCACTAGGAAATAAGATATGGGAAAACCTTAAAGAAGATACAACTCTTTATGACTTAATTTATACACCAAGACCTACAGAATGGTTAAAGCTAGGACAAAGATATGGTTGCAAAACAATAGATGGACTAGAAATGCTTATTGAACAAGGAGCCGCTTCACTCAGATTATGGAGTGGAATAGAAAAAATACCAACAGAACATATGAAACAAGCTGCCTTAAAAGCACTAAACAATCAATGACTTCTTTTAAACAAAGGGTTTTAAGTGCTTTACTTTACATTTTTCATTTATCTAATGGACTCTACTATGGATATGATATATTCAACAGTTTTACATTAACAAAATTACTAATATATCCGATTTTTCCTATCCTATATATTTAACAGAATTTACATTTTGGAAATTTACTATTATTTTTTTAGGTATAGCCAAAAATCAAAATATCCCTTATTTTATGAGATATAATTCAATGCAAGCAATTCTCATAAAACTAATCCTGATAATATTTGGTTACATAAATTTATTAATAAGTGACTTAATATTACTTAGAAATCTAGAATCAATTATCTTTATAGCCACTTTAACTACAGTAACTTTTACAATAATTCAATGTTTAAGAGGGATTGAGCCAGATCTACCAGGAATAAGTTCAGCAACAAAAATGCAAATTTGAATAAACAACCATGAGGGTATAAAATAATTTTTCCGATGCTCAAATTAATCAAATGAGCCTTCAGTCCCAATCGGAACAGGTAATTCCATGTCAGATCCAACTTATTACGAAACAATGTATATACTCCGTCCGGATATTCCGGAGGATGAAGTCGAAAGCCATTTAAAAAAATATAGTGAAATCCTTGAAAAAGCTAAGGCGAAAATTCTTGATAATCAGATGAGAGGAAAAAGACGTCTTGCATATACAATTGGCAAATATAAAGAAGGCATTTATGTCCAATTAAGCCATACAGGGAATGGATATCATGTAGAAAATCTTGAAAAGAGCATGAGATTAAGTGAGGATGTAATTAGATACTTAACTGTTAAGCAATATGGAGCACTTCCAGCGAAACGGACTCCAAAACCCTCAGAAAAAGACGAATCT
>QCPC01000014.1 GCA_003212695.1 Prochlorococcus sp. AG-436-C13 | reverse complement strand
GTTTAAGTTTTTCTAACACAATCAGTGCAGCTTTTAGCTCCATTCTGTTATTTGTCGTTTTAGCTTCGAATCCACCAAATTCATCTATAGAGCCATCTTCAAATCTTATAAGAGCACCCCATCCACCCGGGCCAGGGTTACCGCTACATGCTCCATCGGTTGCTGCAGCTATTACTCGACCATGTTCTTTAGTCATTTTTAAAAAAATAGCCGGTCACGAAGACCGGCATTGTAAGAGGCCGTAACCCTTATAAGTAAATATTAGCTGGTATTTACTTAAGGGTTACTTTGCCTCCAACTTCCTCTATTGCTTTTTTGAGGGCTTCAGCTTCATCTTTGGAAGCTCCTTCTTTAATTGTCTTAGGAGCTGCTTCTACCATTGCTTTGGCATCTCCAAGACCTAGTCCTGTTGCGTTACGAACTTCCTTTAGAACTTTGATTTTTGCAGAAGCTTCAAAGCTTTCTAGTACAACATCAAATTCAGTTTTTTCTTCTGCAGCGGCCTCACCGCCACCTCCAGCAGCTCCAGGAGCAGCAGCCATTACTACTCCGGCAGATGCAGCAGCAGAAACACCGAATGTCTCTTCTATTTGTTTTACAAGCTCAGAGGCTTCTAACAATGAAAGACTTTTTAGTGACTCGAGAATCTCGTCCGTTTTTGAAGACATGATTTGAATACAGCAAGTATTTTTAGGGAGAAAAAGATTTAGTCGAAGATTTAGCTAGTCAGTTTTCACTGCTATTTGCATGTTCTTTTAGAGATCTAGCTAGACCAGAAGGAATTTCATTAATACCAACTGCAATTTTTGTAGTTATGGAATTTAATGAACCAGCTATTTGACCCATAAGTGCTTCCTTAGAAGGTAGAGCCGAAATTGCTTTTATTTCATCCTGAGAAAGAAGTTTGCCTTCAAAAAGGCCGCCTTTTGTCTCGGATTTTTTTGTATCCTTTTGGAAAGCTTGAACTGCTTTCAAAGCACTACCTACATCGCCTTTTACAAGTACGAATGCATTTGTGCCTGTTAATAAAGAATCAAGGCCTGACCAGGTATTGTTTCCATTAATTGCTTTACGCATCAAGGTGTTTTTAGTTACCTTGCAGATGCCTTTGCTTGGCTCTAGACGAGCACGCAAATCTGACATTTCTTTAATGGATAAGCCCTGATAATCCAGAACTAAAGCCATTTCGGCTTTATCGAGGAGGCCTTTAATCTCTTCGACAATTTGTTTTTTGCTCTCCAGCGTGCGGCCCATAGTAATTGGATCGAATCGGGGGAAGAAGCCGGACATACGGCCGAGTTTATCTCTTAAGAAAGAGACGAGGCCGCTGTCGATTCAATCCAATTATGGAAAATCTTTACGTCAACCTCGGCAGGACTTACTTTAATCTCATCAATTTTCTGATTAGATTAACTACCTGCTGTCTATGGCCGGGCGGATGCCCGTTTGGCGCTAACCAATACTTATAAAGATACAACATAAAGGCTACCCATCTTCTTGGCTATCTTGTAAAACAGCCATATCAATTCCTACTGAAGGTCCCATAGTCGAAGTTATATATAGACTTTTCCAGTAACGACCCTTGGCACCACTAGGTTTATTACGGTCAATTGTGGCATGCAATACCTTTAAGTTCTCTAGAAGATCTTCTGCAGAAAAACTGGCTTTGCCAAATCTTACATGAACAATTCCGGCACGATCAGCTCTAAATTCAAGTTTTCCTGCTTTAAATTCTTTTATTGCTCCAGTAAGGTCTGTAGTTACTGTGCCGGCTTTTGGATTTGGCATTAGCCCTCTAGGTCCAAGAACTCTTCCTAATTTCGCCACTTTAGGCATCATGTCAGGAGTTGCAATGAGTAGATCAAAGTTCATCTCTCCCTTATTAATGGCTTCAATAAGCTCTTCTTCCCCAGCTAAATCTGCCCCAGCTTTATTTGCTTCAGAAACTTTTTCTCCTTTAGCGATAACTGCTATTTTTATCTCTTGACCTGTCCCTTTTGGTAGCGCAACTGTAGTCCTAAGTTGCTGGTCAGTGTATTTTGGGTCAATTCCTAATCGAGCATGAGCTTCAATAGTTTCATCAAATTTTGCATTTGCATTTTCTTTGACTAATTTAATGGCTTCTAAAGGTGAATAAGCCTTGTCTTCCACTTTGGAAGATAAATTTGCCATTCTTTTAGAGATTTTTGTCATAATTTTGTTGGGGTTCTTTCGACTTAATGTCTCCCCCTTTTGTTTTAATGGATTGTTGGAAAGAGAAATAAAAAATTAATCACTGATAGCAACGCCCATATTGCGGGCTGTTCCTTCAATAACCTTCATTGCCGATTCAATATTGTTGCAATTGAGATCAGGTAATTTTGTTTTGGCGATTTCCTCAAGCTGAGTACGATTAATACTACCTGCCTGACCTTTAGCTGATTCACCAGAACCTTTGGTAATTCCTGCCGCTTTAGTGATTAGGACAGAAGCTGGTGGGGTTTTTGTTATAAAAGTGAAACTTCTATCTTCAAAAACCGAGATTTCCACAGGAATAATTAATCCTGCTTTGTCTTGCGTTTTTGCATTGTATTCCTTGCAAAAAGCCATAATATTTACTCCATGCTGACCTAATGCAGGACCAACTGGAGGTGCTGGATTTGCTTTGCCAGCTTGTAGGGCTAGTTTGATCACAGCTACAATTTTCTTTGCCATCTTCTAAAAAAAGGATGAATTGAGAAGTGCCTTGTTAAAGGATTGTTTGGAAAAGGTTTTGACAAACCTATTTCTTTATATGCCCACCAATGATGAATGAGCAAAGAATCAGTTAGTTCTGTTTACTGATTTGAGAGAATTCGAGTTCTACGGGAGTTTCTCGACCAAATATAGAAAGGAGTGCTTTTAGTTTGTTTCTTTCACCAGAAACTTCTATTACTTCACCTTGGAAATCTTTAAAAGGACCTGCAGTTACTAATATTTGGTCTCCTTCTGCTAAGTCAAGCTTTACTACTGTTTTCTTTTCGGCTGCTCGTTTGAAGATCCTATTTACTTCTTGCCTGCTTAGTGGCCTTGGCTTTATATGACCTCTTCCCCTACCAGTTGCTCTGCGATCTTCTGCTCCAACAAAATTTATTACGTTTGGCGTACTCCTCACTGCCATCATGGTGTCTTCATCAAGAACCATGCGAACCAGAACATAACCTGGGAAGACTTTCTCTTCAGTAGATTGTCTGCTTCCATCTTTTTTTAATTTCACTGCGGGAGTTTGCGGAATTTCAATCTCTAAAATTCTGTTACTAACACCTAGGGTTACAGCTCTTTGCTCAAGAGTTGCTTTTACTTTTTTTTCGCAACTAGAGGCAACTTGTATTGCGTACCATCTGGCAATACTTGTTTTAGCTGTGGAAATGATCTCCTCTCCTGTGGAGGAATTAGGCAGATCCATCACCTGGATAGGTTCTTTGGGTGTGGGATCAATCTCTGACACGTTTCAAATGAAGATAAGTGAATAAATGGGCAATAACATTGAACTTTATTAGTTCAACGGAAAATTTGTGAAGCCCCCCAGCCATAAAATCGGCTGACTGCAGCAATTGAAGCGGCAGATAGTGTAACCATTAAAATTACTGCTATAGACTCGCTAAATAATTGTTGACGACTAGGCCAAACTACTAATTTTAATTCATCTATAGTAGAACCTAGAAAACCTTTTTTAGTCAAAGGTAACTCTTGGTCTGGAGGAGAGGGTGATTTTGGGGTTTCTTGAGGAGTTGAACTTGTCACTTTATAATAAATCTGAGACAAATAAGCCTATGCGAATGCAACGGCTTTTGGTAACAGAATAATGGATAAGATAACTTTTAGTTTTCTGCAGTGAATTCTAGTATTTTTGAATTCTCAGAAGAAGTTTGTACTCTGATTGTTTTTGCTCCAATAAATTGATCTTCTAATAGTTTGGTTGCAAGTGGATTTTCTATTCTCCGTCTTAAGATCCTCCTTAGTGGTCTTGCCCCGTATTCTGGCTCATAGGCTTCTAGTGCAAGATTTTCAATAGTGTTTTCGTCTATACGTAACTCTAAATCCTGCTCAGATATTAATTGTGTTAATTCAGATAGTTGAAGTTTGATTATTTTTTTAAGCCCTTTTTGCGTAAGAGGTAGAAATCTTATTACTTCATCAATACGGTTTAAAAACTCAGGTCTAAAATGTTTAGCCAATGATTGGTCAATACTTTGAGTGAGATTTTCTTGTAATTTATTGCTTATTTCTTTTTCTTCATGAGATAACTTCGCATTTTCTAAAATTTTTCTACTAGCAAGATTGCTAGTCATGATTACAACTGTGTGGCGAAAGTCAATTGTGCGACCTTGGGAATCAGTAAGTCTTCCATCATCAAGTACTTGTAAGAGAATGTTGAAAACATCTGGATGAGCTTTCTCTACTTCATCTAATAAAAGAACTGAATATGGATTTCTCCTTATTGCCTCAGTAAGTTGCCCACCTTGTTCATATCCGACATATCCAGGTGGTGCACCAATTAATCTGGCCACTGCATTACGTTCCATAAATTCACTCATGTCTAGCCTTACTAAGGCTTCTGATTGATCAAAAAGCGAAGCCGCAAGGGTCTTTGCTAGTTCTGTTTTCCCTACTCCTGTAGGCCCTAAAAACAGGAAAGATCCGATTGGTCTTCTTACATCTTTCATCCCAGCACGTGCTCTTTTAATGGCTGCAGATACTGCTTTAACTGCCTCAAATTGACCAATAATTTTTTTGGATAATTCGTTTTCCAAGCCTAATAGTTTTTGTTTTTCACCAGCTAAAACTTTGTTAACGGGTATACCTGTCCATTTGGCTACTACATCTGCTATATCCTCTTCTTCAACTATGCTTTTTATTAGCGATTTCCCTTTACTTCTAAACTCGTATAAATTATTAGATATTTCTTCTATCTGGATTTTTATGTGAGGCAATTCATCATATTGAAGTCTTGCTGCTTCTTCTAGTTCGCCTTCTTGTTCTGCTTGATTAATAGTTTCTTTAATATATTCTGCCTCATTTGAAGCTTCTTTTAACTCACTAATCATTGATTTCTCTTTATTCCAACTCTCCATTAAATCTTTAAGCTCTCCTTCGATCTTGCTTCTTTCGTCTTGTAATTGAATTGACTCATCTGATGATTCATATTGTGTTTTACTTAGTAATATATTTTCTATTTCTTTTATCTTATTTTCTGCTCCTCTAATTGATTTTGGTGTGCTAGTAGACTCTATTCTTATTTGAGCTGCTGCTTCATCTATTAAATCTATTGCTTTATCAGGAAGACATCTGTCACTTATATATCTATCAGCTAAACGAATAGCAGTTATTAATGCTTCGTCTGTAATTTTTACGTTATGATGATCTTCATATCGTTCTTTAATTCCTCTTAAAATTTCTATGCTTAATTCTATAGAGGGTTCTTTAATTTGTACTTTTTGGAATCTTCTATTTAATGCTTGATCTTTTTCAATTGTGTTCCTATAGTTTTCTGGAGTAGTAGCCCCAATACATCTGATTTCACCGCTTGCTAGAGCTGGTTTTAATAAATTTGCAACATTACTACTTGATCTTTCCGTTCCTAAAATAGTATGTAATTCATCAATAAATAAAACTACTCCTGAATTAGGATCACTAGCTTCTTTAAAAACAGATCTAAGCCTTTCCTCAAATTGTCCTCTTAGTTTAGACCCTGCAATTAATGCTCCTATATCTAAGGAAATAAGTTTTAGACCCTTTATAGAATCTGGAACATCATCATTTATGATTCTTTGTGCTAATAATTCAGCTATAGCAGTTTTACCAACTCCAGGCGAACCAATTAATACCGGGTTATTTTTACCTCTTCTAGATAAAACTTTTATTGTTAGTTGAATTTCTTCATCTCTTCCAATTACTGGATCTAATTCTCCTTTCTCTGCTTTAACTGTAAGATCTTTACCATATATCTCTAGTGAACTGATTTCTTCTTTAATGATAAGTTTTTCATTACTATTTATTTCACCTTTTTTGGTCTCTTGTATAACTTTCTCTAAGGGCGCGTCTATATTTTTGTAGTTAAATGTTTTAGGGTTTGATTTTTTTGTTTTTTCCTTGCTCTTTTTTATTTTAGGTAATCGTTTTAACTCTCCCTCTAAAATTTCACTTGTTAAACCAAACTGTTGGAATATTTGCTCGCCAATTCTTTTGTCTTTTGCTATAGCAAGCAGTAAATGTGATATTTCTATACACTTTGAACCCCAGCGACTCCTAGAAGAATTGGCTGTATCTAGCAGTATCTCAAGATCTTCACCAATAAATATTTCTCCTGCATTTGATATGTCTATATCTGCGAGAAAATCTTCTAATGTATCTAAAAGATCAGAACTATTTATTGGTAATGCATTGATAATATTTCTATAAATTTCATAAGTAAAAATAACTTGAAGAATGTGTTCTACATCTAAATATTCATGACGCCATTTACGTGCTTCTTCTTCACTATTTAGTAAAAGATTCCATGCATCATCACTAAAACTATCAGGAGATGCGGTAAGACTTCTTGGAGCTGATGATTGAATTACTTGATTGTTCATATGAATTAATTTGCATTATTTCGTGATGCAAGATCAATCAATTCAATTTTGTACCCATCAGGGTCGTCTACAAAAGCAATAACTGTTTTACCGTGTTTCATAGGCCCAGGTTCTCTAGTCACTTTCCCTCCATTTTTTTTAATTGCTTCACAGGTTTGATAAATATCATCAACACCTAAAGCTATATGACCATAAGCATTACCCATTTGATAATTCTCAACGTCCCAATTGTGTGTAAGCTCCAGCACACATGAATTGCTTTCTGAACCAAAACCTACAAAAGCAAGTGTAAAGCGTCCAGAGGGATAATCTTTTTTCCTTAAAAGCTTCATACCCAATATATCTGTATAAAAACAAATAGACTTTTTGAGATCTAGAACTCGAATCATAGTGTGCAGAATTTTCATTTTTAAATAACTCTTTTCATCAAATTCATCTCCATTTTGAATCCTTTTTAAGCTTTTTCAAAATTCCTCGAAATCCCAAAATGCTAAAAAAGGATAAGTAAATGGTACCTGCAACTCATAAGATCTAATAAAGCATAAATTTCAAAGTGATTGATTCTCTTGATTTAGTTATTGATACCATCTTCGCAAGAGAGGTTCTTGATTCTAGGGGTAATCCAACAGTTGAGGCTGAGGTTTTGCTTGAGGGAGGAGCTAAAGGCCGTGCAATTGTTCCTAGTGGCGCCAGTACTGGAGCTTACGAGGCCCATGAGTTGAGAGATGGGGGTGATCGTTATATGGGTAAAGGTGTATTGAAAGTTGTAGAGAATATTGAAGAACGTATTGCTCCTTCTTTATGTGGTCTTAGTGCCGCAGATCAATTGTCAGTTGATTTATTAATGAAGGAGCTTGATGGAACAGAAAATAAATCTAATCTTGGAGCTAATGCCATTTTAGCTGTAAGTATTGCTACTGCTAGGTCTGCTGCAAATGCTCTTGGAATGCCTCTTTATAGATATCTAGGTAATCCAATGTCTTCATTATTGCCAGTACCATTGATGAATGTTATTAACGGCGGTGCTCATGCTGCAAATAATCTTGATTTTCAGGAGTTTATGTTAGTTCCTCATGGAGCAAACGATTTTAGAGAGGCTCTTCGAATGGGAGCAGAAGTATTCCATACACTTAAGAAGTTACTTTCAGATGAGGGGTTATCTACTGCAGTTGGAGATGAAGGAGGATTTGCACCTAATCTAGAAAGTAATAAGGCTGCTGGAGATTTATTGGTTAAGGCAATTGAAAAGGCGGGGTTTATTCCAGGAGAAGAGATATCTTTGGCATTAGATGTTGCTAGTACTGAATTTTTTAAAGATGGCTTATATTATTTTGGAGGGAATCAATTCTCTAGTGAACAAATGATAAATGAATTAAAAAGTTTAGTTAACTCTTATCCTATAATTTCAATTGAAGATGGATTGGCAGAAGATGATTGGAAAGGATGGGGATTATTAACTAAAGAATTAGGAGATAAAGTACAACTTGTTGGAGATGATTTATTTGTAACTAATAGTGAAAGATTGCAGAAAGGAATAGATAATAATATAGCTAATTCTATTTTAATAAAAGTAAATCAAATTGGCTCTTTAACTGAGACATTACAGGCTATAGAACTTGCAAATAGAGCAGGCTATACTAGTGTTATTAGTCATCGAAGTGGAGAAACAGAAGATACTACAATCGCAGACCTTGCTGTTGCTACTAGGTCCGGACAAATAAAAACAGGGTCATTAAGCAGGAGTGAAAGAGTTGCTAAATATAATCAACTTCTTCGAATTGAAGATGAATTGGGCTCACAGTCTGTTTTTGCAGGTGCTGTGGGCTTAGGACCAAGAGGCAGTGCTTTAAATTGAATATTGTTTAATATATAAGAGTTTTTCTAAGTACTATTGCTTGCCTTGAAGTCTTTCAATATTCTCATCTCTTCTTATTTTCATTTGTAATTTGAGCCATTTAATTGAAATTGGAAGAGCAATTATTATTGGTAGTAGAGAAAAAATAGCTTTATTGCTTGACCCTAGAAGAGCTGCTGAAATTCCAAGGCATCCGAGCAAAATAGATTGACCCATTGATTGCTGGGCATTAATCATTCTGCGTAATTGTCTATCAGATTCACCTAACCTGATTTGAAGCTGAAGATCTCCTTGCTCAAGCCTTTCTAGATTTTCATCTAATCGTTTGGGAAGACCCACGGCTTTAGTACCTATTTCTCCAAATTGTCGTCCTATCTCATTAAGTAGGTCATTTGTGTTGTTTGAGGTCATTAGTTCCAGGAGGTATGGCTTTGTTATTGCTATTAAATTAAAGCTTGGATCTAAGGTTCTTCCTACCCCTTCAAAAGTAGAGAGAGCTCTCATTACAAATATTAGTTCAACTGGTATCCTGAATGGTTGTTCATAAATTAATTCATAAAGATCTACAGATAGTTTCTCAATAGTATCTGAGCTAAAAGGAGGAGTAAGCTTTTCTTTTAGCATCACTCTTATTAATCTTCTGACAGGTCCCAAATCAATGTCTTCTGCCAGAAGATTTGCTTTTTGCAATTCTTTAACAAGTGTTGTGACGTCTTGCACGGCTGCAGCCCTAACCATTCTGCCAATTTTTTCTCTAACTCGATCAGATATCATCCCCATCATTCCAAAGTCATAAAATATAAGTGAGCCATCAGAATCAACAGCTAGGTTCCCAGGATGTGGGTCTGCATGAAAAAATCCAAATTGAATTAATTGCTTTAAATAACTAGCTGCTCCTAATTCAGCTATTGAAGATGGATTTAAACCATTTTTTTTAATTGTTTCTTGATCATTGATCTTTGTGCCTGGTAGATAATCTAGACAGATAATTTTTTTAGTACTTAGTTCCCATATAACCCCAGGAACTTTTATTTTTGGTTCCTCTAAAAATTGTTGGCGAAATCTTGCTGCATATTGTGCCTCAACTCTAAAGTCCAGCTCTCTAAGTAAAACTCTTTTGCATTCCTTTGCAATTGCAATCCAGTCTCTTCCTCTGCTTAATGATTTGTTTTTTTGTAGCAATGAAGCTACTTTTTGCATTACTTCAAGATCAAGTTTGAAAAATGTTTCTAACCCAGGTCTTTGCACCTTGAAAACAACTTGGCGGCCACTACTTAGGCATGCCCTATGAACTTGTGCTATTGAGGCAGCAGCAATAGGAGTTTCATCAAGATCAATAATTTCTTTACAACGTTCTCCTAGCTCGCTTTCTATTATCTCTTGTACTTTTTCAAAGCTAAAAGGTGGAACTTTGTCTTGTAATCCTGCTAATTCAACTACCCAACTTTTTGGTAGTACATCAGGCCTCGCCGAGATTAACTGACCAAGTTTAATAAATGCTGAGCCTAGACTTAGTAATTCTTTCGTAAGCCATTTTGCTCTCTGTTTCTGTCTAATTTCTTGTTTGGTTTTAGAAAAACCACCTGTATAAGACCATTTTCGTGAGTCATACCATAGACAAAAAATCAAAATAAATACAGATTTCCATATTCGTATTGCTCGTAAATATCTACGTAAAGCATTTTTAAAAGAATTGATCATTGTCAATGCATTTCCTCGACTTGATTATTTAAATCTTTAATTTTTTTTCTTATCTGATCAATTTTTTTTTGAGGAGAAATATTATCTTCTCTTTTAAAGATAATTTCTTCTGAAGATACCTCTTCATTTGTGAAATCATTAATCCGCTCAGCTTCAAATGAAACCTCATCTTTAAATTCATTCCACTCTTTTTTAATGATTTCAGGAGCATCTTTCATGAAATTAGCCGTTTCATATGCAGAATAAATAATTGTTTTTTTTACCCTAGCTTTAATGCTATTAAAAGCAGCCTTGAGAAAGTTTTCTGGTTTTATCATTACTTGACTCAGGTAAAAACAGATTTTAGAAGATTTTATTTAAATTATGGTTTTGGAAGTGTTTGGAAGAGCTCATTAAATATTTTCTGTAGCTTATCTGAAGAGGTTGGGATAAGAGTCATTGGCTTTTCGATTTGTTTTTCCAGTGCTGACTCTTGATTGGGATCCTTCTTTATCTTTGGGGTGTTAGCCCCTGAAGATAACTTCTGATTAGATGTTTTTAAACCTGATTCAGTATTAGCATTTGTAATTTTATCTGAAATAGACTCTCTAACCTCATTATTATTATATTTTGACTGTTCCTTTTCTGATAAAATATTTGACTTTAATTGATGAGATTCAGCTGATATATTCTTGCTTTTACTTGCTTTTAAGAGAATTTTGCTAGTAACAATATATCCGCCTGAAAGGCAAACTCCCATTGCAAAGGGTAAAAACCAAAAATAGGTAATCTTTTTAAATCTTGTTTTATGAACCATAATTAATTAATATATTATTTGTAATGCTTTATGCAAGCAAATTAATCTTAAATAATTTTATAGGATCATTTAATTTAAACTGATAAACAGATAGCAATATTAAGCTACTCCAAATTTGCAGTGAAACTTTTACTTTTTTTTTAGGGGAGTCTTATAATGACTTACTTAAGGGAAAGCTAATTTTTAAAGGAGAGAAATTTTGGAAACTGTAGAAACTGATGTTGTGATAGTTGGAGGAGGACCCGCAGGATGTAGCTGTGCTCTTTATACTTCAAGAGCCAATCTAAAAACAGTCATTTTAGATAAGAATCCTGCAGTAGGTGCTTTAGCTATTACGCATCAAATTGCAAATTATCCAGGTGTTCCAACAGATATTAGTGGAGATGACTTGCTGAAATTAATGCGAGATCAAGCTGTTCAGTATGGTACTGATTATCGTAGGGCTCAAGTTTTTGGAATAGATGTAACAGGAGAATGGAAAACTGTATTTACTCCTGAGGGTACTTTTAAGGGCCGTGCATTAGTTGTTGCTAGTGGAGCCATGGGGAGGCCAGCTTCCTTTAAGGGAGAAGCTGATTTCTTAGGTCGAGGAGTTAGTTATTGTGCTACTTGTGATGGAGCCTTTTATAAAGGAAGAGAAGTTGCGGTTGTTGGAGTTAATAAAGAAGCTATAGAAGAAGCGCAAGTGCTTACAAAATTTGCCTCAACTGTTCATTGGCTTACTTCTAATGATCCTAAAGAAGATGATTTGAATGCTCAGGCTTTGTTGGGAGAATCTAATGTTAAGCATTGGAGCAAGACAAGATTAATGAAAATAGAAGGCAATGATGGAGGTGTGACTGGAGTTTACGTTAAGAACAGAGCACAAGAAGATAATCAATATTTAGCTTTAGAGGGGGTATTTGTATATATGAGTGGTTCTAAGCCTATTACAGATTTTTTGGGTGATCAGATCGCATTGAAAGATGATGGAGGCGTAGTGGTTGATGATTTCATGTCAACTACTTCTGATGGTGTTTGGGCTATAGGAGATATTAGAAATACCCCTTTTAAACAGGCTGTGGTTGCAGCTTCAGATGGATGTATTGCCGCTATGGCTATAGATAGATATTTAAATAGTCGTAAATCAATTAGAGTTGATTGGGTACATTCATAAATTTTTGATTTTCACATTTCAATTGCTTCTGATATATAAGCAACTCCACCGTAGTAATTAAGAATAGATCTTATATTTTCTCTGATCTTTTCTATTAACTCTATATCGCAAAAAACTATTACATGGGCATTGGTGCCAAGACCAGTAAACTCCATATCTTCTGAACAGATTGTTTGCGGACCTTTTCCAGTTGCATGTTTCATTACGGTGTAACCAGGTACTTCTGCTGCTTCAAGTGCTTCAAGAATTGCATCTAGCTCTCTTTCACTAAAAATTAGATCTAATCTTTTCATATCTTTATCCTATAGAAGGGATGAATTTGTTTACTAAACCCATATAGATCGGTATTCCAATCACAATGTTAAAAGGAAAGGTTAGCCCAAGAGTAGTCGAAATGTAATAGCTTGCTTTTGCTTCTGGCACTGTCATACGCATTGCAGCTGGTACAGCGAGATATGAAGCGCTAGCACAAAGAACAGCAAATAATAATGCGTTCCCTTGATTAAGTGATAATAATTGCGCAACAAAAATTCCTATGAATGCGTTTAGTAAAGGAATAAGTATTGCAAACAAAATTAGAAATGAACCTGCTTTTTTCAATCCTGGAAGTCTTTGAGCTGCAACTATTCCCATATCTAATAGAAAGAAGCATTCAGCTCCATAGAATAATTTATCTGTAAAGGGGTTCATTTTTTCTACGCCTATAGGGTTGTTGGAGGCAGTCAAGAACCCAATTAAAAGACTTCCTAAAAGTAAATAAACAGATCCATTAAGCATTGATTCATGCAATATCGATCTCCACTTCATCACTCTTCCATTGGGGCGATTTTTTGGAGCACCTAGCTTTACAAGTAATAGGCCAACAATAATTGCAGGTGATTCCATTAATGCTAAAGCAGCAACCATAAAACCATCAAAAGGAATTTCTTGGCTTGCGAGAAAGCTTTCAGCTGTAATAAATGTAACTGCACTAATAGAACCATATGCAGCTGCAATAGCAGCTGCATTAAATACATCAAGTTTTAAACGCAAGATTACAAAGCATATAAGTGGTATCAATAAAGACATGGCTATTGCAGCCAAAACAGTTGGTAAAACTTGACCACCAAATCCACTTTTTTGAAGTTCTATTCCACCTTTAAAGCCAATTGCTAGTAGCAGGTATAAGGAAAACAATTTTGGCAAAGGTGCTGGAATTTCTAAGTCTGAACGAAAGAAAACAGCAAGTGTTCCTAAAAAGAAAAATAGTACTGGGGGAGTTAATATATTTTGTAGTATCAAATCATGACTCATAATTATAGTTAGTTATTAATTAGTAGGAATTTAGTTAATTAGAAATTATACTATTAGCGACTTCAAGAGCTTCTTTCCTTGAGTTGATAATTCCTTTTATTCCAAATTTATTTAAACGGCTTTTAACTCTGTTATTAGTTACTACAACAAATGCTTTTCTGGAATTTGCTTGTGCCTCATGAACCATATCTTCAATAGCTAGAGTTGCTGTAACACCTAGTCTTGGTACTTCAGTAATATCAAGTATAAGCACTTTGTAATTTCGTATCAGCATCATCCTTTCAGTAATTCCTTTAGCAGCCCCAAAACTTAAAGGACCTTTCAGCCTAAATAGCATTACTTCACCTGAGCATTTTTCTAATAAAGCTTTTTCATCATCAGGAAGAGAAGAATCACCTGTGATTACTTGACTATCATCTAGCGGTAAATCTGCATCCATATCAGCAAGTTGACTTTGTGTGATGGAGTCAATTGTTAGTAAGTTTGCAACAAATACACCAACTAAAACTGCTTCAATGAGTCCCCAGAAAACAGTTAAAAGAAGGACACCCCACATTACAGTTGCAGTTTTTAGTGATAAACGATGGGCCCTTAAAAGGAAACGCCAATCGACAATATCTAAACCAACCTTTATTAGAATTGCTGATAAAACAGCATTTGGGATGGTTGTTGCAGCACCACCTGCTCCATATAGAACTAAAAGAAGGACGATCGAATGAGACATCCCAGATATGGGAGTTTTGCCACCTGACTTAACATTAATTACTGTTCTCATTGTTGCTCCTGCTCCAGGAAGACCCTGAAATAGTCCTGAAACAGCATTACCTATACCTTGACCAATTAACTCTCTATCTGAATTGTGACGGGTTTCAGAAATATTATCTGCAACTAGTGAAGTTAACAAAGAATCAATTGCACCTAGAACAGCTAGAATTAAACCAGTTTGTACAATTAATTGAGTATATTTGATGTTGAAATTGTCTGTAACCTCACCCAATTTATTAAAGTCTGTAAGTTGAATTCCAATATCAGAGGATGCATCAAATTCAATTCTAGGAATGTCTGCACCTTGGAAAAATACTAGAGAAATTGTTGTAACAAGTATAAGTGCAAGTAATGGAGAAGGAATCCATTGACTGATTTTTTTTGGTGTGAAAAATAATACTCCAGCTGTCATTATGCTGATACCGCAAACAACAAGATTTAGTTTGAAATCAAATGCAGTAACAGTCTCAAATAGTCTGAAAAGTGCACCTGAAGCGCCTCCAGGTCCGCTTGTGTCTACCCCAATTAATGGACCTATTGATATCGCAATTATGATAAAACCAATTCCAGACATGAAGCCTGAAATTACTGAATAAGGGACTAAAGTTATGTATTTGCCAAGCTTTAATAGACCAAATAATATTTGAAATAATCCACCTACTACCACAGCAGCCATTAAAGCTGGTAGAAGAAATTTTAATTGCTCTCCTGGAGGTATCCCTAATTGCTGCATCTGTGAACCAATACCAGCTGTTAAAAGAGCAGCCCTGACATTATTGACAGTTACACTCATTGGTCCTGTTGGACCAGTTACTTGAGCAGGTGTGCCTCCAAATAAAGCAGCTAAGAATCCAGTTATTATTGCCCCATAGAGCCCATAAATTGCTCCACCTGAACCTAAGGCTTGTTCACCAAAAGCCAAAGCAAGAGGTAATGCGCTGACAGCAGCAGTAATTCCGCCAAAAATATCTCCACGAATATTTTTCGTGTTCATTCCGTAAAGCAATGCCAAAATTTTTAACTCCATCAAATTTCCGAGAAATTATCATATCTCTTGAAGGGCTAAATTTAAGTAATGTATGAAATTTTTAGAAAATTTTCTTTATCAAGATTCTTAAATTTTGGGAAACGAATAATAACAATTAGATTCGATAAGGTTGTGAATGGAAGACTTCTTAATTCTTCCTGCTTCCTTAGATTGACTGCAACTACTGTCTTTTAGAAAGATCTGTATGAAATATTATCAGTACTTCGAAGCTTTGGGGCCACAGTTCTTAAAGGATAATTTAAATAGATCAGTAGGGTATATGAAATTCTTTCAGACCCTTATAGATAAGGGTTTGATGTATTTGCCTCGTCTATAAGGCTTTACGATCATTGTTAATGTGAACTTCGCTTTTGAACATATGGAACTAACTTATCGTCCTCGCCGCCTCCGCAGAACGCCTGCATTAAGAAGTATGGTGAGAGAAAATATTGTTTCTGCATCAGACTTTATTTACCCTCTATTTATTCATGAAGGTAAAGAGATTGAACCAATAGGGGCAATGCCTGGTGCTAACCGATGGACATTAGATACTTTGATTGGAGAAGTTACTAGGGCTTGGGATCTTGGTATTAGGTGTGTTGTTTTATTCCCAAAGATTGCTGATTCTTTGAAAACTGAAGGGGGAGAAGAATGTTTTAACGAGAATGGTTTAATTCCGAGAGCAATTAGGAAATTAAAAAAAGAATTGCCTGAGATGACAATAATGACTGATGTGGCTTTAGATCCATATTCAAGTGATGGTCATGATGGGATTGTCAATTCAGATGGAGTGGTTTTGAATGACGAAACAGTTGACCAACTTTGCAAGCAGGCAATTGTTCAGGCTCATTCTGGTGCAGATTTGATTGGTCCTAGTGACATGATGGATGGGCGTGTTGGAGCCATTCGTGAAGCTTTAGATGATGAAGGTTTTGAAAATGTTGGGATTATTAGCTATACCGCAAAATATTCTTCTGCTTACTATGGACCGTTTAGAGAAGCACTTGACTCGGCTCCAAGATCTATAAATTCCAAGCCTATTCCAAAAGATAAAAGTACTTATCAGATGGATTCAGCTAATTCAAGAGAGGCTATTACAGAGGCTCAATTAGATGAACAAGAAGGTTCAGACATACTAATGGTCAAGCCTGGGCTTGCATATTTGGATATTATTTATCGTTTAAGACAAGAGTCTGAATTACCTATTGCTGCATACAATGTGAGCGGTGAATATTCAATGGTTAAAGCTGCTGCTGCTCAGGGCTGGATTGATGAAAAAGCAGTTGTTCTAGAAACTTTATTGAGTTTTAAAAGGGCTGGAGCAGATTTAATCTTGACCTATCATGCATGCGATGCTGCTAAATGGTTAAAGCATGAATGAATTTAGTTGGTAAAAACTATTCTAATAATCCAATAAATTTCTATGCTAATACTTATATAATGTCAGTGAATGTTTGAAAAGACTTTGGAAAAAGAAATTGTTAATGTAAAAAGGCTAGGTCATGTTGCTATACGAGTCAAAGATATCGCTCGAGCAAAATCTTTTTATATAAGTTTGGGTATGAAGCTTGTTTGGGATGATCCTCAATGGTGTTACTTAGAAGCTCATCCTAGTAGTGATGGCTTGGCTTTACTGGGGCCAGATTATAAGGCCGCAGGACCTCACTTTGCCTTTCATTTTACAAATAAATCAGAGGTAGAAAAAGCGCACAGGGAATTAATGGAAGCAGGTGTTCAGGTTGGCTCTATACATGAACATCGCGATGGTACATCCTCTTTTTATCTAAAAGATCCTGAAGGTAATTGGTTGGAAATGCTCTATTTACCTTCAGAGGGTATTCCTTCTAATAATGAAATCAAAGATTAATTGTTGAATGGTTTTTAACAAGCAGAGCTCTGATTTATGTATTACAGATATTGCATTTGAAGAAACACTTGAATTATTAGAGTGGCAACGAGTTTGTGATCAAATTGCTTCATTTGCTAGTACTTCTCAAGGTAAAAGAGAGTGTGAAATTGGATTAATTCCCAATAAGTTTGAAGTCTCTTGCGGCTATCTTCTTGAAACTATAGAAATTAGTGAGATAGACCAAGAGATCGAAGGAGGCTTAAGTCTTTTGGGAGTTAATGATATAGAGAATATATTGCTTAGATGTTTTAAGGGAGGTGTTGCTACTGGTCCGGAACTATTGGAAATTTCAGAAACATTAAGAGCATCGACTCGGCTGCGTAAACAAATTGGCCAATCAGAAAGTCGACCGAATATCTCTAAATTAGTAGCGGATATGAGAACTTTGCCTGAGTTAAAGAGGCTTATAGAATTTGGTTTAGAGGAAGGTGGTCGCGTAGCAGATAGAGCTAGTGAGATATTAACTAGCTTACGTAGAGAACTATTTCGTTTACGAATAGAAAGACGAGAACACCTAAAACAAATTGTGATGAGATGCTCTTCGATTCTTCAGGATAATGTTATAGCGGAAAGGTCTACTAGGCCTGTTCTAGCAGTCAAAGCAAATGCCATTGACCAATTAAAAGGTACTGTTCATGATAGTTCTGCTTCAGGTAATACTATTTTTATTGAGCCAAAAGTAGTTATTCCTTTAGGAGATCAGATTGCTGCACTTCAGGGAAAAATTCTTGCAGAAGAAAATAGATTATTAGCACAATGGAGTAGTGAAATTGGTGCGAATTTTCTGATATTGCAATTGCTTTGTCAAATCTTGATGAAATTAGATTTTGCGTTGGCAAGAGCACGATATGGCAAGTGGCTGGGAGGAGTAGCTCCTGAGATCAAAAAAACATCTAAGACTAAATTTTTTATTGAAAAGTTTAGGCACCCTCTACTTGTTTGGCAAGAGCATTTTGAAGGAGGAAATAAGGTTCAACCAGTTAGTTTTGATGTTTCTTCAGAATTGAGAGTAGTTGCAATTACTGGTCCAAATACTGGTGGTAAAACAGTCACATTAAAGAGTATTGGCTTAGCGGTTCTGATGTCAAAATTTGGCTTGCTTTTGCCTTGCATTGGGAAACCATCTTTACCTTGGTTTAATCAAGTTTTGGCAGATATTGGTGATGAACAATCACTCCAACAAAGTTTGTCAACCTTTAGTGGCCATGTTGTTCGTATAGATCGCATCCTAAAATCATTGTCTAATAAAACAGGTCCTTCATTGGTTTTATTAGATGAATTGGGTTCAGGAACCGATCCGACAGAAGGGACTGCACTAGCGATTGCATTATTAACCACTCTTGCAGATAGAGCTCGCTTGACTGTGGCAACTACTCATTTTGGAGAATTAAAGGCATTAAAATATAGTGATTCACGTTTCGAAAATGCCTCTGTAGGTTTTTGTAGTGAAACTATGGTCCCTACATATGTCTTGAATTGGGGTATACCAGGAAGAAGTAATGCTTTAGTAATTGCAAAGAGATTGGGGCTGGATCTGAAAGTTATTGACAAAGCACAAAATTTAATTACTAACACTGATGTGGAAAATATTAATAATGTAATTCAAGGATTAGAGGATCAACGTCATAAGCAGCAAGAAGCCGCAGAGGATGCTGCGGCTTTATTGGCACGTACTGAGTTGTTACATGAAGAGTTGCTGAGTCAATGGGAAAAACAACGTAAACAATCTCATGACTTTCAAGAACAAGGTCGTAAGCAATTAGAACATTCTATTTTGGAGGGGCAAAAGGAAGTAAGGGAATTAATTAGGAAATTGCGAGATGGAACTGCTGATGGTGAGATAGCAAGAGTAGCTGGGAAGAGACTAAAAAGATTGGAAGTACATACTCGTCATAAGAAGAGCAAAAATAAAAAAGTTAGTTGGTTCCCAAAAGTAGGAGATCGCGTCAGATTAGTTTCTTTGGGTAAGTCAGGAGAAGTTATAGGGGTTTCAGCAGATGGAATGCAGTTGATTGTTATGTGTGGTGTTTTTAGAAGCACAGTTGATTTGAATTCTGTAGAAAGTCTGGAGGGTCAAAAACCAACTCAACCAGAAACAGTAGTTAATATTAAATCTAGTCTATCTTTAAGTAGTCTTTCAACGGTTAAAACCAAGAAAAATACTATTGATGTTAGGGGCCTTAGGGTTCATGAAGCTGAATCTGTGGTCGAAGAAAAATTGAGGCATACAACCAACCATTTATGGATTGTTCATGGTATTGGGAGTGGTCGTTTGAAAAAAGGCCTTTTAGAGTGGCTAGAAAGCCTTGATTATGTCGAAAAAGTAACACCTGCTGATTTGCATGATGGAGGGGCAGGTTGTAGTGTTGTTTGGTTGAAATAGTTAGTATTTCTTCGCATTTGAAGTGATTTATATTTTGCATATGAAAGATATATAAACTTCTTTCTATCAACACTTATACTTAATCGTCTCCGCTATAGTGGAAATAGAGTAAATACGTCAATTTGTTGCCTTTGTTTATTCTTGTTTTTTAAGTACAGTTCGTTTCTTTAATCACTAATCACTAATCACTAATCACTAATCAGTTGTCAGTACCAGGCTAAAATGCAGTTCATAGATCAAGCACGTATAACGGTTAGGGCTGGACGTGGTGGAGATGGAATAGTTGCTTTTCGGAGAGAGAAGTATGTCCCAGCAGGTGGTCCATCAGGAGGAGATGGTGGTAATGGAGGGAATATTATTTTTCAAGCTGATTCAAATCTGCAGACTTTATTGGATTTTAAGTTCAAACAAATAATTTTTTCTAAAGATGGCGGTAGAGGAGGACCCAATAAATGTACTGGTGCATCTGGTGATGACCTTATTTTAAAAGTTCCTTGTGGAACTGAGGTGAGACATATTGATACTGGAATGATATTTGGAGATTTAACTACTAATGGAGACACTCTTGTTGTTGCTTTTGGTGGTAGAGGGGGACTTGGAAATGCTCATTATTTAAGTAATAGAAATAGAGCACCTGAAAAGTTTACAGAAGGCAAGGATGGTGAAGAATGGTTGCTTAATCTTGAATTGAAATTATTGGCAGAAGTAGGAATTATTGGGTTGCCTAATGCTGGTAAAAGTACATTAATCTCGGCGCTTTCTTCTGCAAGACCAAAAATTGCTAATTATCCTTTTACAACTTTGATTCCAAATCTTGGAGTGGTGCGTAAGCCAAGTGGAGATGGAATTGTATTTGCCGATATCCCTGGTTTAATTGAAGGAGCTTCTCAAGGAATTGGTTTGGGTCATGAGTTCTTAAGACATATAGAACGTACTAGATTATTAATACATCTTGTTGATTGCTCTACATTGCATCCTTTAGATGATATAAGGATTTTAGAAAAAGAACTGTTTTCGTATGGGCATGGATTGATTGACCGACCAAGAATTCTGGTTTTGAACAAAACTGAGCTTATTAATGAAGATATTTTGGGGAAGTTGGCTAAATCTTTAAATGATCAATGGAACAATGATCTTATTTTGATCTCTGCTGGAATGAGGAAAGGTTTGGATATTCTTCTAAAAAAAATTTGGTCAAAATTAGATATTTAATATTATCTAAATGTTTTTTAGCAAATTTATGCTTGTCTATAGATCAAGAATTGGTCATAAATAGTATGAGCTTGTCTTTTTTATGAATTATTACACTTGTTTTGATGAGCAAGGTAGCGTTATCGCACGTTGTCAAACATCTCAAGATATTGAAGTTTTAAAACGTATGGGTAGACCTATAAAGGAAGTTAGAGAGATGAGAAACGAAGAGTCTGTTGTTTGCTCTCTAACCGGGAGTCCATCAGACTTCAATATGGATTATTAAATTTCTTTTTAACTGCATTAACAATTAAAAAGTGGGCTTAAGCCCACTTTTTAATTTAATCATCGTAGACAAGACATTCAGGTTCATCTGGATTTGCGTCACAAAATAATTCCAGAGCATTAGGATCGTGCTTATCTTCTGGATGATGCTCCTTATATTCTTCAAGAGAATGAAGTTCCTCTTCTAGATGTCTTGCTTTAGGAACATTGCCTTCGGCTTTTGCTGAAAGAATCTCAGATTGATCCTTTTGAATGTGCTCGTCGATTGAGTTCATTGGTTCTTTGCTTTGAGTCTTTGCTTAATCTCTTTTACGATAAATATATTAGTCATTTTTGCCACTAAAAGTGTGTTTGGTTTACAACACCTTTCCTTTAAAAGGTACCTAATCAAGAGATATAAGCTTTTTGTATTCTTGGACGTTACTTAAACCAAGTTTAAATTTATATTAATTAAACACTTTCAACCGATTGCTGTCGCTTTAGGTATTCAAAGACACTTTTGTCGCCAATATCTGAAGCTGGATCCATCCCAAATTTTCTTAATGCAAGAATTAAGAAGAGCAGTGAAGATAATAATATTAAAATCATTACAGTTTCATTGTTTAGTATTCCTAGAAAATGGCCTCCAAGACTAATTGGCAATAGTAAAGTAACTCCAATAGCTTCTATACGTTGAAAGCAGAAAAATTCTTTAAAACCTAATCCAGTCATAGCTGCAAAATAAGGACCAATTAATAATGTTAATTTGGGATTGGAGGATATCTTATAAAGTAGTTCTTGAGAACTTACTTTTAGAAGAAGTATCAATATACCTATAGAACCTATAGCCCATAAAACTTGTAGAGTCTTGTGAAGTAGGCTTATATATATGTGAATCCACTTTAGAGCAAAGCCTAATGAAATAATCATTGGAAGAAGCCAAATCCATGCATATGATCCGCCCAATACTATCCATTGAATAATTCCAGTACTAAAAGATAAACCACAAATTAATAGAGATATTCTATACTTTTTAACTTCAATTTGATCCTCATCTGTTATATGGTATTTACCATATACTCCATCAAATTCTAAAGTTAAGTTGTTTTCCATAGTAGTTATGAGATAATTCAATTATAAATGCAATTTTTTTATTTAAAAGGTATTAATTATTTCGTTTATATTAGGACCATTGGGAATAATGTTATTAGGATTTAGAGGAAATAATGCTCCATAATAGTCTTCCCTCCAATTCATTGCATTGCAAGTATTAGATACGCCATTGATTGAAAAGAAATTTTTTCGCCAATTTATGATTTTAGGAAAAGCCGACAACGGCTTCTGACTGCATCTAAATAAAGGCGCATATACTGCTTCCCAGCGAATCATTGTCGGGAAAAGTCTTATATCTGCAAGTGTCAACTTTTCTCCACAAAGCCAAGGACCTTTATCGGAAAGGCTTCTTTCTAATTTTGTAAGAGAATAAAATAATCCTTCGCTTGCTTTTTCATAAGAGTCTTGATTCCTTGCAAATCCACATTTATAAACACCATTGTTTACTGAATCTTGGAGAGTTTTTTGCCATTTATTTATTTCTTCTCGAAGATTTGATGGGTAGAAATCTGGAGAATTTTCTTCTGAAGGCCAAATATTCATTGCTTCTACAAGCTGTGCACTTTCATTACCAAGTAGTTTAGGAGTATTTTCTTTCTTTTTTTGCGGGTCAATTAGTGCAGGAACTGTTGCTCTTTGAGTTGGTGCAGTTCCACAAAGTTTATAAATTTCTAGTAGATTTTTGCATCCCCTCCAATGAGGTTTTATAATCCATAACCCAGCTTTATAATCTGGTTCTGCGATTAACAGATTTAAGTTGCTTTTGAGGTTCCTCAGTTCATATATCAGCCAAGTTCTATGCGCCCAAGGACAACTTCGACCAATTATTAATATTGGCAATTCTTGAGGTTCTCTTTTTTGAAGATCATCCCTAGAAGGAGTTTTTGCTTCTTTTGCTTGGCTTGGTTTTCTACAGTAGTTCCCTTCTTTGTCTGAGGGGGCAAGACCGTTCATTAATTGATTCCATTGCCATTTCCATGCTTTTCTTGCTGATGCAACGATTGTTGGTGGTATTGACATGAAATTTATTTTGTAGATATTTTTATATAAAGATAAAACAAATTTATAATCCTAGATGTCTCCATTTAAATTGCTTTTGGTCGCAGGAACTCATGGGAATGAAATCAATGCTCCTTGGCTTTTTGGTCAATGGAAGAAAAAACCTAGTTTAATTAATGCAAACGGATTAAATATAACTAAGGTTATTGGAAATCCATTAGCTGGTAATAAATGTCAAAGGTATATAGATAGAGATCTAAATAGAAGCTTTTCCCCAGAATTGCTCGAAAATTTTGGAATTAATGATTTAGAAACTTGTAGAGCAAGAGAATTATTGAGTGAGCATGGACCACTCGGTGCTGATCCTTCTCAAATAGTTGTTGATTTTCATAGCACTACTTCTTCCATGGGATCAAGCATTGTTATCTATGGTCGCAGATCTGTTGATTTGGCAATTGTTTCTTTAATACAAAAGCGGTTGCAACTGCCAATTTATTTGCATGAGGGTGATAATGATCAAACAGGATTTTTAGTTGAATCATGGCCTTGTGGTTTCGTTGTTGAAATAGGGCCTGTTCCGCAGGGTCTTATTCATAATCAAATTATCAATCAGACATTTTTTGTTTTGCAAACTTGTATTAATGAGATTTCTAATGTAATTAATAAAAAAGCAGTTTTTCCTGACAAATTAATAATTCATAGATATTTAAAGAATATTGATTTTCCTAGAGATTCATCAGGGGTCCCAAATGCTTTTGTACATTCAGCTATTCAGGATAAAGATTGGCATCCTATAAATTCTGAAACAGCAATATTTATTAATCTAGAAGGAGATTCATTAAAACTTTCTAATTATATAAAAGAAAATGAAGAAGTAGTACCAGTTTTTATTAACGAAGCAGCATACTCTGAGAAAAATATAGCTATGATTTTAACTAAAAAAGAAGTATTGGATTTTGAAAAGAGTTGGGCTAAAGATTTGTATGAACTTGTAAATAATTGATTAAAAATGGACTCCTCAATATTTTAATTTTTTGATTTAAGAAATCAACTGAGGGTTTCTTCTGGATTATTTCATGTAATTATATATTTTCTTAATAAAAACCTTTGCTAATTTTTTCGCGCTTTTGCAGGTTATCTATTAAACTCCTCCTGGCGGGTTCATACTCGTTCTTACTTAAACCAATGTCCCTTTAGGGACTTGAATTCACGTCCTCATGACCACCATTAGGCAGCAGCGTTCATCGTTGCTCAAAGGTTGGCCGCAGTTCTGTGAGTGGGTCACTTCTACTGATAACCGCATTTATGTTGGTTGGTTCGGTGTGTTGATGATTCCTTGCCTTCTAGCGGCAGCAATATGCTTTGTTATTGCTTTCATAGCAGCTCCTCCAGTTGATATTGATGGCATCCGTGAGCCTGTAGCAGGATCTTTTATTTATGGAAACAACATCATCTCAGGTGCTGTTGTTCCTTCTAGTAATGCAATAGGACTTCATTTCTACCCAATTTGGGAAGCTGCAACTCTTGATGAGTGGCTTTATAACGGCGGTCCTTACCAGCTTGTTGTTTTCCACTTCCTCATCGGTATTTGCGGTTGGATGGGTCGTCAGTGGGAGCTTTCATACCGTTTAGGTATGAGACCATGGATCTGTGTTGCTTATTCAGCTCCAGTTTCAGCTGCTTTTGCAGTTTTCCTTGTTTACCCATTTGGTCAAGGATCTTTCTCTGACGGAATGCCTCTAGGAATTTCAGGAACATTTAACTTTATGTTCGTGTTCCAAGCAGAGCACAACATACTTATGCATCCATTCCACATGGCTGGAGTAGCAGGTATGTTTGGCGGAAGTTTGTTCTCCGCAATGCATGGTTCTTTGGTGACTTCTTCACTTATTCGTGAAACCACTGAGACTGAGTCTCAGAACTATGGATACAAGTTTGGACAAGAGGAAGAGACCTATAACATCGTTGCAGCTCATGGCTACTTCGGTCGTTTGATCTTCCAATATGCAAGCTTTAACAACAGCAGAAGTCTTCACTTCTTCTTGGCTATTTTCCCTGTTGTATGCATTTGGTTGACATCTATGGGCATTTGCACCATGGCTTTCAATCTAAATGGCTTTAACTTTAATCAGTCTGTAGTTGATGCAGGTGGAAAAGTTGTTCCTACATGGGGAGATGTTCTTAACCGAGCAAACCTAGGTATGGAAGTTATGCATGAGCGTAATGCTCATAACTTCCCTCTTGACCTTGCTGCTGCTGAGTCCACATCTGTGGCTTTAGTTGCTCCTGCTATTGGTTAATTAAAGTTGCTTTATTTTAAAAACTGAAAATTTTATTTTTAGTTTATCCACCCCCCCTCTCTTCTTTATTTCGAAGAGGGGGGTTTTTTTTGAAAGAATTTTTACGTAGTATTAAAAAATGAAAGATTGAAAAGAATTTTTTAGGAATCTTTTCATGATTTTGCAGATTATTTGAGGAGTTTATGGGAAGCAGCTTTGGCAATTTATTTAGAATATCCACATTTGGAGAATCTCATGGAGGAGGTGTTGGGGTAATAGTTGATGGATGCCCTCCTAGACTTCAAATAGACATTGAAAAAATTCAACAAGAACTTGATAGAAGAAGACCTGGACAAAGTAGAATTACTACTCCTAGGAAGGAATTAGACCAAGTTGAGATTTTGAGTGGGATTTTAGAAAAGAAAACACTTGGTACCCCAATAGCAATGCTGGTTAGAAATAAAGATCAACGTCCGCGTGATTATGGAGAGATGAAAAATGTATTTCGACCATCACATGCTGATGGTACATATCAATTGAAGTATGGGATTCAAGCTTCAAGTGGAGGGGGCAGAGCTTCTGCTAGGGAGACAATAGGCAGGGTTGCAGCAGGATCAATAGCAAAACAACTTCTTGAAAAATCACATCAAACTCAAATACTTGCATGGGTAAAAAGGATTCACGATATTGAAGCTGAGGTCAATACAATTACAGTTAAGCTCGAAGATATTGAATCCAATATTGTTCGTTGTCCTAATCAAGATATTGCAAATTTAATGATTAAACGAATTGAAGAGATTAGTTTAGAAGGTGATTCTTGTGGAGGTGTTATTGAATGTGTGGTTCGTAACCCTCCTGTTGGAATTGGTATGCCAGTTTTCGATAAATTAGAAGCAGACCTTGCAAAAGCACTAATGTCTCTTCCTGCAAGCAAGGGATTTGAAATAGGATCGGGATTCGATGGAACTTTTCTTAAAGGGAGTGAACATAATGATCCTTTTCTGCCTTCTGATGGAAATAGCTTAAAAACCTCTACCAATAACTCTGGAGGGATTCAAGGAGGTATTAGCAATGGAGAACCAATAATTCTTCGAGTAGGGTTTAAACCTACAGCTACTATTCGTAAAGACCAGCAAACAATCAATTCTGATGGTAAAAGAATAGTATTAGCTGCAAAAGGAAGGCATGATCCTTGTGTTTTGCCTAGAGCAGTACCAATGGTTGAGGCTATGGTATCTCTTGTTTTAGCAGATCATATGTTGCGTCAAAAGGGTCAATGTAGTCTTTGGTAAATGTAAATTAATTAAGGACTTTTAAATATTTCTTTTCTTGTTTTTACCTTTAACCATTGCTCTAGAAGAGGATCTATCTTATTGTTTTTTATTAACTCTCTACCTAAGGCAACGGCACTAAAGTCTTTATTGAGCCATATATCTATATCTACAACTTTTATTCCTCCGGCTGCAATTATAAAAGGAAAAGGGTTTAAAGATGCTTTGACTTGTTTAACGTAGTTTAATCCTAAAGTAGAAGCGGGAAAAAGTTTTATTATCCGATACCCAAAGTTAAAAGCTTGTTGAATTTCTGAAGGAGAAAAAACACCAGGTATTAAAACTTTCCCTAGAACCTGTGCTTTTTGTTGAAGTTCTTTATCCCAATATGGAGTCATAGCATACTTAAAATCAAGATTAGTTATTATTTCTAAAGCTTCTAAATTAGTTATAGATGCTGCGCCTAAGTGTGAAATTTTAATTTGACTTTTTAACTCTTTGATAAAAATTATCCAATTTTTGTGAGAAGACCATGCAATTTCTATGTGTTTTATCCCTAGTAGATTTAACTTATTTACTAAGGAAATTAGAGGATCTATTGAAAGTTTATCTAGATCTTCTTGGCTAATCCTCAAAACAACAACTAAAGGCTGCAAGGTTAAAGAATTAATAAGTTCTTGCTGACCTTCTTGCCATAAGTTGAATGAAAAAGAATTTATGTTAGATGTAGTCAGCAACTTTTACTTCACGTTTGATTAATAATTGCTGTAAGTCTTCTGAATCAACTGTTTCTTTGTCAATAAGCATTTTAGCAAGTTCATCAAGAACAGGCCTGTTATCTGTAAGTGCTTTTGTTGCTCTTTTATAAGCAAAATCAACTAATGCAGATACTTCATCATCAATTGTTGCTGCTGTAGCTTCTGAAAAATCTCTTTCAGCTGCAATATCTCTCCCAAGGAACATACCACCTTGAGATCGTCCTAAGGCAACAGGTCCTAATTTGTCACTCATCCCAAAGCGAGTAACCATTTGCCTGGCTACCTGCGCAACTTGCTTGAGGTCGTTAGAAGCTCCAGTGGTTACTTCATCTTCTCCATATACTATTTCTTCAGCTACTCGACCACCAAGCGCAACTGCCATTTGATTCTGTAAATATGATCTTGAATAAAGTCCGGATTCCATTCTTTCCTCGCTTGGAGTGAAAAATGTCAATCCTCCAGCTTGACCTCTAGGGATTATTGAGATTTTTTGCACAGGATCATAGTCAGGCATTACGGCACCAACCAATGCGTGGCCTGCCTCATGATATGCAACTAACTCTTTTCTCTTATTACTCATAACTCTGTCTTTTTTTTCTGGTCCTGCCATAACCCTTTCTATAGCATCACTAATCTCTAGATTGCTAACTTCTTTATTCTCTCTTCTGGCAGCAAGAATTGCTGCCTCATTAAGCAAGTTTGCAAGATCGGCTCCTGTAAAGCCTGGAGTTCTTCGGGCTACTTGATCAAGGTCTACATCTTTTGCAAGTGTTTTTTCTCTTGCATGAACATTTAATATTTGCAAACGACCTATATAGTCTGGTCTATCTACAACAACTTGCCTGTCAAATCTCCCTGGTCTTAAAAGTGCAGAATCTAGAACATCTGGTCTATTAGTTGCAGCAACAATAATAATTCCTGTATTCCCTTCAAATCCATCCATTTCTGTTAGTAATTGGTTAAGGGTTTGTTCTCTTTCATCATTACCCCCTCCAAGTCCTGCACCTCTTTGGCGACCAACGGCATCAATTTCATCAATAAAGACTATGCAAGGAGCATTCTTTTTAGCCTGTTCAAAAAGATCTCTTACGCGACTAGCTCCAACGCCTACAAACATTTCAACAAACTCAGAACCTGATATTGAGAAGAAAGGGACTGCAGCTTCCCCTGCGACAGCTTTAGCTAAAAGAGTTTTTCCAGTGCCTGGAGGGCCTACAAGTAAAACACCTTTTGGGATTTTTGCACCAACAGCTGTAAATCGATCAGGGCTTTTTAAGAAATCAACAACTTCTGTTAGTTCTAATTTCGCACCTTCAATACCAGCTACATCTTCAAAAGTCACTTGAGTGGATGGCTCCATTTGCAGACGAGCTTTACTTTTTCCAAAACTCATTGCAGGGTTTCCTCCTCCTCCGCCCCCTCCTTGAGAGCGTCGGAAGAGAAAAAATAGACCGCCTAAAAGTAGGATTGGGAATATCAGACTACTTATAGCTTGTTGCCAAGGATTGGATTGCTGAGCAGGCTGGACAGCTATATCTACATCGTTTTCAGTAAGTATTTGCAATAGATCTTTATCTGGGGCGAGAGTTACTTCTGCTCTGCTCCCATCATTTTCAATAATCTTTGCAGTCCCATTATCAGGCGATATAAACACCCTGCTAACTTGATTATCTTCTACTGCCTCAATGAAATCGCTATATCTTAGTTTTCTCGATTCTTGAGATTCATTTGGCCTGTCTAAGAAAATAGACCCAACCAAAATTACTACTACAACAATTAGGAAGTAGATAGCTATGTTTCTCCAGCGTTTGTTCAAGGTTTTTTACTCATGATGAAAGAATATTAATAGGATTTTTGCATTACTGTTAGCCATCTCTAAGAACTTCTACGACACTTTTGAATGCAAACCATTCTGGTATGTCTTGTTTTTCTCTTAACATTTGTCTGAATTGGGTACCACTTAGCTTCTTAATCTTTAATCCACAACTTTCGGCATGATCTGCAGTTACATATCCTTCTTCCTCTGTATAAACAAGGTTTAGAGATGGAACAGTTTGCATCTCTAATTCGTTGCAACATTCTTTTGCGAAATTTTGAGCATCATAAGGCCCATAAAAATCTTTTCCTGTTAATACTGATTTACATCCAGCCATATCACGGCCAATTATAAAATGAGAACATCCATAATTTCTTCGAATTATCATGTGTTGTAGCGCCTCTCTAGGCCCAGCCATATGCATTGAATAAGGGAGATAAGCCCATCTAATTCTTGGGTTTGCGACTTCTTCTGCAAGTTTTTCATAAGTCTGGAAACGAATTGCCCCAGGGATATCATCTTCTTGTGTCGGTCCGCATGTGGGATGAACTAATACAACGGCATCTGAACTTACATTTTTTGCATTAAGAGATTGTGTAAATAGTTCGTAATGGGCTCTATGAATTGGGTTTCTACATTGAAATGCAACGACATCTTGATTTGGTGGAAGTTCTTTTCTTACCTGTAATGGTGTTTTGCAAGGAAATATTCTTTTTGGAAGTTCTAATCCTTCTATTGTTCCTCCTAAATAGAACTTTTTCCTTTCCATTGCAATCATTCTTACTGCAGGATGTTCTAAAGAAGTAGTTCCATAGCATCCTTTAGCTTCTTTAACTTTGTCAGGCTCCCATTTTTCTTCAATAGTTAGTACTGCTAAATATTGATTTTTATATTGAAGAAGGACTTTCTCTCCAACTGATAAGTCTTCTCTATCGGTATCCATAACAATAGGAAGGCCAAATAACATTCCAGAAGTTGTTCTATTCCGCTCAACAACAGATTGGTAATCTGCTCTTTTCATGAAACCTTTAAGAGGAGAGAATGCACCTATTACAAGTAGTTCTATATCACAAGCATTTCGGTCAGAGCAGTTTAGTTTTTTAAGATTATTTTTTTCGATTTTGTTGAATTGTCCTGATTCCACCATTAAATTTTCCAGCTTTCCTCCATATGGGGTTATTACTTCAGATCTTGTATTAGAAAATGATTGTTTAGATTTCATTAGGAGTATATGGATCCCGAGAGATTCTCCCAGATAGGGGACAAAAAGACCAGAGCTAGATCAAAAAAAGGAGGGGTCATTAGACCCCTCCTTTTTTTGATCTTTTCTAAAACAAATACCTAATTTTTAGGCTTTGCGACCATATAACTCGCCAATGATTTTTACATCAACGGGCTCTTTTGATCCAAGATCATTATCTGATGGTTGGATTGCAACAAAAGATCCTGCAAATTCTTCTGTATCAGAATCAACATTCTCGATTGCAAGAGTTATGACCCCTTGTCCATCAAGGTCTCTTTTGATGTTTTCTTTTGCAAGTTCTTCATCGTCACCACCTAGAGCAACTAAACCTTGTGCATATTCAACACCAGTGTCTTTAGCTCTACTTTTAGGATCTAGAAAATCACCGGTGCGATAGCTAGGCGTATAAGTTGTTCCTGAAGCTTCGGTGCCTGGAGCTATTGACTTTCCTTTAAAATCTACAGCCATATCTTTGGCTGAGAAAACAAAAGGAAATTCCTCTCCAGTAGGAGCAAGAACTGTAATTAACTGAAAGTCAATACCACCTTGCTCTTTGAATGTGCTTCCAGAAACATCACCATAGACTTGTTCAACGGTTGTGTTGTTTCTTGGACTAATAATTTTTGCTGGTAAGAATTCAGCTTTTGATCTCCTTGATCTAGCTACCTTTACATACACCTCTGTTGGGTGCATGCAGATATCAGTCAGACCTCCATCAATACTGATTGATCCTTGAGATCCAGCAGATATTGTTGGGCAATCATTTGCTTTGCCGGTATTTACAACATCGGCAAATCTTGCATTGCCTCTTTCTCCAGAGGCAGAGACACTACTTGGGGCAGCTATGAAAGTGAGACAGAAAGCAAGCACTAGTGCTAGCAAAGGACGAAATCTCATGGAAGGGAAGCCTAAAGGCCAAATGAATGCGGTATAAAAACCGCCCTATTACTCAGTTGGGAGCTTACAGGGGGAAATGCGCGTTATGTATGGCCTTTTGCAGCTCTAAACAACTCGTAGCTTAATTATTGGCTTAAAAAGTGGCTCTATATCTTGAAAGTCCTTGCAATGCAAGGGTTTTAGGATTTATCGGCTTCGAAATTGATTTTGTAGCCTTGTTGTTATTTTTTTATTGATTTGACCACTAAAAGACTTTTTAATTCATCTAATAATGTATTTGCTATCAAAAATTTCGATTTTACTGAGATTTCCTGAATCTTATTTTTAGGACCTAATAACCATCCACCATTAAAATTCGACTCAAATCCTTGATTTGATCGATCCACAGGATTTGCCATTAATAGGTCACATCCTTTACTTGTTTTTTTGTCCATAGCAAGTTTTTTTATATTTTCATCGCTACCAGTTAGAGCGGAAAAACCTAAGAAGACTTGTTTCTTATCTTTTTTTTGAACTAAATTCTCAAGCAGATCAGGTACTATTTCGAGATTATCTTTTAGAGAAAATATAAGATCGCTTTTTGGAAATTTCAATTGACTAGTATTTCTTTTGGCTCTTACATCTGCTATTGCTGCTGTCATAGCTATTACATCAGCAGATGCATGGAGCTTTTCTAGTGCTTCTTCCATATCACGAGAACTCCTGATCTCAAAATTATTTAGTCCTTCTAAAAGCTCTGATTCGATTTGCAATGAACCATGAACAAAATCAACGCTTGCTCCTCTGAATCGCGCTGCTTGTCCAAGAAGTACTCCCATTAAGCCAGTGCTTCTGTTTGAGATATACCTAGTAGAGTCAATATCCTCTATTGTTGCCCCAGCTGTGACAAGCAGTTTTATTCCTTCCCAGTCTTTTTGAGAGTTGATACTTGCGCTTTCTATTGCTAATTCAATTAGAAGAGGACTAACCATCTTCCCATCTCCTATTCGATCACACGCAAGAAGTCCTTCTGCAGGAGAAAGGGCTATTACATTTTGAAAGTCCTTAAGCTTTTCCCAATTATTTTGAACAGCTTTATTTAGCCACATCCCTGTATTCATAGCAGCGGCAGCAATAACAGGTTTTTCTGCAGCCAAAAGAATACTGGCTGCTAATCCCTCACTAAGTCCATTTACTAATCTAGATAGTGATGATGCACTTAATGGAGCAACAACTATAAAATCTGCCCATTCTGCAAGTTCAATGTGCAAAGGTCTTGCTTGCTTTGGATCCCATTGGTCTTCTTCTTGATAAGAACGATTTCGACTCAGTGTTGATAAAGATAAGGGGGAAACTAATCTTGATGCACTAGGTGTGACAACACATCTCACCTCGGCACCTTTTTTTATGAGGTTGTTAACCAATATAGGAGTTTTAACAGCAGCAATGCTTCCAGTAGCTATGACAAGAATTCTTTTGTTTTTCAATTGATGATTTTTATTAATCTTCATCAAATGGTTCCTGATCAATTAAATGATGATAATCAAGCGTTAGTTCTGGCCGATGAATAGCAAGAGCTCTTAGAAGGTGCCAGTCATCTAGTCCTTCAAATGGACTTGGGTAATCATCTTCCTCAAGTCGTTTTGCAAGTTTAGCCGTTAACTTGTCATCAAATTCATGGATAATTTCTTTGGTGATTTTTCGTTCTGAATTGTTAGGTGAAATATTATTTGACTTCATTTAAAACTTTTTCTTTTTAGGTCTTTATTCTATTGAAAAGAAGGGTTTACTGAATCAATTCATTTTAGTACACATTCTCTTATAGACAGTATTTTTTTAGATTAAAAAATAGCCAACTTTGTGGTTGTTTTATGTGCAATTCCTTGGTTGAACCAGCGAGATTGAAATTAATGAAGTAAAAGAAGCTATTAAGAGCAGTTTTATTATGTCTCAGTCTAAAAGAGAGCAAGTCATTAGTCATCTTCGATATATAAGGCAAGAATTGCGAGAAATGAATCAAGGAGTATTAGATGATGGATTGCTTCCTGAGCCAGGAGAAATTCGAGGTGTCATGGCCCAAATGGAAGCATTGCATGAATTACTTGATGGGAAATCAAAAAATAAGAGTAAGGCTTTAGAAGAATAATTTTTGCGGTCAATTAATATTAGGTTAAGCTTATGCAAAGACTTATGAAGTATGACTATATAAGCTAATAATAAGATTATTAAACAGACTTTTATTGTTATGAAATATCAAACTACAAGTTTAGATAAGAATATAGTAAATTTTATTCAGAGAATTGAAGTTTGGACTAAGAATCCTTGGAGGAGATATTCTTTTTTGATTATTATTTTTCTGGCTGCTTTTTTTATCGGTGGATCAATAGGAATGATTAATGGAGTATTAGCTTTAATGGATCCTATAGGAGCTTTCTTTACAGTCCTTCTGATAGAAGTATTAGTTAGAATTAGAAGATTTGATGATAAAAATCAAAAGACTTATATTGCTTATAAGATCATGGATAGTTTTAGGATGGGTTTTGTATATGGATTGCTTATGGAAGGATTTAAATTGATTTAGTAATTATAGTTTGTTAGATGCTAGAAGGTATAAGAGTGCCATTCTAACAGGTATTCCATTGGCAACTTGATTATCTACTAGGCAGATTGAATGATCATCAAGTAATTCGCCGCTCATTTCAATGCCTCTATTAACAGGCCCTGGGTGTAGAACAGGTACATTTTGTTTGCACCATTTTAGACTTTCATGGGTTATCCCATATTCATCATGATATCTATCTAAACTAGAAAGTAGATTTTCACTCATTCTTTCTTTTTGAATCCTTAATGTATAAATAGCATCTGCATCTTCCATAGCTTCTTTAAGGGATCTTGAGATGGAAATTACACCTCGATTTTTTATTGGATCTTTTACTATTCCAGAAGGAGGATTATTTACAAAATCTAAAAACTCATCTGGAAGTAATGTTGGTGGTCCACAAAGAACAACATTTGCTCCGCATGCTGTAAGACTCCATAAATTTGAACGAGCTACTCTTGAATGAAGTATGTCTCCAATAATTGTTATTCTTTTCCCAACAAGATCATTTATAGAAGGATTTTCGTTATTGAAAAATTGAGCCAAGGTAAATAAGTCTAGAAGCGCTTGACTGGGGTGACTATGAAGTCCATCTCCACCATTAAGGATCGAAACGTTTTTTTGTTTTTGATCCAATGTTTGTGCAAGTTGCTCTGCTACACCAGTGCAGCTATGACGAATAACTAAAACATTTGCTCCCATTGCCACATATGTCATCACAGTATCAAGTGGTGATTCACCTTTTTTTAAGGAACTTGTTGAAGGCGAAAAGGATTGAACATCGGCAGAAAGTCTTTTCGCTGCTAGTTCAAAACTACTCCTAGTTCTTGTGCTTGGTTCAAAAAACAATGTTGCTATTAATTTGCCTTGTAATGCCGGTAATTTTCTTGATCCAGATATAGGAATTATCTTAAATTTATTTGTGAGATCAAAAACGGTGCGATAGTCCTCCAAAGAGAAACAAGCTAAATCAATAATGTGTTTATGATTCCAGATACTCATGTGAATTATTTATGAGCTGGGGGACCAAGCCGCAGAAGCACTTGGGTTGCGATCTCCCTTTGCTCTTTTGCTAATACTGCGACTATTTTTAAGATACCAGCGCCAAGGAAGATCTTTTGCTTTGGAAATTCCTATTCTCTTTGTTTGAATAATTTTTTTCATATCTTTGTTTAATGAACTCTCATTGATCCATAATCCATTCTCCATTGAGATTAGAAAATTGTCATGACTTCTGTTTATTCCAAACCTATTAGCTAATAATCCTGGTCCTGATGCAATTCGCTCATTTTCATTAGGCATGGCTATTGCTCTTAAAAGTACCCCGCTTGCCCATTCTTTTTTATGAGTAACTATGTTTACGCAGTTGTATGATCCATAAGTTAAATAAACATATAACCGACCAGGTTCACCAAAGAGTGTTTCGTTTTTTGGATTTCTCTTTTTAAATCCATGGCATGATGGTTCTATTTGTGAATAAGCTTCTGTCTCTACTATTACTCCCCAAATTAAGTTTTTATTTGATTCTCTTTTAACCAGTAAGCAGCCTAATAAGTCAGGCGCAACTTTCTCTGATGGCCTATAAAAAAAATCAGGTGGCAAAGGCGAATTAATTATTTAGTCCTGTTTGTGAATTGACACTGGATGCTTTCCATTGCAAATTCTCTAAATATTTTTAAGGGTTAATTAGGTTAGATTTAATCATAATGATAAATAGAAGTTTCAAGTAAAGCTAAGTTAATTGTGCCATCTTTTTCAGCCGAAAAACAATCTTCTATGCGATTAGATCTTTTTACATGGACTGAGGTTGAGGAATATCTTCAGAATTGTAAAGGAGTTATTCTGCCTATTGGTTCGACTGAACAACATGGTCCTACTGGTGCAATTGGTACAGATGCTCTTACTGCGCATTCTGTAGCATTAGAAGTTGGCAATAGAGCTGGAGTACTTGTTGCGCCGACGCAATCATATGGAATGGCCGAACATCATCTAGGTTTCCCTGGAACAATGAGCCTGCAGCCATCTACTTTGCTTAATTTGATTCATGATTTACTGATTTCTTTAGCTATGCATGGCTTTGAACGCATTTTTATTATCAATGGGCATGGTGGAAATATTGCAACCATAAAATCTGCCTTTGCTCAAACCTATAAAAGTGTTTCGAAAATGAATTCACCTTTAGCAAATTCATTTAGATGTAAGTTGGTAAATTGGTTTATGGTGCCAGATGTATTTGCTGAGGCAAAGTCTCTTTATGGTGATAGTGAAGGACAACATGCAACTCCTAGTGAAATTGCGTTAACACTTTATTTAGAACCTAATTTAATCAAGAAACAATTTCCATTACCTGAACCTGCTCCAGCTGGACCAATCTATGATTTTCAAGATTTTCGCCGAAGATATCCAGATGGCAGGATGGGTTCAGATCCATACTTAGCTAATGCAAATCACGGTAAAGTATTTTTAGAAAAAGCAGCTTCAGCTTTAACTCAGGATTTAACCAGCTTTCTTAAAGAGCCATGACTCGTATTTCTACAGATGATGTTTCGAAAGTTGCAAAACTTGCTCGACTAGATATTTCTGATGATCTTTTAGAACTTTATGCAAATCAGCTCGAGAAGATATTAGATTATATCTCTCAACTAGAAAAAATAAATACTACAAATGTACCCCCAACTACTAGAGCTGTTGAAGTATTTAATGTAATAAGAGATGATGTTATAGAGCAATCTAGTATTAGGGATGATTTGTTAGAGTTAGGACCTAATAGAGAAGGAGATTTCTATAGGGTTCCTAAGATCATTGCTGAATAAAAGTTTATTCTTTTTCTGGAATAACAGCTGTTTTATGTAATAGATGAACCCATTTTTTTCTCCACTTTTTATTTGGAATTAGTTTTGCTATAGGTCTCATTTTGCTTCTATTTTTTTTATGGCTTCTTACCCCTATGAGAACATCATATATAAAATTAAAACTATCTTTTTTAGTTTCAAATATACCCATCCTTTGAGGTGATCCTTTTTGATCTAAAAGTGGTTTAGTTGCTTCATATGCGGGTTTGTATTCAAACCAAGGAATAGAAGGCCATAAATGATGAACAAGATGATAATTTTGACCCATGATTAGAATATTCATTACTCTACTTGGATATACTCTGGCATTTTTCCATTTATTACGAGCTAGGAAAGGTCGGTGAGGTAGATAATCAAAAAATATTCCAAGAGTAACACCTACCATTAATGCAGGGCCAAACCAAAGATTATAAATAACATTCATAAAGTTGAACTTTATACCTGCAATTACAATTGATATAAAGATAGATCTTTCTATGCCCCATTGCATTAATTCGTATTTTCTCCATAATTTTCTTTGAAAAAAGAAATACTCATGATAAAAAAATCTTGGTGCAATTAACCAAACTGGTCCAAAAGTACTAACTATGTGATCAGGGTCGTTTTTGGGATCATTGACATGTGAGTGATGTTGAAGATGGACTCTGGTAAAAACAGGGAAGCTAAAACCTAATAAAATTGCTGCTCCATGACCCATAGCTTGATTGATCCATTTATTGGGATGAGCTGCTTTATGACATGCATCATGAATCACTGTTCCTTCCATATGTAGTGAAAGGAAGGCAAGTCCAACTAATAAAGGGAGTGGCCATTCTCCTCTGTACCACTGCCAAATAGTTAGGTACGCAATAGCATAACCCCCAATAAATAAAAACAGAGTGGGATTTATCAATCCTGGAGGATCAAGATATTCTTTAATACGCTTCTGCCAGAATGCATAAGAATGAAAACTTGTTGATATTTCGTTAAGAGTAGAAGGTATTGTTTCTTTCATTTGATTGTTGAACTACAACATCGAAAAACAAAGTTTGTCGATTTTAGTATTTGATGCCCACCGGGAGACTTGAACTCCCACGACCTAAGTCACGGGTACCTAAAACCCGCGCGTCTACCAATTCCGCCAGATGGGCTAATCGATTAGGAATTAGCTTCCTTTAACATTGAATACTATAGCTTCTAATACTCCCCTTATTAGTGCTTTTGAAAAGCATTGCTTACTAAAACTTTGGGGTTCTATATATCAGATTAGAATTTTTCACTGATTTTATTTCTTATATAATTCTTATGGACCTTACTCAATTCGAAGATTTTAAGTGAAGTAAATAATTCTTCCTATTCATTTCTAATTCTTTTTTGTTTTTTTTGATATCAAAAATATAAGCTGGTGCAACTATCGATTGCGATGTATGTTCTTATTGGCTTTACTTCGACAAAATATAGAAAGCTGCATCTCTAAGAAAAATTATGTTGGCAATAGTTATTGGAAACATTCTAATTTTTTTAGGCTTTTTTATTGTTTCTTTACCAGTCTTAATAACTGAATTAAGTCGACCTAGGGATTCTGTTTGGGGAGCATTAATAATGATTTTAGGATTAATACTTCTTACTAGTGATGAAAGATTTAATGGTTCACCAATGCTTGCTGTTCTCCTAAGTACATTTCTTTTTTCAAGACTTTTCTTAGAGGTTTCTCAAAATAGATGGCAGCAACTTACCGTTGAGGAAAAGTCAGACTTAAAAACATTTAGTCGCTTTAAAAATAGCTTTTTACAGATATTCGCTGCATTTGCTAAATTGACTTCAATTATTGTTGATCTTTTTCATATTTTTAAACCTAAGGCAAAACCAAGTTCGATTGGTAAAAAGTGGACACGTCCTGAACTTAAAAATGAAATACAGCCTTTAGATTCAGAGCAACTTTCATCACCTGAGGCTATTATTAATGAAAAGGATCTCGTAAAAGATCAGATTTTAAAACCAACTTCAGGAAATAATCCTCCCGACGCTTCATAATCTTCTCTAAATAAAACTCATTGTGAATACAGATCAAACTAATCCAGTTAACAAGAATCCTTCTTATAAAGAAACTCTGAATCTTTTAAAAACAAGCTTCGGCATGAGAGCTAATTCAGTTGCTCGTGAACCTGAGCTGCAGAAATTTTGGGAGAAAAAAGGAATCGACTTGGAACTTGGCTTAAGCAATAAAGGATCAAATTTCACTTTGCATGATGGCCCACCATATGCAAATGGAACTCTTCATATGGGCCATGCTTTAAACAAAGTTCTGAAAGATATTATTAATAAATATCAAATAATGAGAGGTAGGCAGGTTCGATTTGTTCCTGGATGGGACTGTCATGGTTTGCCTATTGAATTAAAGGTTCTTCAAAAGCTTGACCGAAAGGATCGTGAAGAATTGACTCCACTGAAACTGAGAAAGAAGGCTGCTGCATATGCTCAAAAACAAATTTCCGACCAAAAAGAAGGTTTTCGCAGATGGGGTATATGGGCCGATTGGGAGAATCCATATTTAACTCTTCAAAAAGATTATGAAGCTGCTCAAATTAAATTATTTGGTGATATGGCTCTTAAAGGGCATATATATAGGGGGCTTAAACCAGTTCATTGGAGTCCAAGCTCAAGAACAGCTTTGGCAGAGGCTGAATTGGAATATCCAGAGGGGCATACAAGTCCAAGCATTTATGTTGCTTTCCCTGTTGTTGAAATTTCCAATGCCCTAAAGGAAGAACTGCTAAGACAGGATTTAGAGCTACCAAGTGAGAATAAAGTTGAATTGAGCTCAATCTTAAAAGTTGCAATTTGGACTACAACGCCTTGGACTTTGCCGGGAAATTCGGCAGTAGCTTTAAATGAAAATATTGATTATATTTTTGCAAAAAATAAATTTGGTAAATACCTCATCCTTGCTGCAGATCTATCTGGAAAAGTAAGTGAAGAAATTGGATATCCGCTAGAACAAAAAGCAATTGTAAAAGGAAAATTTTTTGAAGGGTCATTATATAAACATCCTTTATTTGAAAGAATAAGCCCTTTTGTATTGGGTGGTAAATATATAACAACTGATTCTGGTACGGGTATAGTTCACACAGCTCCAGGTCATGGGATTGATGACTTCAATACAGGTATTAAGTATGATTTACCTATCTTATGCCCTGTTAATGAGAAAGGTTACCTTACCTCTGAGGCTGGGATATTTGAAGGCCTTAATGTTTTAAAAGATGCTAATAAAGAGATTATAAAAGCTTTAATAAATTCTGGTTGCTTGCTAAAGGAAAAATTGTATACGCATAAATATCCCTATGATTGGCGAACTAAGAAACCAACTATTTTTAGAGCTACAGAGCAATGGTTTGCTTCTGTTGAAGGATTTAGAGTTGACGCGCTTGAAGCAATTGAAAAAGTTGAATGGTTACCTGCAACAGGTAAGAAACGTATTCAATCAATGGTTAGAGATAGAGGAGATTGGTGTATTTCAAGACAACGTATTTGGGGAGTACCAATACCAGTTTTTTATTCAAAGAAAAGCAAGGAAGTTCTTTTAAATGAAACTACTATTAACCATATACATCACTTAATTAAGAATCATGGCTCAGATATTTGGTGGGAATTAGATGTTTCAGAACTTCTACCAAGTTCTTATGCTTTAGAAGCTAATGAATGGGAAAAAGGTACTGACACAATGGATGTATGGTTTGATTCTGGATCTAGCTGGGCAGCAGTTATTGCAAAAAGAGATGGGCTTAAGTCTCCAGCAGACCTTTATCTTGAGGGATCAGATCAACATCGTGGATGGTTCCAGTCTTCATTGCTTACTTCTGTTGCAGTAAATGGTAATGCTCCTTACTCAAAGGTTCTTACTCATGGATTTGCTTTGGATGAAAATGGTAGAAAAATGAGCAAATCATTAGGGAACATAATAGATCCTCTTATGATTATTAATGGTGGAAATAATAAAAAATTAGAGCCCGCATATGGAGCGGATGTTTTGCGACTTTGGGTCAGTTCTGTCGATTATTCAGTAGACGTTCCAATAGGAAAAAATATTTTACGTCAATTGTCTGATGTTTATAGGAAAGTAAGGAATACTGCTAGATACCTTTTGGGTAATATTCATGATTTTGATCCATCTCAAAATACTTTAGAGATAAAAGATTTATCAATTTTAGATCGTTGGATGCTTAATAGAACCGCTGAAGTTATTGATAACATTACCATTGCTTATGACAATTATGATTTTTCTAAGTTCTACCAATTATTACAAAATTTTTGTGTTGTAGATTTATCTAATTTTTATTTAGATATAGCTAAGGACAGACTATATGTAAGTTCTCCTTTAGACTTTAGAAGAAGATCTTGTCAATATGTAATGTCTTTAATAGTAGAGAATTTGGCAGGTTTAATTGCCCCAGTTTTATGTCATATGGCTGAAGATATTTGGCAGAATATCCCATACCCATTAAAAGAAGAATCTGTTTTTCAAAGAGGTTGGCCTCAAGCACCAGAAACCTGGAAAGATCAATCCTTAAATCAACCAATTGATACTATTAGAGATTTGCGGGGTTTAGTAAATAGGGCCTTAGAAGAATGTCGAGTTAGTAATGATCTTGGATCATCATTAGAGGCAGCGATAAGAATTTCAATTAATGATGATTCTCTTGATAATGCTTTAAGATTTATAGAAAATGAAGGAGAAAATTATGTCGATAAAATATCTGATTGGTTAATAGTTTCTAACGTTCAGATAGGTGGTGAACCTTGGGCTGAAGTATTATTAGAAAAGAATGAAAAAATAGCAACTATTGAAATAGCTAAAGCAAGAGGTAAAAAATGTGAAAGATGTTGGCATTATGAATTAGATGTAGGTCAAGACCTTAGAAACAAGAGATTGTGTGGTCGATGTATTGAAGTAATTAAAGTAATTTAATATATCTAAAATATAGCTTATATTTTAAAAATCTCCTGCAATTCTACCTTGTTTGGGGAACCGAGTAATGCACCATTGAATTAAACCAACTAAATATATTATTAAAGTTAAATATCCCATAAAGGCTGATAATGTTTCAGTCCAACTTGCACCAAATAGGAAATAAAAAATATTTTTTATTAGTTGGTTCAAGCCTAATGGAGCTTCTCTCCAATAACTACAATATATAGCTTCTTTATCGTTTATACAATTAAGACTTGCAAAAGATATAGTTGCATATAAACAGCAGAAAATACTTATAGACCACCTCCAAGCTTTTAGAAGAAAAGTTAGCGGCTTCCTTTGAGGAAGTTCTTGTAATTCTTCATTGAGGTCTATCCAAAACCATATTGATAAGATAATTATTAAAGGAGACAAGAATGAAGTTAAATAGCCAATAGGACTATTTCCAGTTAATAGAAGCATGCTGATTAAAATTAGGCTAGAAACCTTCCAATAAATTGATAAAAGTCTTGTTATAGAAGGTTCCTGCTTAATGGCAGCCCAAATGAAAAGCACTAAAGGTAGTCCAAAGGCAAAAGTTGCACCTAGTCTGTATATCAACCAAACAAGGGATCGGTATGAGATTTCTGTCACAGTTAAACTTCTTACTGGCTTACTGATTAATCTATAACACTCTAATTTAGACTTGCGCTAGTAATTATCAAAAAACTAATAGTGCGTCAACATGTAAATCCATTAAGTCGTTTCTTTCAACTTGAAAAACAGCTGCCAGGACCAAGTGAATTGTTTGCAAATATTGATTTGCCTATACATCTTGATATTGGCTGTGCAAGAGGAAAGTTCTTATTAGAAATGGCTTCAACTAATAAAAATTGGAATTACTTAGGCTTTGATATAAGAGAGCCGTTGGTTTTGTCTGCAGAGAAAGAAAGACTTGATTTAAAAATGGATAATTTAAGTTATTTATTTTGTAACGTAAATGTTAGCTTAGATGGTTGGCTTTCAAATTTGGAAAATAATAAGGTAAAAGTTGTTTCCATTCAATTTCCTGATCCTTGGTTTAAATTGCGGC
>QCPC01000013.1 GCA_003212695.1 Prochlorococcus sp. AG-436-C13 | reverse complement strand
GGCGCAGACTGACTTGCAAGAGGCGGTGCAAAAGGGTCAATATTTTTTGAATTAGTTTTGATATGACCTTGCCCAATACTTTCTAAATAACTATCCTCTTCTATTCTTTGCTCAAGGATATTAACTAACTGAAAATACAAAGAAAAAGCTCTAGCGGCGGAAATAGCTTCTGCCAAATCCATCTCTCCAATCAAAATTACAATCTCATTTTTTTGATTTGTCTGTTCTTCATCTTCAATAACATTAGGATTACTTAATTTCTTAAGTTTAAGTAGACGTTCAGCTTGTTCAGATGGACACTCACTACGTACAACATTCTCCCAAAGTTCCTCAACTAATCCCAAGCGATCTTGTAATAAGCGACCAGACACATGATCTGACAAGTTTTGACTTTCTTCTTTTGCAAAATCAGTTGATTCTGATGATTGCGACATAGAAAATTGTTTGGATTGTGTCATATGCAATCTGAATTAACTGTTTTTCTCTTTGACTCATCTTCTTCCAACTGCATTAATTGAATTGAATTCTGAAGAATAAGAGGAATAGACTGCCCTTTCGAATAAGCTTGCATCCATTGCATTGATTGATTCCCTTTTTCCAAAACCTCTTGAATGGGATCCAGTAGGGGAAGCAGATTTAAATCAATGGCCAAAGGTTTTACCTCTTCTAAAAGCTGTCCTATCCAATCTCTGCAGGAAATTGCTTGACCATCTTTCCAATTATGCAATGTGGCATCAAGGCTTGTCTTAGCCGCTTCCTCTTCATTAATATCGCATAATTCAGCAAGCTCTACCAAGGACAGCTTACTGATTTTAATTGGATCTAATAAGTCTGGATTGTTCATCAAACTCAAAATTCTTAGCTCTAGCAAAGCTGTAATTGCTAAAAGCAAATCGCAATCTGTAATTAAATCACAAATACGAAGTTCCAACCTATTCAATTCATAAGGCCTTCTATCTCCATTAGGTCTAACAGAGGTCCACAAATGCCTTTCATTCAGCATAATTCTTTTTTTTAATTGCTCTTCTATCCAAGTCACATAATGATTATGGTTAAGAAATAAAGGAACATTCTTAGGGGTTTTAGGAAACTGAAGCCATCTTTGTGAATGAGCTCCAGTTAACGAACCATCTAAAAAAGGAGAACTAGCACTTAAAGATAAGAAAAGTGCAGCCTCACATCTAACTAAACGAAGCGCAGAGAAAATTTTGGACAAATCATCTATCCCTAAATTGATATGTATGCTTGCTGTAACTACTTTACTCCCATAGTTAGTTTCAATAAAATCATGATACGGATTTGAAAGATCCGATCTCTGAAATAGTTTACTATCTCCTAAACTCAAAGAACTGCCAGGCAAAATAGTTAATTTTTTTAAGTTCAACCAATTTCTGAGTCTTCTACGAGGCTCCAAAACTAATTCTTTAATCTTTCTATAATCTTTTTCTGGTTGAGTAATATATTCAAGATTACGTTGATCTGGCTCCATAACAAAATCTAAAAACTCTTTAGAAACAGAATCAGAAACACCGATATGTTTACCAGTATTTAAACCAGTAAACAATTCAACTTCAAAACCTTTTAGCAAAAAATCTTTCATAAATTATTTTGTAGTTCCCAGGCATCCCAATGCAGTTAGCATACCTTTCGCTTTATTTAAAGTTTCTTGAAATTCTTTTTCAGCAATAGAATCTGCAACCACACCAGCACCTGCCTGAATTTCAACATTCCAAACACCATTTAATTGCTTAGATACAAGCATTGTACGAATAGTAATTGCTGTATTTAATGCTCCATTTATATCCATAGAGCCATAAACACCTGAGTAAGGTCCTCTAGCTTCCGATTCCAACTTATGAATCAATTGCATCGCTCTTATCTTAGGGGCGCCAGAAACAGTACCTGCAGGGAATGCTGCCATTAACAAATCCCATACATCCATTCCTTCATCTAAGTGGCCTTTTACTTGGCTAACTATATGCATCACATGGGAATATTTTTCTATGAGCATTAGATCTTCTACCGAAACAGTTCCTGATCTACAAACTCTGCCTAAATCATTTCGTCCCAAGTCAACCAACATTACATGCTCAGCTATTTCCTTAGGATCTTTTAAAAGATCCGCTTCTAAGTTCACATCCTCCTCTTCAGTTTTCCCCCGAGGCCTAGTACCAGCAATTGGTCTTAAACTTGCTGAGATTCCTTCTGCAACTGGTTTTGCCTGAACCATGACTTCGGGACTAGACCCGATAAGTTTCCATTCACCAAAATCAAAAAAAGCCATAAAAGGCGAAGGATTCACAATTCTCAAACTCCTATACAAATCCAAAGGAGAATGAGAAACTTGAGCATGAAATTTTTGACTCAATACAAGCTGAAAAATATCTCCTTGAGCAATGTAATCCTTTGCCTTTTCAACAGCATTTTTAAATCCTTTTTTACTCCAATTATTCTTAATTGAATCGGGTAGATCAGGTTTTGCGTTCCATTCTAAGGGTTTAATATTAGGCAATGGTTCTGCCATCATTATCTGAATTTTCTTAATCCCTTCCAAAGCCTTATCATAAGCCTGATCTGGAGATTCTTGACCAGTCAAATCCCCATAAGAGATTGCAAAAATAAGTCTTTTCACCTGATCAAAAATTACTATTTTATCCATAAACATCCAAACACCATCTGGGAAAGATTGATCATTTTTTCTATGAGAATGAATGGGAACTGTAGGTTCAATCCATTTGATCAATTCATATCCCCACATTCCATAAAGCTGACCTAAGGCTGGTAAACCTGGAATTAACTCTGATTTATATTCTTCTAAAAAAGTTCTTAATAGGTTAAATGGATTGCCAGTAAATTCTTCTTTTTGCAGACTTCGCTTTGTGAGAGTTGTTTTCTTGCCTTGAACAGTGGCAACCCACAAAGGATCTGAAGCAACAACACTCCATCTACCTAAAGTATCTCCTCCTTCAACTGACTCAAGCAAAACCCCTGGAATCCCAGGTTGGCTAATTTTGATCCAGGTTGATAAAGGAGTCTCTAAATCTGCTGGCCATACATTTACTAGTGGTATAAAGTTTATACCTTTAGAAGCAGCATCTAAAAAGGAATCACGATCAGATATTGGCATTCATTAATCAGTGCAGCATTAAGGCAATAAGACACTTAAAGCCTAATACATCACTATTGCATCAAGAATCATAAGTATTCTTAGGACTAAACTTTACGCTTGCAGGATTTGGATTTTGACCAATTCTTCTAGAATTATGGTTAATAATTGATCTACCCTCATTAACTTTTTCTGGAAAGACTCCATCTTTTGGATGAAGATATTCAGTATCTCCTCCTGGAAATATCCTATAGATTTTATAATCTTCCATTCTTGGCTTGAAACTCCTTAGCTGAGTACCTAAAGCTAGGCATTGCTCCTTCCTAGCAAAATACATAATATTCTGACCTTCGTTCATCATTGCAGCACCACCTGTAGGTAGTTCAAAAGCCTGGGACTTCTTGCTTGTCCACGTTATGGCATATTTTTCCTCAGTCTCAGCTGAATTAAGCAGACCTCCAGTACTTCCAATGTTCTGAGGGAGGGTACCTTTAAGAACTTCTGTCATTGTTCTTGTAAGAGTCTTCTACATTTACAAGTTGAAAGTAGCACTAACTTTTGTACCTTTTATCACTTTGACTATATAACCTTCACACGAGTCAACATTAGAAATCAAATTATGTGATCTCTGCAGTAGGGAAAAAAATCGTTATTCCTTTGTCTCTACTGCGTGTCAATCTCCCTCCAAGACTTTCCAACAATCTTTTTGTCGCTGCCTGAGTCAATTGCAAACTCCCTGTATTAGGGTTCCAACTTAAAACCGTACCAAGATCAGAATTATTAGAAATATCATTTTCGTGATCTTCTACACGGTAATTAGAATGTGATAAATCACTTGATATCTTCAGTTTTAATCGATGGCCTGCTGGTCTTAGCTCCAATAACAAAACTCCTCCAGGTTCAATTCCTCTTGTATTTCTATCTATTAATCCTCCCAACATGAGTTCAAGACGCTCTGGATCACTTAGAACACTAGGCAGATCAGGTGTGATATCTAAATTGAGCTTTAGTCCACGTCTATGTAACTGTTTTTCCCATGCGGGGAAAAGGATCTCAAGAATATTGCCTAAATCAATACTTTCCAAATTAGATTTCTTAGTTTGATTTCTTTCAAGTTCTACAGCATTAAATATTAAACCAAATCTATCAATTTGTTCTGTGCATTCAACATCAATTTCTTTCAATCTAGAAACAACCACTTTAGAACAATCATTCCTACGAAGCAGAGAGCGAATAAGTGTTCTAATAGTTGATAAAGGTGTCTTAATTTCATGAGTTAATGCTTCAAGCAGAGGAATTTCTTTGGTCTTATGAATATCCAAATATTCAGGCTTTTCATGATACTTAAAAGCTTGAATATTTAGACTTTGAGATATTTCTGCCAATCTAGAAGCAATAAGTGGCCAAAATACTTTCCCAACATCTTCATTACTCTTCAATTGTCCAAGATCTGCTAATGAATCACGAATTTCTTTAGCTTGTTCAAGTTTCTCTAAATTCAATCTTTGATCCAAAAGATTTAATACATCTGTCAAAGACTCAGGATCACTTCTCATAATCAAATTTCTTTCTCCAGGTTTACCTTCTATGGCAATAGCTATTTGAATTTCCTTAGCAATAATCATTAAAAAAGGATCATTCCCATCCTCTTTACGAAGATTTAGCCTCCTAAATTTTCCAATATTGGAAAAATTTTTACTGTTTACTGAGCTTATTGATGGTGGTGGTAATAAGCCGGCATTAGTTGAATGATTAAAAGTAAAAGTTTCAGGTATCCAAACCCATCCTTGAAGTTGATTTAATAATTTTGGCTCATAAAGAGCAGGTAAAGGTGAAGCAAGCCACAAACCTCTTTCAAGCTGCATTGGTAACAAAATTTGCTCTTGAAGAATATCTAATGCAGCCCACCACAATCTCCGAACAATTTTCTCGTCTAGCCTTCCCGCAGGAACACCATCTGCCATTCGCTTTTGAATTGAAATAATAGAGACTTCTTTTCCCACTAATTTCTTTGAAATAATTTTGCCCTGCGATAAACAGACAAGCAAAAACCAACACCAATAAAGCTAACTATCATTGACGTTCGTCCATAACTCATAAAGGGTAACGGAATTCCTGTTATTGGGCCAAGACCAATAGTCATAGATATATTTACTACAACCTGAAAAGCAATCATCATACCCACCCCAATTACAGTTAAAGATTCAAACTTTGTGTGTGCAGTTTTAGCAATATTTAAAAGACTTAAGATCAATAAAAAAAATGAAATAATAACAAAAAGTGTCCCCAAAAAACCTGTTTCTTCTCCCAATGCGCTAAAGATAAAGTCTGTATGCTGTTCAGGTATAAAGCGGAGTCTTGTTAATTCACCTTTCAATAAACCAGTTCCAAATAATCCACCTGAACCGATGCCAATAGTACTTTGTATTAAATGATAACCTCCACCCATTGGATCTTTTGAAGGATCTAGAAATAATGTAAGTCGGTCTCTTTGATAGTCTTTCAAAGCATTAGACCAAAGCCAAGGAGTTAAAGAAGCTATAATTGATAAATTCAGCATTGTTAGGAAAGCGCTTAAATATTTCTTAGGTAATGATCGATAAGCCAATATCCCCATAAAAGGAATCCAAAAAAATAATCCCAAAGGGAATATTCCTGCAATTATTGCTGTAATAACTACTGACAAAAAAAGCAATGCCCATTCAAACGGCATGCCAGCCCAAAAAAGCATTACTAGTAAAATTGCACCAAAAACAAGTGAAGATCCTAAGTCAGGCTGTATAAAGACCATGAACCATGGAGGCAGAACTAATGCTATAGGCTTAAGTAAGCTCAATGGATTATTAAATTGATGACGTTCTAAAATATGAGCAAGAGTAATTATGATAGTTATTTTTGCAATTTCAGATGGCTGTATATTTATCCCACCAATATTAAGCCAACGTTGTGCACCTAAAGCAGAAACACCAATTATTTGAACTGCACAAAGGCTTGAAAGAGTTAAAAGATATAAAGGAATAAGAAATCTACGTATTCTTTCTAAATGAAGTTGAGAGAGTATTAATGCAAAAATAACTCCAAAAACTCCTGATAATAAATGTTGATATGGTAGTTCTTGAAATCCATTACGCTGTGTACTTGCTATCAAGTTACTTGATAAAATAACTAGGATAATAGGAATAATTAAGATTATTGATTGAAAAATCTTAATATTTTTATTGGAATTAGAAGCCTTACTGTAAAAACGACTTTTACTAACTAAAGAGTTAAACTTAAAAGTCATTATTTATTTATAGGTTATTCAAAATAACATTTACAAGTTCTTGGAATGCCAAGGCAGTTTTTGAATTGGGTGATTGCAGAACTATAGGCATACCTTCATCATCTCCTTCAAAAGATCTCATCTCAAAAGGTAATTGAGCTAATAAAGGAAGACCATTATCTTCAGCTAAAGTCTTACCTCCTCCCTCACCAAATAACTTGTATTGTTTTTCTGGATTATCAGGAGGAATAAAAGAAGACATATTTTCTATTATTCCAAGAATAGGTATATTCATTTGCTTAAACATTGCCAAACCTCTACGAGAATCTTGTAGTGAAACTTTTTGAGGTGTCGTAACTATTAATACTCCACTCATAGGAACTGCCTGAGCAAGAGATATTTGAGCATCGCCAGTACCCGGAGGTAAATCAACCACCAAAAAATCCCTTTGGCCCCACTTAGCTTGATAAAGAAATTGCCTAATAATTCCATTTAGCATAGGACCTCGCCAAATAACGGCTTGATCTTCATCAATTAATAAGCCCATTGAAACCATTGCTATGCCACAACTTTCTATTGGAATAATTTTCTGTTCAGCCCCACTACCTATTACTTCAGGAGTCTGATTAGAAACTCCAAGCATTATTGGAGTATTTGGACCATAAATATCCGCATCAAGCAAACCAACTCTAAAACCCTGCTGGGAGAGTGCACATGCCAGATTTACTGCAACTGTACTTTTACCTACACCGCCTTTCCCACTACTTACTGCAATAATTTGTTTAACCCCTGGTATTGGCTGCAGTGAAACGACTTCTCCATGTCCATTATTCCCAATTTCCCCTTGATTGGATGAATTGCTTAACTCAATCTGAACACTAGATATATCATTAATTCCCTTAAAAGCACTTTTAGTTTCTTCAACAATTCGATCTCTTTGAGTTTGAGCAAAACTTGGAAGTTTCAATCGAACAATTACTTTCGAAGCTTTTACAGAAATCTGATCAAACCAACCTAGTTCTAATAAAGTCCTATTACTTCCAGAATCCCTTATAGAAGATAATAATTTTACTGCCTCCTCTTCTGACATCATAATTTTAGAAAATTCTTTTCTTAATACTAATGATGGGTTCTCTATGACTTAGCCTCGGATAGTAAATAAAAATAAAACCGTGGTCTCAGAATCTCTCACTATTCCTCCTTCAAATTCTAGAAGTAAAGCAAAAGCTTTATTAATAGGCCTTCAAGAGGAAATTTGCAGAGGACTAGAGGCAATAGATGGTAAAGGTAAGTTCCAAGAAGAAACTTGGGACAGACCAGAAGGGGGAGGAGGTAAATCCAGAGTTATGCAAGAAGGGAGAGTTTTTGAACAAGGTGGAGTGAATTTTTCAGAAGTTCAAGGAGATGCATTGCCATCGTCAATAATCAACCAAAGACCCGAAGCAAAAGGCCACAAATGGTTTGCGACGGGAACTTCTATGGTATTACACCCTAAAAATCCTTATATACCTACAGTTCATTTAAATTATCGATACTTTGAGGCTGGTCCAGTTTGGTGGTTTGGAGGTGGAGCAGATTTAACTCCTTTTTATCCATATTTAAGTGATACTAGACATTTTCACAAAATTCATAAAGAAGCATGCGACTCAATAAATCCAGAACTTCACAAGGTTTTCAAACCTTGGTGTGATGAATATTTTTTTTTAAAACACCGAAATGAAAGCCGAGGAGTAGGCGGAATATTTTTCGATTATCAAGATGGTTCTGGATCTCTCTACAAAGGTCAAAATTCCAATGGCAAAGCTGCACTTAAATCTAAAGAAATTGGAGCCAAAAAACTTTCTTGGGAAGAACTTTTTTCGTTAGCCAAGTCCTGCGGACAAGCATTCTTGCCATCTTATGCTCCAATTATTGAAAAACGTCATAATCAAAGTTTTAGTGATAGTCAAAGAGAATTTCAACTTTATAGACGTGGAAGATACGTTGAATTTAATTTAGTTTGGGATAGAGGAACAATTTTTGGTCTTCAGACAAATGGAAGAACCGAATCAATACTTATGTCATTGCCTCCCCTCGCAAGATGGGAATACGGGTTCCAAGCTCCAATAGGCTCAAGAGAAGCTTTACTAACAGAGGTTTTCACTAGACCACAAGAATGGTTTACTGATAAGACCCTAGAAGAAAAATGTCTCCCTCTTGGAGCATTGGATTAACAGATAAATCTTTATTTATTCCACTTTTTATTGAATTAACTATTCGATAAGCAATTAGGGAAATAGTCATTTCTCTTGTTTGAATATTTCGCAAATTTTTCTCAAGTTCACCTTCTAATTTACCGATTTCAAGAATTCTTATTTGTCTTCGCGCAGCACCTAGACCTCCTCTAAAAAAAAGTGGATAGCGTCCGAAACTTTGGGCAAGTGCTTCATCTATATTATTTAAATTCTTTGTAATAGGAGGAATTAATCCTGAACCTAGACCATGCTTTCCATATGAGTCAAAGTGAATTTCTAGGACATAAAATCCTTTTTCTGAATACTTAGAACCTACTGACCAATTAGTTTTAGGATCATTTTCATCAAGAATACTTCTAATTCCAGGATCATAAGAACTAATATCTAAACCCTCTTTTTGACCAATTTTAACAACAGCATCTGTAATTTTTAAATTCCAAAACAGTTCATCAGTCATCATTGAATCCATTGGCTGAGAGCCTTTTAAACTAACAGCCTCTCCACGTGTTCCCTCACCCTGAATATTTTGAGCATCTGCATGTCCAGCCATTATTAGGATAGGAATTGAAGGAGAAACTCTTTTATTACCAATCCATTTGGCATTTTTATTTACTCTCCTACCTAATAATTCATCATCAATTACTTCAGATAAATATGGTGAGAAACCTATAAATTGAGAAAGTAAAAGTAATAAGAATATAAAATATTTAGTTAAAAATTTTATATTGCAAAACATTATTATCAAATAGGAGAAGAAGTTAGAGAAGAAGTATCACTAGCCAACTTAAATCTATTAGAGAGTTCTTTATCTAATACAATTAATTCATCACGATGTGCCCTTATGCGAAGTTGCGTTCTGGCATTATTAGCAGAACTTATTAGCCTAATTTCAAAAGACTCTAATCTAGAAGCCTTTGATCTATAAAAGAAACCTGCCAGAGGCCCAATGAATGCAAGTGTCAATGGCCACCAATTCAGAAAAGGATAAAACTGACAAATTACCAACCCCAAACAAGTAGCTCCTAAGCCACACAATATCGAAAGAAAAATTGCCAAAACCATACTAGAAGAAACATTTCCAACAAATCGAATAATTTTTAGTTCAAAATCCCCACCTTCTTTTCTCCATCCTCTTTCTTCCAACCAAAGGCTAATACCATCTAATACTTCAATTGGAGGTAAAGGTGAAGATATTTCTATAACAGTTGTTCTATCTTTACTTGCAGCTCTAAGGAAAAAACCTAATCCTATGGCTAACAATAAAGTTAAAATAAAGGTGGAGTAATATGAAAATTGCATTTCTAAACCATCTAGTAATTCGAATTTAAATTCATTTTTAAACTTTAATATTAAAAGAGGGGAAATGATTTATAAATATTTTAAAAATAAAATAGAAAAGCTATTAAGAAATTTGATTTGTGCAAATTGTCTTAAGTGGTATTAAAATCATCAACTATGAAGAATTTTACTAAAAAACCAGCTAGTTTCAAGGTCTTCAAAGGAGACATAGACGAATCAAGCACACAATATTTATCTAGTCAATCATCCTTAGGAGTTGATACAGAAGCTATGGGACTAATTCACGGGAGAGATAGACTATGTCTTGTGCAAGTTTGTGATCACAAAGATAATGTTATTTGTATCAAAATCAATAAAGGCCAAAAAAGCTCTCCTAATCTAAAAAAGATAATGGAGAATCCTGCAATTGAGAAAGTTTTTCATTTTGCAAGATTCGATGTTTCTGCTTTTAAAAGTAATCTAAATATTCAAGTAAATTCTATTTTCTGCACAAAAATAGCAAGTAAAATAGGTAGAAGTTATTCTCCTAAGCATGGTTTGAAAGAAGTTATACTTGAACTTGTTGGAGTAGAGCTAGATAAACAATCTCAAAGCAGTGACTGGGGGAATATAGATAATTTATCTGAGAAGCAATTGGAATATGCTGCTAATGACGTAAGATATCTTATCCAGGCAAAAAGCAAACTAAAAGAAATATTGATAAGAGAAGATAGATGGGAAATAGCAAATAAGTGTTTTGAATGTATTCCGGTAATATGTGAATTAGACTTATTAAGATTTCAAAACATTTTTGACCATTAATCTTCAACCATAAAATTCTCATCCTCTGCAAGTGCTTCCAGTAAATTATCTAACTGATTAGTTATAGAATCTCCTTCTTTTAGAGAATTCTTCTTAGCATCTCTTAAGAGTTTTTCAGCTATTTTTTTTCTAGAAGATATATCTCTAACACCTTTTGAAGCGCATGCAAGATCAATTTTCTTTTTTGCAGCCGCAATACTAATAGTTAAGCAAGATGCTAATTGGGCACATACCTTTAAATAACCATGATCATCAATTCTGGACATATTGGAAAATAAAATCTAGGTTTCTAGCTTATTCTAAATAAGTTCAAATTATTAGTTAAATACTCATAATATTTAAAATGAATTTTGCCAAATTTTGACTTCCTCCTGCTAATCCCATTCGGTCTTTACCTACTAAAGACAATGAAACTCTTAACTTTTCATTTCTAAGTAATAAATCAACAGTTTCGGCCATATTTCTAACATTAATACAAGGAATTACGCTCCCACCTAAAAGACGACTTTGTCGCTTAGCAAAGCCATATTTAAATTGAGGACCTTCCCCAGGCAAAGATACACAAGGAACTCCAAGTCCTACAAGTTGTTCAGTGGCAGTGCCAGCATTAGCAAGACCCAGTTCGGCAATACTGGACCATTGAAAGAATTTATTGGCTCCAAGGAAAATCTGTAAATTACCTTTACTAAATGATGAGTCAGCCAATAATTTCTTTTCAAAAAAGATTTGTTGTTTATATCCTAAATCGATTAAAGAGTCCTCTATTTCCAATACAGAAGGCTCCGAACCAAGTGCTACAAGTAGCGAAATTGAAGACTCGTTTTCAACATATTCTAAAGCAGTCATCAATCTTAAGAAATTAGTTTTTGCTTCTGGCATTCGACTTCCACATAAAAGTATGAGGCGTCTGGATTTTTCTAAACTCAAAGGACACTGAAAAGACTTGAATCCATCCATCATTGGATTACCTAGAGATACTGCTTTAACCCCTTTTTTTTTAAGTCCTCGTGAAGTTAACTTATCTCTAACAGCAACTAATTTGCATCTATTAACCTTCATCAAACTCCATTCCCAAGGATCCCACTCAGTTCCTTTCATGCAATGATAGTAATCACTAAATGATGATCCTTGAGCAGTTCTCCATGTGTAATCGCTTTTTGGAGTACCTATAAATCCATATTCTGCTCCAGAGCCCCAAGCAAAAAATAATGGCAATAAGTCACCCACAGCAAGAAGAAAACATCTTTGCTTAGTAACAGCTCTTCTTATTACAAACCAATTTTTTAAAAGATCACTAATAAGTCCTACAGAGATATCTCCCAATAGTCCTTTTAAGCTTTGATTACTAAATCCACCACTTGGTAAACGCTTAGCAATTCCTATTTTTTGCAGCCATCTTTCTTTAATCGCACTTCTAAACGCTCTTCCTTCTCCAACCAAAGGAAGTACTTCAAGTTTTAATTCAGGCTGAAGGTAATGCAAAGCCTCTATTATTTTAAGTGCAATCAAATCTTCCCCATGACCATTCGATAGCACTAAGACATTTTTATACTTCTGACTGATACGATCCAAAGGAGTAGATCTCATTACTTCATCGGCGGCATGGCCAAGCGGTAAGGCAGAGGATTGCAAATCCTTTATCCCCAGTTCGAATCTGGGTGCCGCCTTCTTACCAAATATCACAATATTTTTGAAATAGAGCAGCCTTTGTAGAAGGCTAATTAACAAAATTTTTGCCCGCAACAATAAAAAAACATCATTAATTTTCTTTCAACAAGTATCTGAAATTGCTTACAAACTAACGGTTATATGATCATTGGTCAAAATTATAGATTTTTAGGAATTTTTTTTGCTTTGCATAAAACTCAACAAGACAAGAAAAAAGAGCGCCCTCAACGAGCAGCGCTCCATTGGACAGTTGTGTGAGGAGTGTCCACTTTTACTCTATACCAAGACAGTTAACATGTCATTCAAAAAACATACATACATTTGAAAATAAACTCATTTATGCAAGCAACTAAAAGAATTGGTCTTGCGAGAGAAAAAGCAAAAGTATTTCTGCTCAAAGCTTATATAAAAAAATCTGAGGTCAAAAACCATGTCAAAGCAGTTAATCCATAAATATAATTAATTAGGTAGTTGGATATTCGTTCTCTAAATATGCAAAATTCTTAATCAAGTAAAGTAATACTCATTTTTAAATCAACTTATTTTCAATTAATACTTATAGATTGTAAAGATTAATAGCCTTATTTTAACTAATCTTATATAGTCAGATTCAAATAAATCTAAATCATGCCAAAAGTACAGCCTCAGGACAACCTATACTCTCTTTTCGGAGTAGTTCAAGTTTCAGCAGTAATTATAGCCTCACTAGGAGCATTAATTGGCTTCGAAAAAGTTTTCTTCCCATTCTCCGGTTAAGTTAATTAGTACAATTATTATTATATATTTAATTAATATATAATAATTAACAAATAAGTTAGATATATAAAAATTATTCAATACTCGCTATCTGCAACACACATTCCTAAACAAGAAAGTTTGTTTGATTTCGTTCTTTTACAGTGAATGCAAAGTATTTTATTGTCTTCTTCATTTTCTATAATAATTAGTTCTCGTTCCCAACTATTTAAGTCTCTAGAATTATTAGAATCCATTTAGCTAAAACTAAGTCAATTTATTCTCTTTATTCAGTTATCAGAACTGTAGGGGCTTTTGATGAAGAAGGTAAATCTACAATTTTCAAAGGTGGTTCATTATCTTTTACAACTTCTTCAGGAGGAGCATTCTTCGCATCTTCTTCTTTAGAACAAGCTTCTAAAGCTTCCCTCAATAATGAATCAAAGGTTGCTCCAGGCAAACGATGACGTGCAACCTCAAGAAAGGTTCTTGGCAAAGATTCTGTAGCAGCATCTTTTAGGGCAGGATTATTGCGTCTATGATCCTGCTCAGCTTCAATCGCTCTAATAAATCTAAGAGTAACCTCATGCTTGGTAGAAGCTTTGATCAAAGTGTCATTATCTTGATTAGCAGTATCGCCTTCTAAATCATTAATGCGTCTTTCAAGGCTAGTTAAAACTTCTTCTGCCTCTTTAAAAATGTGAGCCAATTGACCATCAGAAAGGTTTGGCAAATCAGCAACATATACTTTGCCATGATCTCTAAGAGTCAAAAAGGTCGGTCTAGGACCTTGGCGACTATCCATAGCAGATGAATTACCTAATGGCCTTCTAGGAGGAACTGGTCCTGCTGAGCTCCGTCTACGTGTTAAACGAGATTGATTTTCGGGTGACATTTTAAAGATCTAACTTCACAGCTTCCGAAATAAATATTCGGTTTTGCATTATTAGACTGTAATTATCTAACATTATTAACTTTAGGTCAAGAGGTCTCTAAATTTTCAACCAAGAAAAGTAAATCCAAAAACCTAAATAGGCAGACCAGAAACTTGACCATATCTGGTACCAGACTGTTGCTCTATCTTTCCTATATTCCAAGCTGTATATCCAAATGACTTGCATATATCAATTACATCTTGATAATTCTTAGGAGGAACAATTAAACAAAAGCCTACTCCTAAATTAAAGGTATTCCATAAATCTCTTTCAGGTATATCTCCTTTTTCTTGGATCCAGTCAAATATTAAAGGCACTTCCCACGAACTCCTATCAATACAAGCACTTAACCCTTTAGGTAAACATCTTGGCAGGTTCTCCGGTAATCCACCACCAGTGATATGTGCCATACCTCTTAAAGGCATTTTTGCTTTCAACAATGTTTGTACTAAATGAACATATAACTTAGTTGGTTTAAGTAAATAATCTATTAAAGGTTTTTTCTCCTCTCCAAAGGTAGCCTTTTTCAAGTTAGTTCCAGTCAAAGAAATAACTTTACGAATTAAACTAAAACCATTGCTATGAAAACCACTACTCTTTAAGCCAATTACCTGATCACCAACCTCTATTTGTTGTCCATCAATGATGTTCTTTTCTTCAACAACTCCAACACAAAAACCAGCCAAATCATAGCTTCCTTTTGTGTAAAAACCTGGCATTTCAGCTGTTTCTCCACCTAATAAAGAACAATTAGATTGTTTACATCCTTCTGCAATTCCCTCAATAACTTCGGTCAATGCATCTGGTCCTAATTTTCCAGTAGCTATGTAATCAAGAAAAAAAAGTGGCTGTGCCCCACTAGTAATTACATCATTAACACACATCGCTACCAAATCAATGCCAACTCCATAATGAGAACAATGTTCCTGAGCTAGTTCAAGTTTTGTTCCAACTCCATCAGTTCCTGCAACTAAAACAGGTCTGTCAAACCCCTTAGGTAACCGCATCATGCCTCCAAAACCCCCTAAACCGCCAATTACCTCGGAACGCGAAGTGCTTTCGACACTTTCTTTGATTCGAGACACGAAATCTCTCCCTGCCTCAACATCCACACCTGCTGACTTATAATCCATGGTTTTAATTAATTATGTTTTGGTTAATCTCTGATATTTATTAATAATAAAAGATCCAGTCACTTTTTGATCAATGCTGTGTTTACTCAAGCAAGACTATCAAGAACCAATCTCAAATGATTAGTATTAATCCGTTGTGAACTTAACTCTTTTAAAAACTCAAGCTGATTTAGATGATTGGCTGAGACAAAGCTCCAATGATCAAATCAATTTTGTACCAACAATGGGTGGGCTTCATAAAGGACATGAAGCATTAATCAAAACAGCTAGCACTTTCACTCAAAACGATTCTTCAAGTGTATTAGTGAGCATCTTTGTAAATCCCCTTCAATTTGGAGTAAATGAAGACTTTAAAAAATATCCTCGAGATTTAGTTAGTGACTGCACCAAAGCTTATGAAGCAGGAGCCAACGCGATTTGGGCACCTGCTTTTGAAGATGTTTTTCCAGGAGGAGAAGATTCGCACTTTAAAATTCAAGCACCTTTAAAGCTTAAAAAATATTTATGTGGTTCATATAGAAAAAAACATTTTGATGGAGTAGCAACTGTAGTTTTAAGACTAATAAGTTTGGTACGCCCAAAACAAATTTTTCTAGGTGAAAAAGACTGGCAACAATTAATAATAATACGCAAATTAATAAGTGATTTAGGTTTATCAGTAAAAGTACAATCAATCCCTACTATTAGAGATGAAGACTTACTTGCATATAGTTCACGAAATATATATCTTTCAAAAGAAGAAAGATCAAAAGCTATAGCTTTACCTAAAATATTGAACGAAGCATCAATAGCATTTAAAGGAAATAATCCTATAGATTTAGAAGAAATAAAAGATTATCTGGAAAGTAACGACTTAAGTGTTGAATATGTCGAGGCTGTAGATGTAAAAAACTTAACTCCGGTTAATATTCATAAAAGTACAATTTCATTATTGGCTGCCGCAGTTCACTGCGGAAATACTCGTTTATTAGATCACACTCTTTTAATGAAGCGTAAACCTATTGTTGCTATTGATGGACCTGCTGGCGCAGGTAAAAGTACTGTTACAAAGATATTTGCAAAAAAACTAGGCCTTATTTATTTAGATACAGGTGCTATGTATAGAGCTGTGACATGGTTAATTCAACAAGAAAGTATAAATTGCGAAGATGTAGAAATCCTTAAAAAGGCTTTGAATAACTTAAAATTAGATATCAGGTTGTCAAACAAAGGTAATCAAGAAGTAATTCTAAATGGAAAAAATATAACAGATAAAATTCGATCTCCTAAAGTTACATCTCAAGTATCTCAAATAGCCGCAATAAGTTCTGTTAGGGAGAAGCTTACTAAACAACAAAAACAAATAGGTTTAAAAGGTGGATTAGTAGCAGAAGGTAGAGATATTGGGACTACAGTTTTTCCTAATGCAGAGCTTAAGGTTTTCCTAACTGCAAGCACTAAAGAAAGAGCAAAGAGGAGGGCTGAAGATATGAAAAATCAAGGATTCAATCAACCTAGCTTAATAGCATTAGAAAATCAAATAAAAGAAAGAGATAGACTCGATAGTACAAGAGAGATAGCTCCATTATCACAGGCTAAGGATGCAAAAGAATTGATAACTGATGGAATGTCTATAGAAGAAGTAATAGAGTCATTAATATATATGTTTAAAGAAGAAATCCCAGAAGAGGTTTGGCCTACTAAGTCTTGGCAATCTCTATGATCAATCCATTAATAGCATCTTCAAGCAAATCTAATACTTCTGCGAATCCCCTCTCACCTCCATAATATGGGTCTGGAACCTCCATATAACTATTATTTTTTGCATATTTAACTAAAGGAATAATTTTTGCTTTAGAGGAGGTTATTAATTGATTTGATAGATCTTTTACATCCTTTAAATTAGAATTATCCATTGTCAATATTAAATCAAACTTCTCAAAGTCCTCTAAAATAATCTGCCTAGCTCTACTTTCAATAATAATTCCTCTTTCTAAAGCAGCTTTTCTCATCCTAGAATCCGCAAGTCTACCGACATGCCATCCTCCAGTACCTGCAGAATCAGCTTCAAATCTATCTAACAATTCTTGCTTTCTCAGCTGAAATAAAAAAATCGCTTCTGCTGCTGGTGAACGGCAGATATTTCCTAAGCATACAAATAAAACTTTTTTTTTCATCAATTTTGATTGTAAGATCAACTGTTATTTAACTACCATATGATAACTAATAATAAAAATTAAGTAACAAGTAAATGTAATTTTTATATATTAAAAAGAACCTTTTTTATATAATCCTCAGTCCAATCATTACCATAGAATCTTGAAAGCATTCCTCTAGCAGGATCCTTGGTAGACCTATAATTAAGATAAGCTTTCTGACCTTCTAATATTTTTAGAGACCTTTCAATAGGAAGAGATTCAGATCTCTGAATTAAATCAATATAAAGAGAGAGGTATTTTGCAAATGCAGGCCTCAGAAAATCAGAAATCAAACTATCACTATCATTCGATAATGGAAGTCTTGTCCATAAAAATCCTGGAGAGAAAAAAGGCGCGGCTTCCTTAGGTATATCACCCCCAAATGGAAAAAATGATTGCCAGTATTCATGAATTGGCAATAAGCGAGACCAAACATATTCTGTATGCTTTGGATCACATTTCAAAGCAGGCTGTAAATCTAAAGCCAAAAGATGACCATTTGGTAAGGTTACAAAATCAGCTCCAAAAAAAGGAAGTTCATAATAATTTGAAGGATGTATTAGTAGATTAAATACAGAAAGTGATCTACCTCCCTGAATACAAGCGGCCCTAATCTGAGATATCTTATCAAATTTACATGCCCATGTAGATGTAGTAACTACCATAGGATTTCTAGAAGAACCAGTAACACTTTTCTTATATAAGAAAGTATTAGGTATTTTAATAGAATCGAGTTTAAAGATTGATATTTGATTAATTAACTCGTCTAGAAAATAACACCATCGCCAATTATCTAAAGCTAATGAATCCATACTATCATTACGAATAAATGTCATGTCTTTTAGGTTTTATTGCTTAAAGGGAAAAGGAATTTATGTAAAAAATTATTAGCCCATTCTTCTCCAAAATAACTCTTAAATAATCCATGGGCAGGATCTCTTTCACAACTATAAATATCGTAATTAATATGTAATTTCCTTACTTCTTCTTGAGAAATTATTGCATGTTTATCAACTTTTTTATCATTAATCTTCCAGTATATATTTAAAAAATCATCTAAGAGCTTATTTAAAGAAATATCAAGTTCATCAAAATCTCCACTATAAAAAAGAACCCAAGGAGAAAAATACTTTTTGGAATCATAAAATTTCATGGTTTGATTAATCTGAAATTTTGGATAATTATTATTTAATGTTTTTAATCCTTCATAATATTTAAGAAAATATTCCTCATCTTGAATAAGAGGTTGAAAATCTAATACAGCTACTAATCTATTTTTAACACCAAACCATAATAAATCTATACCTAGAATTGGATGATTATTTATATAATCCGGATAGGCAACTGAATTTATTACTTGTATTTTATTGCCTGCATCCATTCTAGTTACTCGCCACCTTCTAAAGCCTGGAACATCCCATAACCAACTTCTGATAAAAGTATCTTTTTTAAAAGAAGTACAATATTTAATAGAACCTTCCAGATCTATCTCCTTACCTCCATGAGATGAAATATTATTATTCAATAGATTGAGAAGATCTTCAAACATTATGAAAAAAATCAGAAATATCTCTACTTATAAGAGAAATATAATAATCAATTGAAAAAAATTTCTTATACATATGTTAATTATATATATTTCATATTAAACAACTTCAGTACTTCCACGTCTTGATTTTCTTGCAAGAAAAGAGAATAATAACTTACCTATTACTGCAATAAGATTTCCCTCTAACTCTTTAAACATATCCATATTATACTTAAAGGCTAGATTTGCTTCTTCAATAATTAAATCTGCCATTTGTTGATCTATTGGCAATGAATCAAGTATTTTAGTATATATTAATTTAAATTCTTTTTGATCATTAATTTGATCAAACTCATAGAATTTCAACCCATTATTATCATTTATATTCATAGCTTTCTGAGCTATCCTTTTTAATATTTGTCCCCCTGAAAGATCTCCTATATATCTTGTATAATGATGTCCTACTAATAACTCAGGCTGAGTATTTGATATATGTCTTATACGATCACCATAAGCTTTTGCTGAAGATGAAACTTCTAAATAATTTAACCAATCTGCTCCAAAATAAAAGGCCAAGTCTTCTTCAAGAGTTTCTCTTCTATTAAGTTCCTCAAAACCAATTGCTGAAACTACTGGGTGGCCTTCATTAGAAAGGCGTCCAATCTCATCTTCCATTGCTGAATAAACAAAATATAAATCAGCTATTAATTTCCTATAAGTTGACCTATCTACTACTCCTTTCAAGAAACAACTGATAAAACCAGTATTCTCAGCCATTGTATGAGACTTTTTAGTCCCTTCTCTAAGTTGTGCTGCAAGACCTATTGGCATCGTAAAACTTTTAAAGAGATTTTTCAAAAAGATGATATTGATACTCTAATAAGCTTTTAATCTAAAAAGAAGTGATAAAAGCACTTAAACTTATTCTGAAGGAAAAAGAGTAAACAAATTACGACATATATCACGTAGTTGATCCATTACCACTTTCTGTGGCAAATGAGAACCAGTTATTTGCCAATCCCCTACTGTGGCAAGTTTCCATCTCTCTCCATCAAAAGTTAGTCCTCTCATAATTACTCCTAACAATCTAGGCAAATCATTAGAGTGATCTTTGGCTACTTGGAGTTGTATCAAAATACTCCTACATTGATAGCTAGGGAGCCATCCAGGAAAATGTAGTGATAGATCTAGGCTGTTTTCCTCATGCCAGAATTTTGTACAGGGATCATCTCTCCACGGGCTAAAATCGACAGATGCGGAAGGAAATTGATTTTTTACAAGTGTTCCTACTGATGCAAGAGCCTTTGCAACTAAAAAATTTGTTACTTGGTCAGAAGAATTCAATTCAATCAAGCTTTCAATATAGCCAAATATAAAATCCAAGAAAATTAATACAAGATTTAAATGAAAAGCGAAATATTCGTTTTGAAATGCGCACTTTTTCAAAGAAGTACCAAAAAGTCATATTCTCTAAAATACCTCTAACGAAAAATTGAATTTAAATGACTTCGTTTGAAAAACTTACTCCACCAACTCAAGGGGAAAAAATTAAGTTTAAAGATGGCCTTCCAATCGTGCCGAACAATCCAATAATTCCTTTTATCAGAGGAGATGGAACAGGAGTAGACATTTGGCCTGCCACACAAAAGGTGATTGATAAAGCCATAGAAAAAGCCTATGGAAGTAATAAAAGTATTGAGTGGTTCAAAATATATGCAGGTGATGAAGCCTGTGATTTATATGGAACTTATCAATACCTACCAGATGACACTATTGAAGCTATACGAGAATATGGTGTTGCAATTAAGGGCCCTTTAACAACACCTGTTGGAGGAGGAATTAGATCATTAAATGTTTCTCTAAGGCAAATATTTGATTTATATAGTTGTGTGCGTCCTTGCCGTTATTATCCAGGTACACCAAGTCCACATAAACACCCCGAGAATCTTGATGTAATTGTCTATCGTGAAAATACTGAAGATATTTACATGGGGATAGAATGGAATGCAAATGATGAAATTGGAATCAACCTGATTGATTATTTAAATAAAACTGTAATTCCTTCGAGTGAAAATATTAAACAACGAAGAATTCCCATAGGGTCAGGAATAGGTATTAAGCCAGTCAGTAAATTTGGAAGCCAAAGACATATAAGACGTGCAATTCAACATGCTTTAAAACTTGAGGGGAAGAAACGGCATGTAACTTTGGTGCATAAAGGTAATATTATGAAATTTACAGAAGGATCATTCCGTGATTGGGGATATGAATTAGCAACTACAGAATTTCGAAAAGATTGTATTACAGAAAGAGAGAGCTGGATACTATCTAACATAGAAAAAAATCCTTCTCTGAGTATAGAAGATAATGCAGAAATGATTGACCCTGGGTATAAATCACTTACTAAAGATAAACAAGATATTATTTGTAAAGAAGTACAGTTAGTTATAAGTAATATTAATAAAACTCATGGCAATGGAAAATGGAAGAAAATGGTTTTAGTAGATGACCGTATTGCTGATAGCATTTTTCAACAAATCCAAACAAGGCCTCAAGATTATTCCATACTTGCAACACTTAACCTTAATGGTGATTACATATCAGATGCTGCAGCTGCAATAGTAGGAGGTTTAGGAATGGCACCAGGAGCAAATATAGGAGATCAAGCTGCAATATTTGAAGCAACTCATGGAACTGCTCCAAAACATGCAGGATTAGACAGAATTAATCCTGGTTCAGTTATTTTAAGTGGAGTAATGATGCTGGAATTCTTGGGATGGTATGAAGCTGCAAATCTGATAACAAAAGGATTAAGTAAATCAATTTCAGAAAAGAAAGTTACTTATGATCTTGCTAGATTAATGGAACCAAAAGAATCTCCATTAAGTTGTAGCGCATTTGCTAATTCTGTAATTCAAAGATTTTAGTAGCCTTCCATAATATTCCATACATCTAAAAGAGTATCTTTATTACCCAAGTTGCCGGGAAAAGTAATAATTGGCAAGGCAATGCTGACTTCTTCAGGACAAACAACAGATAAACCAGGTAAAACTTGACCTTTTAAATTTACTAATGATAATTTCAGACCTTCAGAAAGTAATGTATTAGTAGTAATACCACCTTTGCTAATTATATAGCCTAATTTATTGCTACATCTACCTGCTAATCTGGCCATTAATTCTGCCAGAAAAATACCAAATTCAATTCTATTTATATTAGATTGAAATGATAATTCACCTCTAGTTGTGTACAGAACTAAAGTTTTATTAGCATTTAAAATATATATCATTTCACTTAACAATTTATTTTCGAATTCTATTAAAAATTTTTCTGATTTGTCTTTTTCAAATATTGGCATAATTTCATTCAAATCAATCTCTATTCCAATACAAGACTTTTGATTCAAAATAACTTCTAGCTGTTGATCTGCCAATTTAACATGAGAGCCAACTAATATTAAACCTGGTTTATTCTTGCCTGAACTTTCTTTAATTATTAAAGAAGATAAATCCTTTATTTTATTTGATTCAGTTGAAATTTCTGCCAAAGAATTAATTAAACTCGCAGCAGATCTAAATAAAAATCTTTTACTATCACTTAATTCCTTGATAGCTTTTACAAAAGTATCCAAATGTATTTTCGAAGTTGCATCTACTGTAACAATTCTATTGTCTTTCAAATTAGATAATAGATTAACAAAATTTTTCATATCTTTTTCATGCCTATGAGCATTATTTAGATCTTCAAGCGAAATAGAAGTTATGTTTCCAGCTTTTATTTTTGAATTACTTTTCTCTTCCAACCATAAAGCAAGATTACTTGTTGAATAGCCAAATATTTTATCTTTTGCAAAAATTGTTTTATGAACTGGTATGTTATTTAGAAGATGAATGCCATCAATAGTAATTCTGGCACCTTCAAAAAATGCTGGAATATGAAAAGTTGCATTAAAAGGTCCTAGTTCTTGATTTATAACTTCAGGTTCTAAAACTCCATGGCCTCTTAAGGTTGAATCCCCACGACTGACAAACAAAAAATCCTTATTTTTAAGACCAAGGTCACTAATTAATTCTTTAAGTATTTTACAAATTTCTCTGATTCTTATCTCAGCCATTTCCGGAGATAAGGATCGCGAATTCGTTAGTAAAAAAAGCAATGGAGAGGAATTATTAAGACCCTTAATTAAAGTTTCTTTATCCCATCTTAAGAGTAAAGGACATCCATGAACAGTTTGAGAACCAGTAGGGTCATCATCAAAAACAATAATCTTCATATAAACTTAATATCTCAACCCCAATCTAAATCTATTTCCAATTATCTGGAATTGTTATATATGAGTTATTTAAATCTTTCACTGAACTACAACCTAATAATTTCATTGTACGTAAAACATCTGTTTTAATAATTTCAATTGCCCTGGCAACACCAGCCCCACCAGCAGCACCTAAACCATAAGCATAAGCCCTTCCTATCAATACACTCTTTGCTCCCAGAGCCAAAGCCTTAACTACATCTCCTCCACGTCTAATTCCTCCATCCAGTAATACATCCACCTGTTGATTGGCTGCACTTACAACTTCTGAAAGAACACGAATAGTTGGCGCAACACTGTCTAATTGGCGAGCTCCATGATTTGAGACAACTACGGCATCAGCCCCCAAGTCAATTGCCTTTCTTGCATCATCACCAATGTGAACTCCTTTGACAACAACTTTCCCTCCCCATGCTTCTTTAATCCATTTAAGGTCTTCCCAAGTAACTACTGAGGCTTCCAAAGCAGGCCCAATTTCTGTATATCCCATTGGTCCATCTTCAAGTTCAACATTAGGAAAACTCATTAAACCTCCGTCGCCTAACCATTGAGTCATCCAACATGGCTTGATTAATATCTGAGAAAGATAAGGGAACATTTTAACTGGATTCCTAGAAAGCAATTCTTTGGTTCCGTTACGCAAATCTCGTTCACGCAATCCAGATACAGGGGTATCTATTGTTACGACTATTGCTGAGAATCCTGCCAACTTAGCTCTCTCAATAGTTTTCAAGGCAACTTCCTTACCACCAAGTAAATACAATTGATACCAAGCAGGAAATTTGGTAGCTGCTTTCACATCTTCTAATCTGCATCCCGACAAAGTAGAAAGTGTATAACCTGTTCCCGCAATACCCGCTTCGCGAGCAGCAACAACTTCTCCTTTAGGATAAAATAAACGGCTGCTACCTACAGGCGCAAGCATAAAAGGAAGTTGAAAATCTTGTCCTAGTACAGAAGTCGTTAAGTCACATGAAGGTGTTGCAACAGCACACTTTGGACGAAAAAATATCTCATTATAAGCTGTACAATTTTCATCCAGAGTTTGCTCTCTATCTGCACCACTATCAATATAATCAAAGACCATGCGAGGAAGTCTCCTCTTTGCCAATACTCGAAGATCGCTAATATTTACAACTGAAGGAGATGAAACATTCGCCGCCATCTTGATAAGAAATATCTTTATTAATTATTTTATCTTAAATATAGAATAAATGCATTTACAAATAATAAAAGAAAAGCATATTTAGAAACAGAAAGAAATTAATAAATCAAATTCCAGCTTCTTTATCCAATTAATCTAGAGTTATTGAATACTAAATAAACTGATTAAATATAAACTTACAATACAATTGTTGAATTTGACCATGCTTTAATTTAATAGTTCTTTCACCATTTAGCAAAGATTTCCTAGGAGATGTCCATGGTTCCAAACAAACCATATTCCTTGGTGGGTCTGTCCAAATAACATTTAAATCAAATGGTTCTTTTGTTATCATTTCTAAAGAAATTCTATCTTTTAAATCAAAGAGTTTCGTAGAAGTATTTGGACCTGAAATTAAATCTACTCCCTTTGATAAACCTTCCAACTCCTTATTGGTATTATTTTGCATCATTGTTTTTTGATTAATACAATCATCTGGAAGTCCTAAAAATTTTACTTGGTTCAAATTACTAATCTCAAAATAAGGATGTAAACCAAAGCTAAAAGGCATTATTCTATGACTATTATTTTTTATTCTTGTAATAATCTCTAGTATATTATTTTTTAGCTTGATCTCCATTTCTAAATCAAACTGAAAGGGATAACAAAGAAGTGAGGAATTTGTTTCAGAAAGACTAAGAATTACACCAGATTTATCATCAATAGCATTCAATTTCCAATATGAATCTCTTGCAAAACCATGTTGGGGTAAAAGATATTCTTTATTTTCAAAAATAATTTTGTTATCTGGCAAATCCCCACATATAGGGAAAAGTACCGGTATTCCTCCTCTAACACTCTTAGATAAATCTGCGAAGCGTAATTGATCAAGATATAGGACTTCTCTTCCATTGCATTTCCAACTAGTTATCAAACCTCCTCTTTCTGGAACAATTCTCAAACAATCCCCACTGTCTTCTCTTAGACATTCCCAATGATGATAAGGAAATTCTTTTTGAGAAATTAACAATGACATTTAAAAAAAACTAATGACTTTGAAGCCAATTCAATACTTCTTTATTAACCAAATCAGGAACTTCATCATGTGGGCAATGGCCTGCATTTAAAAGAACCTCAGTCACTTTTAAGGAAGCTTTTTGGGCAAATGAGCGAAATTTTTCTTGTTTTGCCTTTGCATTTCTCAACCAAGGATCACTATCTCCCCAAAGAAGTAATAATGGGGATTGCAAATCTTGGAATAATTCATCTATAGGTTTTCCCTTAAGACCACGAGCTTGAAAAACTTTTTGAAAAACTTGAAAAGCACCTGGATCTAAAGAAGGTCTGCGTATTGACTCAATTAAATAATCATCAACATTGGTCGAGTCAATATATACCTGTTGAAGAGTTTTCCTAATAACATCTGGTCTTCGTAAATTCTCAAAGATTAGTCTTTGAATCAATGGATAAATTAACCATTTAACTAAAAGATCTCGAGAAAAACCAGACGCAATCATCTTTCTAATTCTTGAATTCAAGTCTGTAGATTCCGAAGTAAATGCCTCATCACTAAAATATCCAGCCGCATTAAGCAATACAACGCCAGCAGATTGTGATTCAAGAGCAGCTCCCGCAGCAAGAGCCGCATAACCTCCTAACGAATTGCCAACAATGACCGTTGGCTTTCCAATGCATTCTTTGACATAAGCGACTATCTGATCTTTCCAAAGTTCACCTCCGTAATCCAATTCCCCAGGTTTTTCGCTACGACCAAAACCAAGTAAATCTATTGCATGAACTTCATGCGTTTTAGATAGTGCAGGTATGTTGTAGCGCCAATGATCTGTTGAAGCACCAAAACCATGGACAAGTAAGACAACTGGATTATCTGTTTCTGCTTCTAATTTATCAATATTGATTGAATTACTACTTATAGAGTAGACCTCATAACCTAGATAGCTCCATGAGGGGTTTGGCTTAGCAGAAAGAACAGACATCAAAAAAGCAAAATAATTACAAAAGGATCAAATTTTCTAATCACCTTTTAGAAACCTGAAAGTTGATTATGGATAGTGGATTTATCGGTAATAAAAATAATGCATTAATTGATCTCAGACAATTATCTAAATAAGACCAACTGGATCGGCAGCAACTTCATCAGGTATTGAATTGCCTCCTCCTGGTTTTTTATCTTTAAGAACAACCCTTAATAAAACAGGAGCTAGAAAAGTGGTACCTATAACCATCAATAATATTGCTGCTTCCAATGAAGGAGTAAGCAAACCTGCACTAGTGCCAAGTCCTAAAAAAATCAAACCAACCTCTCCTCTAGGCATCATTCCCAAACCTACAACTAGTCGATCAGTTGGTTTATCAATGATAAATGACCAACCAGAAGCAATTTTTCCAATAATTGCTACAACCAAAAGGAATCCAGCAACAACTAAAGCTGAACGACTTGCAGGATCTAAAGGGTTGATAACTGAAAGATCCATTCCTGCTCCAACCAAAACAAAAAAGATGGTTGCAAATAAAGAAACTAGTGGAAGAACAGATTGTTGAATTGCATGATTATTTTTTGAGCTACTCAAAATCAATCCAGCTGCAAAGGCACCTAAAGCTGCTTCTAGACCAATAGCAGTAGCAACAAAACAACTTAGTACAAGAATTACAAATGATGCAACCACTACTGCACCTGGTGCTTTAAGACGATCTAGCAACCAATCAAAAGCAGGAGCTGCAGTTCTACTTAGTGCTATGGCTGCAATAACAAAAACTGTCGCGGCAAGAACAAGTTTTACAATGGGAGCAATTTCTAAAGAACCCCCAGTAGCTAAAGCAACTACAACAGCAAGAATTACAATTCCAAGAATATCGTCAAGCACTGCTGCACCAATAACTATCTGACCTTCTCTAGTCTTTAAATATCCTAATTCTCCAAAGACACTTGCTGTAATCCCAATACTTGTAGCTGTCATAGATGCTCCTGCAAAAATTGCAGGAATTAAATCCACATGAAAAATAAACATCAAGCCAAAAGTTCCAAAGGCAAATGGCAAAATGACACCTGCCATAGCAACAGTAAAAGCTTGAGCCCCAACAGCAACTAATTCTTCTAATTCACTTTCTAATCCGGTCAAAAATAATAATGCATATAAACCAAGAGTTGCTACAGCTTGCAAAGAAGGAAAAGTTTCAAAATACAAATCAGGAACTGCTTCTTTCGGGATAGCTGCCAATGAACTAATGATATTTATAAATCCTTGATTTAATGAAACATGTGCACTAGGGGGTATTAGTAAATGCAATCCAGAGGCACCTATTAAAACGCCTGCTAAAAGTTCACCAACTATTGTAGGCAAACTCAATCTCACGAGAATCTCAGCCAAAGCTCTTGCTGCAACGAAGATTAGGAGAAACCGAATTACACCAATTAAAGTTTCAGCAACCTCAATATCATGAGTACTTAAAACTGAAACAACAGGTGAAAAAAACATGGGGTGAGAGTTCGTTTATTTCTTGGATTAATTTAAATTACTTGATAACCATTCTTAAAAAAAATCTATTTGCAAAATGACTTCAATAAATCAGGTGTTGATCTGAACTTACTCAAGCTCTGAATCCAAAAGCTTAGCTAACGTCCATCAATATAAAACTCCAACATGAGCAGCTCACAGCCTAAAGATCTGCGTCTGCCCACACCAGGATGTTATGCAGATCCAATAAAAGCCGGCATTGATGCAGATGCTGTTTTTGATGGAATGACTGAGCATCTCTTTTTTACACTTGGAAAGCTTGCTACAACAGCTAGCTTAAGAGACCTCTATATGGCATTGAGCTATGCTGTTAGAGATAGGCTAATGACAAGATATCTTGCTTCTCAAGAAGCAATTCGAGCAAAACCTCAAAAAACTGTTGCATATCTATCAGCTGAATTCCTAATTGGCCCTCAATTAAACAATAATTTATTGAATCTTGGAATTACTAAAGAAGCAGAAGAAGCAGTAAAAAGATTTGGAATTGAATCTCTAAGCCATATTCTGGAAGTTGAAGAAGAACCAGGCCTTGGCAATGGAGGTTTAGGTAGACTTGCGGCTTGTTATATGGAGTCACTTGCAACTTTGCAAGTACCAGCTATTGGATATGGTATACGTTATGAATTTGGCATATTCAATCAACTTATACGAGATGGTTGGCAGGTTGAAGTAACAGATAAATGGCTTAAAGGTGGATGGCCGTGGGAATTGCCTCAACCAGATGAATCATGTTTTGTAGGTTTTGGAGGACGAACAGAAAGTTATATAGATGAAAAAGGTAATTATCGATCCAGATGGATACCTTCAGAACATGCAATTGGTGTACCCCATGACATCCCTATTTTGGGATACAGGGTAAACAATTGCGATAGATTGCGACTTTGGAGAGCTGACGCAACTGAAAGTTTTGATTTTTATGCCTTTAATATTGGAGACTATTATGGAGCAGTTGAAGAGAAAGTTGCTTCTGAAACTATTTCTAAAGTCCTATATCCAAATGATGGAACTGATGAAGGGAGAAGATTAAGACTTAAACAACAACACTTTTTTGTAAGCTGTTCTTTACAAGATATGTTGAGAAGCCTTGAGAAAAGATCGATTAATGTAGCTGATTTTTCAAAACATTGGACAGTTCAATTAAATGATACTCACCCTGCCATTGCAGTTGCTGAGTTAATGAGACTACTAATTGACCATTATCATTTTGAATGGGAAAAAGCGTGGCAAATAACAACAAATTCAGTAGCTTATACGAACCATACATTGCTACCTGAAGCATTAGAAAAATGGGATTTAAATTTATTTAATAGTCTTTTACCAAGACATTTAGAAATAATATATGAAATCAATAGAAGATTCTTACAACAAGTTCGACTTAGATATCCTGGCAATGATCAAATTTTAAGGAAGCTTTCAATAATTGATGAGGAAGGATGCAAAGCAGTAAGGATGGCACATTTAGCAACAATCGGAGCTCATCATGTAAACGGCGTTGCCGCATTGCACTCTGATTTAATCAAAAGGCAACTAATGCCAGAATTTGCCCAATTATGGCCAGAAAAATTTACCAATATCACTAATGGGGTTACACCTAGGAGATGGGTAGGCCTTTCCAATCCTGAATTATCATCTCTTCTTGATAAAGAAGTAGGTAAAGATTGGATCACCAATATGGAATTACTAAAAAAACTTGAGGCAAAAGAAAATGATACAGAATTCTTAGAATTGTTTGCTAAAACCAAACTCTCAGGTAAAAGAAACCTAGCTGGATATATACACAGACAAACAGGAGTTCTTGTAGACCCTTCGAGCTTATTTGATGTGCAAGTCAAACGAATACATCAATATAAACGTCAGCACTTAAATGCCTTACAAGTCATAGCTCAATATCTAAGAATAAAAAACAATACAGCAATTAATATTGCTCCTAGAACTGTAATTTTTGGAGGCAAAGCAGCACCAGGATATTTTATGGCTAAATTAATGATCAGATTTATAAATGGAATAGCCGACGTTGTAAATGCAGATCCTGATATGGATGGTCGTCTTAGAGTGATTTTCTTGCCAGATTATAATGTAAAACTAGGCGAACAAGTTTATTCAGCGACAGATTTATCTGAACAAATTTCTACAGCCGGAAAAGAAGCTTCTGGAACTGGAAACATGAAATTCGCTATGAATGGTGCACTAACAATAGGTACACTTGATGGAGCAAATATAGAAATAAGAGATAAAGTAGGAGCTGATAATTTCTTCTTATTTGGTAAAACAGAAGACGAAATTATGAAACTTAGAGGCAATGGATATGAACCTAAAAAATATATAGAAAATTGCAATGAATTATCAGAGGCCCTACATTTAGTCGAAGTAGGTCACTTTAGCAATGGTGACAATGAGTTATTTCTACCATTAATAAATAGTCTAAGCGGGGCAGATCCATTTTTCGTAATGGCAGATTTTGAGGATTATCTAGAAGCACAAGATAAAGTAAATAAAGCTTGGGAAAATCCTCAAGAATGGAATCGCATGGCTCTGCTTAATACTGCAAGGTCAGGATTTTTCTCTTCTGACAGATCGATACGTGAATACTGTGAATCAATATGGAAAGTTGATCCCTTGAATGTAGAGATTTCTTGTGATATAAGCTGATAAATAATTTAACTCTTATCAGGAAGATCAGGAGTTTGATGCAAAAGTCTATTTAATCTTAATCGATCAGGATTCAAAGGATCTGGGGCTAATTCTCCGGCGAATTCTTTAAATTTTTCTTCAACTTGCTCTGGAACTCTTATATCAAAAATCTTTTCCATCAATACTTCTATTGAAAAAAGATGTGCATTAATAGTTTCAAGATCATTCAAGGCTTGTTGCTCTTCATCTGTTGAGATATCAGAATCATTATCTGTTTTAACTTCATGAATTTTTAGATTATTTTGCTTTTGAAGATCTTCTAATACTCTTCCAGCAAGAGTTCTAAAAGATTGCAGAGCAGCCCAATTCAACTCTTGCTGTTGTTGCAGAGTTGGGAACTCTCTAACAAACCGATCATGTTCTTTATAGAACCGCTGGCAGTCAGCACATTGACAGGGCTCTTCTGGAATCATAATTCCAATAGATCAGTCTCCATAATGACATCACATAGGCACTTAATTAGTGATTATCTAAAAAATATCTTCAAAAGCTACTCTGATTCTTCTGAACTTTCAGGAATTGGGACCTCAATACTTGTGACAACGTTAATAACATCTCTCAACCTCATTGAATCTGCAAACCATCCCATTGCCTGCTCAGTATCTCCACGAGACTCAGCCTCACTTGCTTGATCCTCATGAGCTTCGGCCAAAAGAGCAAGCCAGCAAAGGCATCGTGCTTGTACTACAGAAAGATCTAAATCAGTTGGTTGTGATTTAGCAATTTGCTCACTCTCTTGTTGAACCAAGAGTCGAAGCCTTAAATCGTGGAGCTGTGCCATTTAGTTTCTGATGACATTCACACGCTAGCGAGAGAGTAATGGTTTTGGCCAACCACTACATGTAGCTTATGCAACTTTAAGATTTGACGGGGCTGGCGGGATTCGAACCCACGACCTACGGTTTAGGAAACCGTCGCTCTATCCGACTGAGCTACAGCCCCACTGGAAGGATTACCCCCTTCAAGGCATTATGGAATCTGAAAGCAGGAGAGGTGATCGCAATCGAGATTTATGGCATTTCCGCAATAATTTCTCGGTTGAGGAAAGTCCGGGCTCCCGAATGGTCAAGCTTGCTGGGTAACGCCCAGTGCGGGTGACCGTGAGGATAGTGCCACAGAAACACACCGCCGATGGCTTCACAGCACAGGCAAGGGTGCAAAGGTGCGGTAAGAGCGCACCAGCAGTATCGAGAGATGCTGGCTTGGTAAACCCCGGCTGGGTGCAAGGCAAAGTTATTAGGCCGACCATTTTGCCTAATATCTACTAAAAGGCCGCTAGAGGCTGCTGGAAACAACAGTCCCAGATAGATGATCACCCATTAACCAAATGATTTTGGATAATGAACAGAACCCGGCTTACGTCCTGCTTTCTTTAAATTTGCTTGTAACCATAAACAAATGTATCTAATAAAGGTGCATGTCTAAAGAAAAAAAAGCTACAGCAATACCGAAAGAAAGAATTGAGGAAATCTATACATTTCTTTTAAATAGCAAAATAAAAAGCTCGGACATAAAAAAAATCAAAGGGAATGAAACCGAATGCTTAAAAATACTTAATGAAGCACTTACACATACTTCAATTAACTCATCATTTAATCATGAAAGATTAGAATTTAATGGCGATGCCGTTTTAAGACTTGCTGCATCTGAATATATCCAGAGTAATTTTCCAAAATTAAATGTTGGTGATAGATCAGCTTTAAGAGCTCAGCTTGTGAGTGATGAATGGCTTGCAAAAGTAGGAGAAGCAATTGCAATTAAAGAAACGATGCAAATAGCTCCTAAAGCATTAAATGACAAAGCTGCAACTCAAACCATTTGCGCAGAAGCAACTGAAGCTCTTATAGGAGCCCTTTACGAATGTATAAAAGAAATAGATTCGATCAAAATTTGGCTTGAACCTTATTGGAATATTGAAAGCAAAAAAGTTTTATCTGATCCGCACAAGCAGAACTCAAAGTCAGCTCTGCAAGAATGGAGTCAAAGCAAAGGATTAAGAATGCCTTTATATAAAATTACAGAAATATCAAAAATCCATGGAGATTCCAAAAGATTTTACTGCAAAGTTTTATTAGAAGAAAAAGTTGCGGGAGAAGGTTGGGGTAGTTCTAGGAAAAAAGCCGAAAAAGAAGCTGCCAAAAAAGCTCTTGAATCTATTTAGAAGTTAAATTACTTCAAGTTCCTTTATAGGAATTGTTAATAATTTATCCCAATTTCCACCTTCAAAAAGAACAGCTGCCTTAGATTCAGTAATTCGCTGTACAAAACCTTTATATCCATTGTAAATGGAATTAGGATTTTTAACGATGACAGATGATCCAGGCAAAATGATTCCTTCTGAGTTGTTCACGACTTAAGTCAAATCCACTTTGATAATAATTCTCTATAAGCAAAATGTGTAAAAAGATTATTTGGTTGACGATTGGAATGATAGTTGCTCCTCAAGGACTAAGAGGTGAGGTAAGGGTTAATCCAAGCAGTGATTTTCCAGCCAGATTCAAGACTCCTGGAAGTCGATGGCTACAAAAAAACAATGAAAATCCTAAAAAAATACAATTAGTGAAAGGTAGGCAAATTCCTGGTAAATCTATCTATGTAGTTTCATTTGAAGGCATAAACGACAGAGAAAAAGCAGAATTATTAGTAGGTAATAAGATTTTAGTGAATTCAATTGATAGGCCAATACTGAAAAAAGGTGAATTCCATCTACTTGACCTCATTGGATTGAGTATAAGAAGTGACATAGATGGTCAAGAAATTGGCAAAGTAACTAATCTTATGCATGCGGGCAATGACTTATTGGAAGTAAAGTTATCAACAGGTAAAAAAGTTTTAGTACCATTTGTTAAGGAAATTATTCCAAAAATAAATGTTAATGAGGGCTGGCTAATAATCTCTCCTCCTCCTGGTTTGTTAGAACTTTAAAGTTTAAATACTTACGAATATGAAAAATAATTCTAAATAATACTGTTTAATATAATTCCGAAAATTAATTAAAAGAACTAAATTTTTTTATATATTTACTCAACAGTCACACTTTTAGCTAGATTTCTTGGCTGGTCAACATCAAGGCCTCTACGAGCTGCAATATGATAGCTCAAAAGCTGAGATGGTATTGCTGTTAATAATGGACTAATCCATTCACTTGTTCTAGGGATAGGTAATAAATGATCAAAAATCATAGTTTCAGGTAATTCTGGTGCGATTCCTATCAAACAAGCATCTCTAGCCTTTGCCTCCTGTGCATTACTCAAAACTTTTTCAAAAACTATTCCTTCATTTGCTATTGATATCACTGGAACTTTGTGATCCAAGAGAGCGATAGGTCCGTGTTTCATTTCACCTGCAGGATATCCCTCAGCATGAATATAACTAATCTCTTTTAGTTTTAAAGCTGCTTCTAAAGCAATAGGGTAATTGATTCCTCTACCTAAAAAAATTACATCCTTAGTAGATGAAAATTTATGAGATAGTTTTTCTGCCAATTTATTATGTGTGACAATAAGATCTCTTAATTGTTTAGGAAGGCCTCTTAATAAATTACATAACTCAGATATTTCGTTTAAACTACGACTCTTCCTTCTTCCTGCAAAAATTATCGCCAAGCCATAAAAAGTTAATAATTGTCCTAAAAAAGTTTTTGTAGCTGCAACACCAACTTCAAGACCTGCACCTATATCAATAACATTAGATACTTGTCTCGATAAAGAACTTTCACCTCTGTTTGTAATTCCCAATTGTCTTGAGGCAAATACTTTTTGATTACATGCAGAACGTCTTTCATATTCCATTGATAATGCCGCAAGTGTATCAGCTGTTTCTCCTGATTGAGTTACACCAATAGTTAACACATTTCGAGCCAGAGGAGGAGGAGCATAACGAAATTCACTGGCAAAAAAAACTTTTGCTGAAATACCAGCAAATTGTTCCAAAAGGTAAGCCCCTACCATGGCTGCATGACGACTAGTCCCACAAGCTAAAATCTGAATTTCTTCAATAGAGTCATAAAAAGAATCTTCAAACGGGAAAGCAACAGGTGATTCCAAAGGTAATCCATTAGGCAAATATCTAGTAATCCATAATTCCGCAGTTTCTGGTTGTTCGAATATCTCTTTGAGCATGAAGTGTTTAAAATCACCTTTATCTGAATCACTCTCATATCCACTAATCAACTTAGGAGCTCTATGTTTCCTATTTCCCAAAGAATCATAAATTTCAACTCCTAAGGGTGTAATAAGCGCCAACTCTTTATCTTCAAGCGACAAAATCGTTCTTGTAAATCCTGAAAAAGCAGGAGTATCACTAGCGCATAGAAATTCTCCTTCTCCAAAACCAATTAGCAATGGTGCTTGACTCTTAGCAACAATTAAAACATCAGGACTTTCAGCCCAAATCACTGCGATAGCATAAGAGCCTTTTAAAACATCTAGAACTTTTTGAACTGCTAGCTGAAGAAGAGATCCTCCAATTTTATGCCCTTCTTTTTTTAAAAGAGAAATTTCTTCTGAAATCAAATGAGGAATAACCTCAGTATCAGTATCAGAACTAAACTTAATACCCTTTTGCTCAAGATTAGATCGCAATAAAGAGTGATTCTCGATTATGCCATTTTGAACAACTGCTACTTTGCCTGATGAATCCAAATGCGGATGAGCATTTTTTTCCTCTGGCTTACCATGAGTAGCCCAACGAGTATGGCCTATTCCTACATGGCCAAGAGTCGATTTTTTTTCAATTAAACGTAAAAGATTTGTTAATTTGCCTTGAGCCTTTCTACAAGATATATAACTTTCTTTATTATCCCTATCTATAGTTACTGTTGCTAATCCGGAAGAGTCGTAACCTCTATATTCAAGCTTTTTTAAGCCTTCTAACAGGATAGGGGATGCTTCTCGCGATCCAACTAAAGCTACTATTCCACACATATATAAAATTATTAACTTAAATTGAGGCCTTTTAGGTTTAATCCAACCTAACTTAGGGGCTCAGTACATCAAATAATCTTAATACGCTAATCCCATACTTCTTGTAGTTTCATCTCCTAAATAAACTCGAATACTTAAGAAATCGGTAGGGCAAGCTGTTTCACATCTCTTGCAACCTACACAGTCTTCGGTTCGCGGAGATGAGGCAATCTGACCGGCTTTACAGCCATCCCAGGGGACCATTTCAAGGACATCAAGTGGACACGCTCTAACACATTGGGTGCATCCAATGCATGTGTCGTAGATCTTTACTGCGTGGGACATAACGCCCTATGGATATCTATGGATGTAAAAAACTTTACTCAATTTGGTACAAGATAAAGCGATTCTTGCATCTGGCTTCACTCTTGTTAACTCGCGACCATGTTCTCGTAGGATAGAAACAAATACTCAGGATTATGTCTCAGGAAGCAATTCTCGAAAAAGTTCGTTCTATCGTTGCAGATCAACTTAGTGTTGAATCAGGCGAAATTAAGCCAGATTCAAACTTTCAAAATGATTTAGGAGCAGATTCTCTAGACACAGTTGAGCTAGTAATGGCTTTAGAAGAAGCATTTGATATTGAAATCCCAGACGAAGCCGCAGAAGGGATAGCAACTGTCGGGGATGCTGTTAAATACATAGAAGAAAAGCAATCCTGAGGTTTTAATGATGGAGAACCTCCATCGAGTTGTAATAACTGGTCTTGGCGCTATTACGCCTATTGGCAATAACGTCGGAGAATATCTGCGAGGCTTGCAGTCTGGCTCCAATGGGGTTGGAAAAATTACGCTATTTGATGCATCCAATCATGCATGTAGGTTTGCAGCAGAAGTATCAAATTTTGATCCGACTGGCTTCCTAGAGCCAAAAGAATCCAAAAGATGGGATCGTTTCTCTAAGTTTGGAGTTATTGCAGCAAAAGAAGCCATTAAAGATTCTGGCCTACAAATTGATCACACAAATGCATCAAGAATTGGTGTGATTATCGGTTCAGGTGTTGGTGGATTATTGACAATGGAAACCCAAGCTCAAGTTCTTAACAACAAAGGTCCTGGAAGAGTTAGTCCATTTACTGTGCCAATGATGATCCCAAATATGGCTACTGGCTTAGCAGCTATTGCCCTTGGAGCAAAAGGACCTAGCTCTGCTGTAGCAACTGCATGTGCCGCAGGATCTAATGCAATTGGTGATTCATTTAGAATTCTCCAACTTGGCAAAGCAGATGCAATGATATGCGGCGGAGCAGAAGCAAGTATCACTCCTCTTGGTGTAGCAGGATTCTCTAGTGCAAAAGCTCTATCTTTCCGCAACGAAGATCCTTCTTCCGCAAGCAGACCTTTCGATGCCGAACGAGATGGATTTGTAATAGGAGAAGGTTCAGGTGTACTAATTCTTGAAACCCTTGAGCATGCGAAAAAACGTAACGCAGAAATTTATGCTGAGCTAATTGGATATGGCACTACTTGTGATGCTCATCACATAACATCTCCTTCCCCAGGAGGGATAGGGGGTGCAGAAGCCATTAAAGAAACAATTAAAGATGGAAAAATAGATTTACAAGAAATTGATTACATTAATGCGCATGGAACAAGTACGCCTGCAAATGACAAAAACGAGACCTCTGCAATAAAAACCGCTATTGGAGAAAGAGCTAGGCAAATTCCAATTAGTTCAACAAAATCTATGACAGGTCATCTTCTTGGAGGATCTGGTGGCATAGAAGCCGTAGCATGTGTACTTTCTATTAAACATGGAGTAGTTCCACCAACAATTAATTATTCCAATCCAGACCCTGAATGTGATCTGGACTATGTTCCTAACACTGCTAGAGAAGGCAAATTAAGCGTTGTACTATCTAACTCTTTTGGTTTTGGTGGACACAACGTTTGTCTCGCATTCCGAAAAATGACTTAAATGAGCTAAACGAAAAACCACTCAATCAGTCAGACTCTTTTAATCCCCCACTAATACAATGGTTGCTGCGCCCGCTTCACTTGAATCACTTTGCATCAATAGCATCAGAATGCTTGCAGTTGATGCCGTAAATAAATCTAATAGTGGTCACCCTGGTCTGCCGATGGGATGCGCACCTATGGGTTATACACTTTGGGATCAATTTCTTCGTCATAATCCCAAAAATCCAAAATGGTTTAACAGAGATCGCTTTGTTCTATCTGCAGGGCATGGATGCATGTTGCTTTATGCACTTTTGCATCTAACTGGTTATGACTCAGTGACAATAGAAGATATTAAAGAGTTCCGACAATGGGGAGCACGAACCCCTGGTCACCCAGAAACATTTGAAACTCCTGGTGTTGAAGTGACAGCTGGTCCCTTAGGTGCAGGAATTTCTAACGCAGTTGGACTTGCTATAGCAGAAGCCCATTTGGCAGCAAAATTCAATAAGCCAGATTCAAAGATTGTTGATCACTTCACTTACGTAATTATGGGAGATGGATGCAACCAAGAAGGTGTTGCATCAGAAGCCTGTTCTCTTGCTGGCCATCTAAAGCTAGGAAAGTTAATTGCTCTGTATGACGACAATCACATCACTATTGATGGTCGAACTGACGTATCTTTCACTGAAGATGTTTTAAAAAGATATGAATCGTATGGCTGGCACGTTCAACATGTGTCCGATGGCAATACTGACGTTAATGCCATTGCCAAAGCAATCCAACTAGCCAAAGAAGTAACCAATAAACCATCAATCATCAAAATAACTACAACTATTGGTTACGGTTCTCCAAACAAAAGTGATACTGCGGGAGTACATGGGGCTCCACTGGGAGAAGAAGAGGCTGACTTAACCAGAAAATCCCTTGACTGGTCTTATGGACCTTTTGAAGTTCCACAAGAAGCATATGACCAATTCAGACAAGCAATTGATAAGGGAGCAAAGCTAGAAAATGATTGGAATAATCAATTAGCAATTTATAAACAAAAATATCCTTCAGAAGCTTTAGAACTAGAACGATCACTTAGAGGCGAATTACCTCAAAACTGGGACAAAGACTTACCTAGCTATACATCTGAGGACAAAGGATTAGCTACAAGAAAACATTCACAAATTTGTCTAGGGGCTTTAGGGCCAAATCTTCCTGAGCTTATTGGAGGTTCAGCTGATCTAACACATTCTAATTACACTGATATAAAAGGAGAATCAGGTTCTTTCCAACCAGAAACACCAGAAAAAAGATATCTGCATTTTGGAGTAAGAGAGCATGCTATGGCAGCAATTTTAAATGGCATTGCATATCACGACAGTGGTTTAATTCCTTATGGCGGCACATTCCTAGTATTTGCAGATTATATGAGAGGCTCGATGAGATTATCTGCGTTGAGCGAACTTGGTGTCATTTACGTTCTTACTCATGACTCAATTGGAGTTGGAGAAGATGGTCCGACGCACCAGCCTATAGAAACAATTCCATCTCTACGAGCAATGCCTAACATGATGGTTTTCCGTCCTGGAGATGGCAACGAAACTAGTGGTGCCTATAAAGTTGCAATTAGTAACCGCAAACGTCCTAGCGCACTATGTTTAAGTAGGCAAGGAATGCCAAACCAGGTTAATTCATCCATTGAAAAAGTATCTTTAGGCGGATATATTCTTGAAGATTGTGAAGGAACACCAGAACTAATTTTTATAGGTACTGGAAGTGAACTTCATTTATGTGTTGACGCAGCCAAAGAATTAACCAATCAAGGCAAAAAAGTAAGAGTTGTATCAATGCCATGTGTTGAACTGTTTGAGGAACAAAGTGATTCCTATAAAGAAAAAGTTTTACCCTCTAATGTCAGAAAGCGCCTTGTTGTAGAAGCAGCAGAGACTTTTGGATGGCATAAATATATTGGACTTGATGGAGACAGCGTTACAATGCAAAGCTTTGGTGCATCTGCACCTGGTGGTATATGTATGGAGAAATTTGGATTTACAGTTGAAAATGTACTAGCTAAAGCTCAGAGACTTATTGGATAAAAGTTGATTAAAAGAAGTTTAATCCAAGAGATTAAACTTCTTTTAATCCTTCTATAGAAAGGACCTCCTCTAATTCTACCAAATCTTTATCAGTAATTTTTGTTTGCATTGGGCAATGCTTAGGTCCACACATTGAACAGAATTCTGCTTGCTTATATATATCTGCAGGCAAAGTCTCATCATGATATTCACGAGCACGCTCTGGATCCAAAGATAATTCGAACTGCTTATTCCAATCAAAAGCATATCTAGCTTTACTAAGCTCATCATCTCTATCTCTTGCACCTGATCTATGTCTTGCTATATCAGCAGCGTGAGCTGCAATCTTATAAGCAATTAAACCTTCACGAACATCTTCTGGATTTGGAAGTCCTAAATGCTCTTTTGGTGTTACATAGCAAAGCATGGCAGTACCATACCAACCAGCCATGGCAGCACCAATAGCACTAGTAATATGGTCATAGCCAGGAGCTATATCAGTTACCAAAGGTCCTAAAACATAAAAAGGTGCTTCTAAACAATCTTCCATTTGCTTCCTCACGTTGAACTCAATTTGATCCATAGGAACATGACCTGGACCTTCAACCATCACTTGAACATCATGATTCCATGCTCTCTTAGTTAATTCTCCTAGTGTTTTTAATTCTGCCAATTGAGCCTCATCAGATGCATCATGCAAGCATCCAGGTCTAAGTGAATCCCCTAATGAAAAGCTACAGTCATAGCGCTTGAAAATTTCACATATATCATCAAAACGATTAAACAATGGATTCTGTTTGTGATGGTAAAGCATCCATTGAGCAAGAATACCCCCACCACGACTGACTATTCCAGTCAATCGACCTTTTACTTTTGGTAAATGCTCAATAAGCAAACCAGCATGGATAGTCTGATAATCGACTCCTTGTTGACAATGTTTCTCGATGATATGTAAAAAATCATCTTCTGATAACTTTTCTATAGATCCATGAACACTTTCCAGAGCCTGATAAACAGGAACAGTTCCTATTGGGACAGAAGAAGACTCAATAATGGCTGTACGAACTTCATCAAGATTTACCCCTCCTGTAGAAAGATCCATAACGGTATCTGCCCCATATTTAATTGCAAGATGAAGCTTCTCAAGTTCTTCTTTGACATCACTTGCATTAGGAGATGCTCCTATATTTGCATTCACTTTGCATCTGGAAGCTATGCCTATTGCCATAGGCTCTAGGTTTAAATGATTAATATTGGCAGGTATTATCATCCTTCCTCGTGCCACCTCTTCCATTATCAAGGCTTCTGGGAGGTTTTCCCTCTTAGCCACAAAAGACATTTCTTCAGTGACCAAATCATTTCTTGCAAAATACATTTGAGAGACATTTCTTTGCCCTCTTCTTGATGTAACCCATGAACTACGCATAATAATTTAAGAAAGATATTGAAATACCAAGGGTTATTCCATCAAGCATTGATCACTCTCCTGCACTTTCCTTCGACGGTATTAACCGAATCAGGTTCAGAGGGTGTGATCTCAGCCAAAAAGCAAATGCTTTTATGGCACCCCTAGTGATATTTTTAAGTTAGCTAAATTTCATTACAACGGACTTTATATTTGTAATGAAATTATGAATTCACATCATTATTTATATTGAAAATCTCAGTCAATAATTTTTTCCTACGCATATTCCTACCTATAAAGCTTGTAGTAACAAAACCTATTCCACTAACAAAAGCGGGTAAGGACTGAACTCTATCATTATCTTTTCGCTGAAAGAAACCAAGTATTGCAATCAAAACTAAGCATGGTGCGGCAAAAGATAAGTAAAAAATTTTATGATCTTTCATTTATTCTTTCCTTTTAGTACAAGATGTTTGCTTTTCGATCCAAGTTAAAAGAGTTGAAAAAATTACATTAATTCCAACTTCAAGACTATTTTCATCAGGAGCAAACAATCCATTATGAAGAGGAGCACAGTTACCTTTTGGAGGTGCGACACCAAGACGAATCATTGTGCCAGGAACATCTTCTAAGAATTCTGCAAAATCCTCTGCACCTAACGAAGGCATGTTTAACTGGATTACCTTTTCATCTCCAAGCAACTCTTTTGAACATTCCTCAACAACTCCTGTCAGATAAGCATCATTAAAAACAGGGGGAGCAATAGATGTATAAGTCACTAAAGCTTCTGCTCCTAAACTTGATGCAATACTCTTTATCCTAGTTTCAAGCCAATTAGGTAGCATATTATTTAAACTGGAATCTAAACAGCGCACAGTTCCTATAAGCTTTACTCGGTCTGCAATAACATTAAAAGCCTTTCCACCTTCGATCTTTCCAAAACTTACAACTACTGGCAAAAGTGCATCAAGTTGTCTGCTAATGGACTCTTGAATTTCAGTAATAATTTTTGAAGCGATCCAAATGGAATCTACAGTCTGATGAGGTCTAGCTCCATGTCCTCCATTCCCAAGGACCTCTATTTCCAATTTACCTGCTGCTGCTGTAAGAATTCCACTCCTTACCCCAATATGGCCACTTGGAAGTTCAGGATAAACATGTACACCAAAAAGTGCTTCTAGTCCTTTTGTAGCTCCATCTTTTTTCATCCATTTTGCACCAGAAGCAATTTCCTCAGCTGGTTGAAATAAAATTCTTATAGGAGTTAACTGATTAGGGTCTTCTTCTGCAAATAGTCGAGCGACACCAATACCTATGCATGTATGCAAATCATGCCCACATGCATGCATAACACCTGTTGTTAAAGAAGAATATGAAAGCCCAGTTTTTTCTTCTATAGGTAAAGCATCCATATCTACTCTTAAACCAACCATTGGTCCTTTCTTATTACCAAATTCAGCAACAATTCCTGTCCGACCAACCGACTCTTTTACATCCCATCCATACTTTCTTAATTCTCCTGCAACAAGAGCAGCGGTTTGATGCTCATCACCACTCAATTCAGGATGCGCATGGATATGCCTTCTCAGTTCTATTAATTGAGGCAAAAAAGATTTTAAAGTCAAACGATCACTATTCCTAAAATTCATATTGTTTCCAAAGCTAAGAATGACAAAAGATCCTGGGAAGGCTGAGGAGGCCATCGTCGTATATTCAAAAGCCAATCCTTTGACTTATATCTACTATCAAGTCCAGAAACAGCAGCCCAATGGCTTTCTGCTTCTCCTAAAGATCCTTTCCTCCATAAAAGTGCACTAAGAGCAGCTCTTGCATCAGCAAACATTGGATATTTTCTGATGAGCATGCGAAGCTCCTTCTCGGCCTCATCAAACTGATTTAATTGATAACAAGCCAAAGATTTACTTGAGCTAGCAATAGCGAAACCTGAATTAACAATAGATGCTTTATTAAAAAGCGATTTTGCCTCTACCCAATTTCCTGTTGATCCCATTACATTTGCCAAATTATATAGAGCAGAGTAATTTTCTGGCTCTCTTTTCAAAACCCATTGATAATCTTCTTGAGCGTCATTCCATTTTTGCAAAGACTCTTCAGCAATACCCCTATTTATATGTGGGTCAATTTCAAAAGGAAGAAGAGTGATTGCCTTGGTTTGATCAATAATTGCCCCTTCAGAATCACCTAAAGCAAATCTAATATTACCTCGATTGCTTAATGCAATGCCATCTTCAGGAGAAAGCAGAAGAAAATCATCCCAACTCTGCAAAGCATCTATTAAATTTCCTTCTTTACTTTCAATCAAAGCTTTTTCAAAAAGTAAAGGTAACGAATCTTGAGCAATAGCCTCAACAGGTTGGACTAGATATACAAAAAATAATAATAATAATGAAAGCAATAAATTCTTTCTCATTTCTTATCAATAATCTTCTCTTTTTGAGAAGTGAGATGATCTATAGCCAAGGATGTCACGACTCTTCCTCTAGGGGTTCGTTTTAAAAAACCAATTTGTAATAGAAAGGGTTCAACCACAGTTTCCAATGTTGCAGTCTCTTCGCCCAAGGCCGCTGCAAGTGTATCCAAGCCAACAGGTCCACCATCATGATTATTAATGATAAATAGCAATAATCTTCTATCTGATTGATCTAATCCTCGATCATCTACCTGATGAAGTCTCAATGAATCATCGACTAAAGCCTTCCCTATGATTTTCTGATTACTTTGAACAGTTGCATAATCTCGAACTCTACGAAGTAATCTATTCGCAATGCGTGGTGTTCCTCTACACCGTCTAGCAATTTCAAAACTTGCTTCATTATTTAATAACAATCCAAAGAGATCTGCTGCCCTTTTAACAATCATCTGCAATTCATCCAAATTATAAAAATGCAAACGTTGTGTAATCCCAAACCGATCACGCAAAGGAGAACTAATAGAAGCAGGCCTAGTAGTTGCTCCTACTAAAGTGAACGAAGGTAGATCAATCTCTCTTGTTCTTGCTGTTGTTCCTTTACCAACTGTCAAATCTAATTTGAAATCTTCCAATGCAGGATATAAAAGTTCTTCTGCTACTTTGGTTAATCGATGTATTTCATCAATAAACAATAATTGATTAGGTTCTAAATTGAGCAAAAGCCCCATAATATCCCTTGGTCTTTCAAGAGCAGGAGCACTAGTAATGCGACATTTAACTCCAAGCTCATTCGCCAAAACCAATGCCATAGTTGTTTTACCCAATCCAGGAGGTCCATAGAGCAACACATGATCTAAGGCTTCTTTTCTAGACAATGCAGCTTTTACAGATATCGAAAGGACTTCCTTTAATTCAGATTGACCGATAAATTCATTCCATCTGTTTGGCCTAAGTGAGTCATCCTTTTTAGGTTTTATTTCCTCACTAATTGGCACTGGATCTACAAGTCTTTCTTCCCTTTTAGGCTTGCGAGGGAAAGAGGTATTAAAACTAGAGGACACAATTGCCATACTGGAAGGATAAGGACACTTGTGTACTCTCAAAATAGTAGTGACAGAAAATGTCTAAAGCCAAAAATAAAAAAAAGACAAAGCAAAACACTTCTAAAGCTAATCAGCGCTTAGCTGACAATCGCTATGCAAGGTATCAGTATGAAATTTTGGAGACTCTGGAAACAGGAATTGAGTTGGTTGGTACAGAAGTTAAATCAATTAGAGCAGGGAATATAAATTTGCGAGATGGCTTTTGCCTAATCCGTGAAGGTAATCTTCTATTGCACAATGTACATATATCTATTTTTAATAATGCTGGGAGTTACTTCAATCACGAGCCATTGCGAGTGAGAAGATTA
>QCPC01000012.1 GCA_003212695.1 Prochlorococcus sp. AG-436-C13 | reverse complement strand
GTCCATACTAGCAAAATACTAGCAAGCAATACATCTAGAAAAAAATATAGTCAAGCTTGATTTTTCTTCCTCTTACTAAGATGAAATCAGCAATACATCCTTTTTGAAGTCCACACGCATCACTGCTCTTGCTGCTGCATTGTCCCTTCTACCCATGGGACAACCAATGCTGCTGGGAACTTTGACGGCATCCACTGCAGCAATTGTTTTCTCAGCATCAGAAGCACAATCAAAGGATGCATCAGAAATTGCAAAAATCGCTAAGGCAATCACCGTTCGCATAGAAGGTGCCACGCAAGGATCAGGAGTTCTCGTCAAGAAAGAAGGTAATCGCTATACCGTTCTCACTGCCTGGCATGTCGTTAAAGATAATCGCCCTGGAGAAGAAGTCGAAATCATCACTTCTGATGGCAAAGAGCATTTATGGGAATCAAAAAGTCTCCAGCGTTTAGGGGATGTCGATATGGCAGTACTGACTTTTACAAGCAATAAGTCCTATCAACCCGCAGTAATCGGGAATATCAAAAGTGTGAGTAGTGGTAATCCAATTTTTGTTTCTGGATTTCCATTGCCTTCCTCATCCGTTCCTATACCGATCTGGCGATTCCTTAAAGGTGATGTGATTGCCAATGCAACTGTTGCCATTCCAGATGGGTATCAACTTCTCTATTCCAATCCAACATTGCCTGGCATGAGTGGGGGATCTGTCATAGATGACGCAGGAAACTTAGTTGGCATTCACGGACGAACAGAGAGAGATGATCAAGTGAGTATCGAAAAACAAAAGGCAATTTCTACTGGTACAAATCAAGCAGTTCCTATTAGTTATTACCTAAAGTTCCTTTCTGGAGAAGAAATAATTGCTGTTAATAATCAAGTGTTAACTGCTGATGATTTCTTAGTAAAAGCTTTTGAATTAATTAATAATTTCTCTTATAAGAGTTCTAAATCCCAAAAGTTATTATCTCTTAATGATAGGCATAGAAAGGCAAATAGAATTATTTACTTATCAAATAAGTCATTAGACATTAAGAAAAGCTCTAACGCATATGCTTATAGAAGCAGAGGGAATATGTTAAAAGCATGGATTATTGAAACAGAAAAGAATGACTATATTTTGCGTACAAACTGTGGAGACAAACAAGCTAAGTGTTTTGATGCGCTACGAATATCACTGGAAGAATTTTATAAAGAGATAAAAAGCTATAGAAGCAAAGGACAAGAAGACATCGTCAAAGCATTAGATCTTGATCCTAATAATATATTTGCTTTAATAGACAATTCTCTAATACTGCAAAGGGAAGGAGACAAGCTAGATCTAAATTCTGCACTATTTTATTTAAATAAGGCAGCATCACTGAACCCAGAAAATAGTAATATTTTAGAAATAAGAGGAATGTTATACGGAAGGCTTGGAACGATAGAAAGAAATTATTCAGCCTCTAAGAGCAAATATGGTTCCTCTTTGACAAGAGAAGAGCTAGCTGAAGAGGTGACTAGTCTATATGGTGATAACAGAATTAATTGTGAATTATATTTTGGGAGCGGGAAATGGAGTAACCGTTATAGGGGATCAAAAAAAGCAATGATTGCTGCTTGTAATTCAGTTGAAGCTGAAAGGTATTATCAATTAGCTGCAATAGATCTAGAGAATTTCCTAAGATTAACGCCAACTACAGACTTGAGAATAATTAATCTCTATAAGGGTCATTTAAAATATATATATGGACCCGAAGGACTTAACAAAATGCCTGATTAAATAACTACCATCAAATTTTCTACCCTTAAGAAGCATTCAACATAATTCTTTTCTAGATTAAGCGACAACGCAAACAACGAAAAGGCTCTCATAGCTCAGATTCACGTCATAGTCTTATTCTAGCGAAATTCTAGCAAGCCTTAAACTCCCTAAGCCCAGTCATACCATGGCGAAAGAAGAGCAGCCGAAGAAACCAATGGATAAAATATTGATCGATTAAACCTCTTCACAATCAATGACAAGCAGACCTGAAATATTAGATGAGATAATGTTTTATATCCTTGAAAGAGCTAAGTGCGAGGAAGACACCGACAAGTACCTTGCGCATGTTCTCGACTACTGCAAAACAGACTATCAACAGGCTTACAAAAAAAGAATGGAGTCGAGCCAAAAATTGATTAGTTATTAATTCAAGAAAATATGAATCAAAACAAATACAGCTTCTAAAAAGTAAAATAAATTTCTGAAGTCATATAGATACGTAACAGCACAGACACTTCACCCCATACGCCTACCTTTCCCTCTATATCAATATCAGCTCACTCCTCATTAGATCCGGAAGCCTTCTTGAGTGGAATAGAAAACCAAACCTTTTCCTTTGACTCATCATCTGCAAGCCATTCCTTGTACTCACTAGCAAAGGCAATCCTATCTTTACCCTCTAAATCATTCAGCCGAGCTAGAGCATGATCTAACGCGACCTCTAGAGACTTCATTGATTGGCTCTCACGAGAAGACATGGAAACTTCTTTGATTAAGAGGATGCTATCTCGACTAGCGAATAAAAGCACGTATCTAGATGTTGTTTACTAATGCTTAGATTCCTTCAAAGAAATCAAAAGACCTTACAACCTTGCTCAATAGCGAACTAAAGATCTATTAATAGAGGAAGAAAACAGGCTTTTTTATGGTTTTTAGCACCCTAAAAAGCCAAATACAAGCAAAAATCGCCCCAAATCCCTTGATATGACTGAAGAAACCAGGTTTTGGCTAATGAAAACATAACCTTTAAGCATGGACTAGGTTTTCAGCGAACCGTCGAGATTTACTCAAACTTTACTCAAACTTTCTCTCACTTATTTCTCTTTACTTTTAGTCGACAATATTTGAACTTTCTTAAACACTTAAATCGTTATTACAAACTTATCAATGCATAGTTAACGACGAACTCCTCCGAGTATGTGCGGTTCTAATGCTTCACCAAGCTCCTCAGTACAGCTACTTCTCCATCCCACAGAAGGCGGTTTAGCAGGACATTTTGAATCGAAAGTTGCTTTTACAGTTGCTTCCCCCCACTCAAGAGGTAATCTTCCAATCCAACCCGTTGCCCAGAAATCTGCATTTCCGCAGGCATAATCCTTTCCGCCTAAATCTGGGTTATTTTTACCAGATCTAAGAATACATTTAACTGCTCGGCAATAACCATTACCTGAATAAGCAAACCCTATAGGACAAGAGTTTGGAGTGGAATTAAAAGGACCTATTTGAGAAAATTTTGCAGATGAATTAATTACAGAATTAAGAGCAACTAAAATAAAAGTTCCTGCTGCTCCCCTAATTAACCAAGTAGTAATTTTGTCCATTTTCTTTCTAACAGAAAGGAAAATCTATAATTAACTATAGAAAGTCTAGAATTAATTGCCAAAGCTACAATAAACCTCAAAAAAGTTTCATTCAAACTTAATTCAAACTGCTTATTTTCGCTGAGATCCCTTGTTATGACTTTCGCTTTATAATTGCTGCCAAGGCTATAATCCTTAGGAGTACCTTGATTATCATTAGGATCCCATTCCTTTGCTAGTTCAGGTCTCAATAGTGAAAGCGAGTTTTTTAAAGAAAATCTTGTGTATGTCTAGTCATTATTTTTATTATCCATCACGAGTAATAACGGTCAGCCATTTCTTTGAGCATTTTTCGAATGTGTTCATCTTGCGCATAAGTTTCTTCCTTTAGTTTCTCGCATGCACATTTAACTTGCATCCAAACAGCTTCCATTACTTCTCTTTCTTCTTCTGAAGGTTTCCACTTAGGTGTTTCCATATGAGTGATAATAGAAGCAATGAGACCCAAGATCTAAGGTTTACTCAACTTTACTCAAACCCAGTCAACACGTGGAGATCCCTTGGTATGACAGAACCTAACTACTGGCTAATGAAAAGTGAGCCCGAAGCTTATAGCTTAAACGATCTTAAAAAAGAAAAAGAAACAATTTGGGATGGTATTAGAAACTATCAAGCAAGAAATTTAATGCGAACTATGCAATTAGGAGATCAAGTATTCTTTTATCACTCAAATTGTAAGCCGCCTGGAATTGTCGGTCTGATGGAAATAATAGAAACCAATTCAACAGACCCAACCCAATTCAACCCAAAATCAAAATACTTTGACCCAAAATCAACAAGAGAGAATCCAAGATGGGATTGTCCAAAACTTAAATATGTAAAATCGTACAATGATATTCTAAGTCTAAAAGAAATTAACAATATTTTTGACCCTAAAGATCTTATTTTAATAAGAAAAGGTAACAGGCTTTCTGTAATGCCAATAATTCCAAAGGTAGCAAAAGAGCTTATAAATATTTTAGAAGATATTACTTAAAGCTTTTAATTACTTTCCTTTTTCATCATTGTTGAACCAAACATATTTCCCACATATAGCCTTGTTATCTTTCTTGACTCAACACCATTTTGAACTAAGAATCCCGCCAAAGCAGCTTGAATTAATCGATATTGATCCCAATTAGGATAAAGCTCAATAAAATCATTCATAGCTTCTTTTAGTGGCAAAGGTAAACGAGATTGAAAACTTACTATGGATTCTTGTGAAGATATTTTTTGACGATGCTCGTATCCATCTAACTGATTATTTAAAGAGTGTTCTTGCATTTAATTTTTTTTATTTCTACTAGTTCCTCACATCTTAGAGAAAACGTCAAGGCATACTTAAGAAAGCAATCTCATGCTGTCTAGTAATAAGACCCATTGCTGGGAAATGGTTTAAGAATTATCTAAGATACTCCCTATAGCAGGCCAATTATAATTGTCAACCTAAAGTAAAACCTTATTTTTTTCCACAAGCGTCAGACTATACAAGGATCGAAGAAAAAAAACTGTGGATAATTTGTGCAAGAAGTCTATAGATTATTAAAAGCATTTAAAAAACTTCAATCAAATCCATCCTTTTTTGAATAGGAATCCCACATTATTCTCATTACTGAAACAATAGCTTGTGCTGCAGGCTCAGGCCAAAAAATCTCTAAACCTCTGCCATTACATTGTTCCCCAGAAAGAATCAATTTCAATCTCCAATGTTCTTTTGTTCCATCTATGCATGCCCACCATGGGGCTATATCAATCTCTATAAATATTTTTTCTTCTCTCATTAAACTATTTTTCAAATAGTCATACTGATCAATTAACTTAAAAACAACCAAAGCTAGGCCTTCCCACTCATTTTTCGAAAGTTCTACTGCCCAATTCTCTCCTCCTATCAAAACAGGGAAGTTTTTCTTGGATTCATTCAGCTCTAATCGCCATCCTTTGCCCTCATGACAAATCATCCAGGGAGTAAATCAGGTTGATCTTGTTCATCACTCAATTCAATTATTGATCTTTGGACTGGTTTTACAGAAGACTCTTCAAGCAATCCATCAAAATCGTCAAACCTTCTTTGTTTAGCTCTGAAAGCTATTCTCACAGTTGTTAAATATCTATTGCTTGACTGACGAACTAAACTTTCGCCTCGTTTAGCAAGATCCTTTGAATCAAAACCAGCTTTAATCACAAAAATCTTTAGAAAGTTAATTTACTTTAATGGAGAAGAGCTCATAAATAAGTCAAAATACACTAAATAAAAAGAAATACGTATTAAGTAAGCAGCCAAAGTGAAAAGCAACATCAAAAATCTTCGAGGTACACTTGCTATAGATCTTGGAAGTACAACAACTGTGGTGGCCTTCCAGGCAGAGAATGATTCAACTATAAATTTAATTGACCTTCATCCAATAAGTAGGGCCCCAGGTGAGGTGCCAAGTTTGTTATGGAAATCATCTGATACTAATCCTTATTTTTTATTTGGCCAAGAGATAGAAAAATTGAGCCCTATAGAAAAAATGGCTCCTAATCTAATTAGTGATTTCAAACGCTGGATTGGATTTCCTGAAGATGATATTCCTAGCAATTATGCTTTAAAACCAGAACATGCTGGTGAACTTTTCATTAAAGAAATTTGGAAAAGAATTCCACCAGAACTAGAAATTAAAAAACTTGTTTTAAGTTTACCTGTAGAGACATATAAGGAATACAGAAAATGGCTCCATTCAGTATGCAGTGAGCTAGATGTAGAAGAAATTGCATTAGTAGATGAACCAACAGCTGCAGCAATTGGTGCTGAGCAAGAAGGTGGTTCAAAAATTCTTGTAATTGATATTGGTGGTAGCACAATAGATATGTCTATGGTCCAGCTAGAAGGTGGAGAAGGGCAAGCAGAACCAATTGCACAATTAATTCGCTTTAAAGGTGAAGATTTAGAGGGTAAAAGCAATCAAATAATGAGAGGTGCAAAGGTGCTTGGGAAAGCAGGACTTCGTATAGGAGGAAGAGATTTAGATAAATGGATTATTCATCATTTAAATCCAAAACTTGAGCAAGCTGATTGGATTCTTAATGCCGCAGAAAGATTAAAATGTAGATTGAGTGATACAAACATAAGTGATACAAAAAAACTAACTGAAAATGTATTATTAGACCCTAGAAATCTTAATGATTATTATCTATTAGAATTAACAAGAGCTGAGTTTGAAGATCTGCTAGTAGCAAATAATTTTTTTAAGAGTATGTCAAAATTATTAGAGCAAACTCTTGCAAAAGGACGCGCAAAAGGATGCGAAAAAGAAGATTTAACAGGTGTAATACTTGTTGGAGGTGGTTCTAGAATACCAGCAATAAAGCGATGGCTTTTAATGCAATTTGGAGAAAATAAAGTAATAACCCCTCCACCGATAGAAGCAGTTGCAAAAGGGGCTCTAAAACTTACACCTGGAGTAATGATAAGAGATGTGCTTAATCAAGGAGTTGCCCTAAGATTCTGGGATCAAAAAACAAATAAACATATATGGCACCCTCTTTTCTTTCCAGGGCAACCATGGCCTACTACAAAGCCACTAGAAATTATTATAAGTGCCAGCACAGTTAAACAAGAAGAAATTGAGCTTAAAATTGCTGATCAACGAGAAAGTAGTGTACAGGAAGTAATATATATAAATGGAATTCCAAGTATTAAGGAGATAAATTATTCTTCTAATTCATCTATTAATCCATGGTTAAGCAAACCATTGACTATAAAATTAAATCCACCCGGGGAAGCTGGTTTAGAATGTCTAAAGCTTCTTTTTTCAATCGATAGTTTATGCCAACTTAATGTTCAGGTAATAGATTTAAGAAGCCAAAGTAAAATAATGGAAGATATTTTGGGGATAATGAAATAAATACAACTTAAACTTATTTATAAGAAATTTCATACTAAGAATACACCTTCTTCTCCATCTACTTCATTAAGTCTAAGTTCTATAGATTCACTTTTTTTAGTAGGTATAGTGCGTCCACAAAAATCAGGTTGAATAGGAAGCTCTCTATATCCACTTCTATCAACCATAACTAACAGCATAACCCTTCTAGGTCTTCCCCAAGCTTGAAGTGACTCTATAGCTGCTCTAACAGTCCTTCCTGTAAATATCACGTCATCCACTAAAACGACTTGTCGGCCTTCCAAAGTAGAAGAGATATCTGTTGTAGGAACAAGTTTAGTACCTAAATTATTAAGATCATCTCTATGAAAAGTGGGGTCAATAATTCCCTGTTCTATTTTTTGGCCTGTCTTTTCATGTAATTCATTTGCCAAGACTTCTGCAAGTTGAATTCCTCTGGTAGGAATTCCTAAAAGCACCAATTCTCCCCTATCAGAAATCTCCTCTAAAATTTGAGAAGACAATCTCGCAAGAGTTCTTGCTAACTCTTCTTTTGAAAGTATTTCAACCCTTTTAGGGCTATTCTGATCAATCATTGATCTTGGATTTGGAACTCATTGTTTGCATTTTTTAGTAATCGAATTGAATTGGGAAAAGCTAACGGAAGTTGATAAAATAATGCTCAAGACCAACAAAGAAGTAATTTGAGATGAGAGTTCAAATAAGAATTGGATGAAACCTTTAAAATGCAAAAAATTAGTTCAGCTAATTCAATGAGTTCAGGTTGTGTTGCTCCTGTAGTCTTAACCATTCTTGATGGATGGGGCCACCGTGAAGAGAATCATAATAACGCTATCTGCAATGCTCATACCCCTGTAATGGATTCACTATGGCAGGCATACCCTCACACATTAATAGAAGCAAGCGGAGCAGAAGTAGGTTTACCTGACAACCAAATGGGTAATTCAGAAGTAGGGCATTTAACAATTGGAGCTGGAAGAATTATTCAACAAGAACTTGTAAGAATTAGCAACACCATAAAATCAAAAAAATTAAATAAGATAAATCATCTAGAAAATATGGCAGAAAAGCTACTCAAAAATAAAAAAACACTTCATTTAATAGGGCTATGTTCAGATGGAGGAGTACATAGTCATATAAATCATTTATGTGGACTTTTAGAATGGGCAAAAAGCAAAGGCATTAAAAAAGTTGCAATTCATGCATTTACAGATGGTAGAGATACACCAGCAAAGAGTTCTTTGCAATATCTAAAAATAATTAATGAGAAGATAGACTCATTAGGGATAGGAGAACTTGCAACTTTATGTGGTCGATATTGGTCAATGGATAGAGACAATAGATGGGAAAGAATTGAGAAAGCTTATGAATTGTTAACTAGTCCAAAATTTCCTTTAAGTGATTTTTCTAGTGAGGAAATCATTGAAAGAAGCTATAAATCAAATATTACTGATGAATTTATTGAACCTACTCGCCTAACTCACTCTTATCTACAAGATGGAGATGGAGTAATAATGTTCAATTTTAGACCTGACAGGGCCAGGCAGCTGATCAAATCAATTTCAGTCCCTACATTCAACGCATTTGAACGCCATTTTCATCCAAAAGTAAATGTTATAACTTTCACTCAATATGAATCTGATCTTCCCGTTTCAGTAGCATTCCCTCCAGAATCAATTAACGATTTATTAGGTCAGGTAATTTCTGAAAATGGTCTTCTGCAATACAGAACTGCTGAAACAGAAAAATACCCTCATGTAACTTATTTTTTTAACGGAGGAATTGAAAAACCATTTCCTGGAGAAAAGCGTTATCTTGTACCATCTCCTCGAGTAGCAACTTACGATCTTTCTCCAGAGATGTCTGCTGAAAAGCTAACAAAAAGCTGTCAGCAAGCTATTGAAAGTGGGATTTACTCCCTTATAGTTATTAACTATGCTAATCCTGACATGGTTGGTCATACTGGAGTTCAAGAGGCAACGAAAAAGGCCATTGCAAAAGTAGATAATTGCATTGGACGAATACTCGATTCAATAGGGAAAATGAGTGGGACACTTTTAATCACAGCTGATCATGGAAATGCAGAATTAATGGAAGGGCCCGATGGACAGCCATGGACTGCTCATACTACAAATCCTGTCCCTGTAATTCTTGTAGAAGGAGAAAAAAGGAAGGTTTCTGGCCAAGGTAATTCAGTTAGGCTAAGAACTGGTGGAGGTTTGGCAGACATTGCTCCAACACTTCTCCAGTTACTTTCTCTTCCAAAACCTCAATCAATGACAGGCTCATCTTTAATAGAATCAATAGCGAATTCATCAAATACATCATTAATGCAAAACAACATGCCTAGCACTGTCTAAAATGGTTATTTCAATTATTTCTTGGGTTTGGGTCTCTAGTGGACTCCTCTTAATACTTCTGGTACTACTTCATAGTCCCAAAGGTGATGGCATGGGAGGTCTAGCTGCTAGTGGAAGTTCAATGTTTTCAAGTGCAAGCAGCGCTGAAGCTACACTAAACAAAGCCACTTGGTTCACACTTATACTATTTCTTGGACTCGCAGTAATACTTTCTGCTCAATGGTTAAAGTAACAATATAATTTATTAATTGATTTCTCAATTTTATTTAAGTAAATCTCACTATTGGCAAAATGAGATGAGAAAAAGAGAATTAATATTAATAATATCATTATTACTAAAAAGTGAAAGTGCTTTTAGCCAAATAAAAATTTGCGAAATAAAGTTCAACCAAAAGAACGGATTAGATGCTCTTGAAACTCAAATGAATAAAAGATTTAATTTTAAAAAATATAGAAATAACAATATATTTAAATGCTATAAGATAGGAGTTGACCATGACAATAATAAAATACCAATCACAAATTCTACTATTTATGCATGCTGCAGAAATCAATAATAAAATTCTCCTTAATTACAAAATACTTTAGAGAGATATCATATAGAAAAAATTATTCAATTTGCTTTCTATACCCATAGCAGTTTAAATACTGTCTAAAAAGGTTAATTCGTAGGGAAGTAATTTCCTATATCTTCAACAGAAGGAAAATGAGATTATGAAGATCGGTTTATTTGCTCTTATGATTTTAGTTTAGTTCCAGTTAATGCTCACGAATTTCAGACTGGATATTCACGTACTCAAGTTTGTGCAAAAACCATCTATAAAAAGGAATAGATTCCTGGCACTTCTCATAACACTGGATATGTCAAATCTTGGACAGAAAATATAGAAATTCCTTGCAATAAAACTGCTATTAATCATCAGCATCCATATAAACCTTTGGACAACAATTACAGTACAAACTACTACAAAAGTAAACCTACTTACAGAATTCCCAATAGGTCCAATACTCAAGCAAAGAGTTGCAACTATGCAAGAACAAAAGGTGGTATTGCTGCTGCACTTTAAAAGCGGGATGATCTCTCTTTGCAATTCCTTTAGGGGATGATGTTGGCATGGGTATTGGTGGTTCTGATTGCTAATTAAGTTTATAGATCTGTATTGGTATAAATAAATTGTTCTCTTAACTTTCTTCTAAACCAAAAATCTCCTACTAGTTCATCAATCAGGAATTTAAGAATTGTTCCAAACTGTTAATTAGGGTGCAATAAAAAAGGACTGGCAAAAACCAGTCCTTATAAATACTTTGACCTTCTATTGATGATATAAATTCATCAATAATCAAAATCACCGCCCATTCCACCACCAGCTCCTCCTGGAGCAGCATCCTTCTTCTCAGGCAAGTCTGCAACTATGCACTCTGTTGTTAAAACCATTCCAGCAATAGATGAAGCATTTTGCAATCCAGAACGTGTGACTTTTGCAGGATCAACAATACCTGCAGCCAACATATCTACATAATCTCCAGAAGCAGCGTTATAGCCATCATTCAATGGCTTGCTCTTAACATGCTCTGCGATTACGGCTCCATTTGCACCGGCATTTTCAGCGATACGCATTAAAGGTGCTGTTAAAGCCGCTTCAACAATATTAGCTCCTATTAATTCCTCTCCTGAAAGAGAACTATTTGCCCAAGATTGAACTTCATGTGCAAGATGAGCAAGAGTTGTTCCGCCGCCAGGAACAATACCTTCTTCAACTGCAGCTTTAGTTGCATTTATAGCATCTTCTAAACGAAGTTTTTTATCCTTCATCTCAGTTTCAGTAGCAGCACCTACTTTGACAACAGCAACACCACCAGCCAGTTTAGCTAATCTTTCCTGAAGTTTTTCTTTGTCATAAGTTGAATCTGTTTCATCCATCTGTTTTTTTATTTGCTCACATCTAGCTTGAACCGCAACCTCATTACCCTCAGCAACAATGGTTGTTGTATCTTTATTTATAGTCACTCGCCTTGAAGTTCCAAGCATTTCTAAGGTTGCATTTTCTAATTTAAGACCTGCATCCTCTGTAATCAACTGCCCATTAGTTAGTACAGCCATATCCTCAAGCATTGCTTTGCGACGATCACCAAAACCTGGTGCTTTTACTGCTGCAACATTCAGAACACCCCTTAAACGATTCACAACCAATGTTGCCAGTGCCTCTTTTTCAATATCTTCAGCAATTATAAGAAGCGGCTTACCTGTTTTTGCAATCTGTTCTAAAACTGGAACTAGATCTTGAACTAAGCCAATTTTTTTATCTGTTAAAAGAATATAAGGCTCATCTAAAACAGCCTCCATTCTTTCTGTGTCAGTAGCAAAATAAGGTGAAATGTAACCCTTATCAAAACGCATTCCCTCAGTAACTTCTAATTCAGTTGTCATCGATTTCCCTTCTTCAAGAGAAATAACTCCTTCTTTGCCAACCTTATCCATAGCATTAGCAATCATCTTGCCAACCTCTTCATCATTACCTGCTGCTATGGTTCCACATTGAGCAATAGCATTACTATCACTTATTGGCTTAGCCTGATCCTTAATCTTTTGAACTAAGAAATCCGTTGCTTTATCAATTCCCTTCTTAAGGGTTATAGCATTTGCCCCTGCAGCAACATTTCTCAAGCCTGCTTTAACCATTGCGTGAGCCAAAACAGTCGCTGTTGTAGTTCCGTCTCCTGCTGCATCATTTGTCTTTGAAGCTGCCTGACGTATAAGTGCAACACCTGTATTTTCAATATGATCCTCTAATTCTATTTCCTTAGCGATGGTTACACCATCGTTAATAATTTGAGGAGCACCAAACTTCTTTTCTAAAACTACATTTCGTCCTTTTGGGCCAAGGGTAACAGCCACTGATTCAGCCAAAATGTCAATACCTCGCTCGAGTGCTCGGCGGGCTTGTTCGTTGTAAATAATTCTCTTAGCCATGGGAGGCGTTGTGCTTAAAAAAGAAGGGTTTAATTAAAAGATTTGCTTGAAAAAGCAATTTGCAGGTTCAGTTGACTACTGCAAGGATGTCCTTTTCTGACAAAAGAACATATTCGTCACCACCAAGTTTAATGTCGGTGCCGGCATACTTGCTGTAAAGGACTTTGTCCCCAACTCCGACCTCTGGAGACTGGCGAGAGCCATCTTCATTTCGTTTGCCAGGTCCTACTTGGGCAACCTCGCCAACTTGAGGTTTTTCTTTGGCAGTATCTGGGAGTAAAATCCCACCCGCCGTTTTCTCTTCTGATTCAGAGACTTTAATAAAAACACGATCTCCAAGTGGTTTAACAGTGGAGACGCTGAGAGATACAGCCGCCATGAATGAATGCAGGGTCAACAATTTGGCGTAAAAACGCCTTATGGAACGAGTATTACTCGAAACCTTATGAACAACAACATATTCACCAAACCAGCCTCCCGACTACAACTATTCTGTGCGGTTGACCGAACCGCACAACACAACATGCCTGCAGGATGGTAGTCTTGCGCGGTTTAATGCGATTTGCTTTGCAAGCGAATCATAAAATAGATTTTTGATTCTTATGGCTGCTGCTACTACTGCGTCTTCCGGAACAAAAGGAGTTGTTCGTCAGGTTATTGGACCAGTTTTGGATGTTGAGTTCCCTGCTGGAAAGCTGCCAAAAATTCTAAATGCCCTCCGAATAGAAGGTACAAACCCAGCTGGACAAGAAGTTGCTCTTACAGCTGAGGTTCAACAGTTACTAGGGGATCATCGAGTTAGAGCAGTTGCAATGAGTGGAACTGATGGTCTAGTTCGAGGCATGGAAGCAGTAGATACTGGCTCAGCCATATCAGTTCCAGTAGGTGAAGCAACTCTTGGAAGAATATTTAATGTTCTTGGTGAACCAGTTGATGAGCAAGGACCAGTAAAGACTTCATCAACCTCACCCATTCATAGAGAGGCTCCAAAACTTACTGATCTAGAAACCAAGCCAAAGGTTTTTGAAACGGGAATAAAAGTTATTGATCTACTTGCCCCTTATAGACAAGGAGGAAAAGTTGGCCTTTTTGGAGGCGCAGGAGTAGGTAAAACAGTTTTAATTCAAGAATTAATTAATAATATTGCTAAGGAACATGGAGGAGTTTCTGTCTTTGGAGGAGTGGGAGAAAGGACTCGAGAAGGTAATGATTTATATGAAGAATTCAAAGAGTCTGGGGTTATAAATGCTGAAGATCTTACTAAATCAAAAGTTGCACTTTGCTTTGGTCAGATGAATGAGCCACCAGGAGCAAGAATGCGGGTGGGGCTTTCAGCACTTACAATGGCTGAACATTTTCGTGATGTTAATAAACAAGATGTTTTATTATTTGTAGATAATATATTCCGCTTTGTTCAAGCAGGTTCTGAAGTTTCCGCCTTGCTCGGAAGAATGCCTTCAGCTGTGGGATATCAACCAACATTGGGTACTGACGTTGGCGAACTACAAGAAAGAATTACTTCAACTTTAGAAGGATCAATTACTTCCATTCAAGCGGTTTACGTCCCTGCAGATGATCTAACTGACCCAGCTCCAGCGACAACTTTTGCACACCTAGATGCAACAACTGTATTAGCAAGAGCACTAGCTGCTAAAGGAATTTATCCAGCAGTAGATCCTTTAGACTCAACTAGCACAATGCTTCAACCATCTGTTGTAGGAGACGAGCATTATCGAACCGCAAGAGCAGTTCAGTCTACACTTCAAAGATATAAAGAGCTTCAAGATATTATTGCAATTTTAGGATTAGACGAGCTTTCTGAAGAAGACAGAAGAACTGTAGACAGAGCTAGAAAAATCGAGAAATTCTTATCTCAGCCATTTTTTGTAGCAGAAATTTTCACTGGAATGTCTGGTAAGTACGTGAAATTAGAAGACACAATTACAGGATTTAACATGATACTTTCAGGAGAATTAGACCATCTACCTGAGCAAGCTTTCTACCTTGTAGGTAACATTAATGAAGTTAAAGAAAAAGCTCAAAAAATTGAATCTGAAAGTAAAGGTTAAACTAAATAATTCAATAATCGGCCAATATAGGCTAAAGACAACTATCACTCACTTAATTAACTAAACCTCCTAGCAAAATGTCCCTTACATTAAGAGTACTTGCTCCAGACAAAAGTGTATTTGACGACAAAGTAGAGGAGGTAGTACTTCCTAGTACTACGGGTTTACTTGGCATTCTTCCAGGGCATATTTCAATGGTTACTGCAATTGGAATAGGTGTACTCAAAGTTCGCAAAAGTAATGGAAACTGGGATTCCATTGCTTTAATGGGAGGTTTCGCAGAAGTAGAGTCTGATGATGTAACAGTTTTAGTAAATTCAGCAGAACTTGGTCAAAATATTGATAAAAAATTGATAGAAAAAGAATTAGAAAAAGCTAAAAATAAATTAAATAAACTTGAAGGAGAAGCAAATTCTCCAGATAAAATAAAAGCACAAGAAAGTTTTGCAAAAGCTAGAGCAAAATTCCAAGCATCTGCTGAATAAATAAGACAAGAGACCTATTTATATTTATTAGGCTGAAATATTATCCTATTTAAATTTTAAGCAGTACCACAAAAAGTCACTTCTGGGAATTTCACTTTAGCCTCCTCAAGTGATTTTCCTTTGCCTTCTTCTTGCCAATAATTAATTACTTCTGTTGCTTTATTTAGAACTTCAACCCGCTCATTGTCAGTAATCCATGCTTTTTCTTCTAGTTCTGTTTTAAGTGTTTCCCAAGCATCTTCTCTAGGCCAGAAAAAATATGCAGTTAGAGGACTTGTACCACCTCCAACAATCTGATCTACAGCCAATGCAACATTATCTGGCAACCAAAGAATCTTTAATAAGAATCTACCTTCATCAGCCTTAGGGGTATGTCCTGAAGGAACACCATCTGCATCAAAAGTTGCAGATGCAAGAACTTCTGCAGCTCCTAACATTCCTGGACGTCCTGATTTGTTTTTTTCTTCTTTAATTCCTGAAGAAGTTGAATTGGCTTTATCCTCTTGAATAGCAGAGGGACTATCAGAAGCACTCATTTCTTAAGCCTTATACAGCTAACATTGAACTAACTTAACAGGATGAGCTGCAACAGTTAACTTTGGATTTAAAAGGACTTGCATTATTTGACATCGATGGAGTAATTCGCGATGTAGGAGGCAGCTATCGATTAGCTCTTAAAAAAACAGTAGATAAGTTTTGCGGATGGGAGCCAAGTAACAAAGAAATTGATTCTCTTAAATCAGAAGGATATTGGAACAATGATTGGGACGCCAGCCTTGAGCTTATAAAGCGACGAACTAAGTCTCATGGTCTACTAATAAAACAACCATCTAGAGAAAATCTTATAAATCAATTCAATAATTTTTATTTTGGCGGCAATCCTTTTGATGAACCTAATCAATGGAATGGTTTTATTAATGACGAGCCGCTTTTAGTAAATAAAAAATTCTTTCAACAATTAACTGACAGAAAAATTAGGTGGGGATTTATAAGTGGAGCAGAACCCCCTTCTGCAAGATTTGTTCTCGAAAAGCGTCTAGGTTTAGTTTCTCCTCCATTAATAGCAATGGGAGATGCTCCTGAAAAACCTGATCCAACAGGATTGATCTCTCTTTCACAGCAACTGCTGTCAAAACCTTTGGGTTTTGGCGTACAACCGATTACATATTTAGGGGATACAGTTGCTGATGTCATAACAATTCAAAAAGCTCGAGTAAAATTCCCACAACAAAGATTTATTAGCTTGGGTGTAGCTCCTCCACACCTTCATAAAAAAGGAAAGCTTGAAGAAAGAAAAGCTTATGAAAAGAAACTAAAGGATGCAGGTGCAGATAAAATCTTGAAATCAACTAACAAAATTTTGGAATACTTTTTATTAAATTTTTGAAAAAAATCAAAGGAATCTATCTTTCCATATCATGTATTGATTTCAAAGCATCAGAAGTAAGAACCTCAGGCTGATTATTAGTAACTAAAACATCATCTTCTATTCTGATTCCAATACCTTTCCAACGTTCTTCTATCTGCGGTTGTCCTTCTGGAACAGGCAAAAAATCACTTATATAAAGTCCAGGTTCAACAGTTAATACCATTCCATCCTCGAGGGGAATGGGATATTCACCAAGACGGTATGCCCCGACATCATGAACATCCAAACCAAGCCAGTGTCCTGTTCTATGCATATAAAAATGATGATATAAGCCTTGCTCAATTAAAGACTCTGCTCTTCCTTTCAATAAACCAATATCAATTAAACCTTCAACTAAAACTGTTACTGCTTTCAAATGTACTTTTTCCGTATTTTCTCCAGGCAAAACACAATCAATTGCTGATTTTTGAGCTTCAAATACAATTTCGTATAAAGCTTTTTGTTCACCTGTGAATTTCCCATTAATTGGAAAAGTTCTAGTTATATCTGCATTGTAATAATCATTTAAAGAGCATCCAGCATCAATAAGTAACAATTCTCCATTGTGAAGAATCGAATGATTTGCAGTGTAATGAAGAATGCAAGCATTTTTGCCACCTGCAACTATCGAGTTATAAGCAGGGCCTCTTGCTCCTTTCTCCAAAAAGTATTTTTCAATAACTGCTTGGATTTCTCGCTCATTCATCCCAGGTCTAGTTTCATTACGAGCTAATTCATGAGCTCTTGACGAGATAAGGCCAGCCTCTCTCATTCGCATAATCTCCCAAGGGTCTTTCCTCAATCTCAATTTATGTAAAACAGAGCATGGAGAATAAAGAGCTATCGGCAAAGATCCACTTCTTGAAGATCTATCTAACAAGTCTGCCCAAACCTTAAGGAGCAAAGTCTCTACTTGTGGATGCTTACCAATTCTAAAAAAAATATGTTCTGTACCATTCAAATAATGAGCTAATTTGTCTGACAACTCATCTATAGGATGAGCAATATCAACGTCAAAATTTTCAACTGCACCAATAATTCCCCAACGAAAGCCATTCCAAACCTCAGCAGAAGATTCTTTAGGTAAAACAAATAAAATATATTGCTCTCCTTCAGGGCGATAAGGCAAAAAAAGTGCTACAGCATCAGGTTCATCAAAACCAGTTAAATACCAGAAATCACTATTTTGCCTAAAAGGATATTCACAGTCTGAGTGATGAGTAACCAATTTTGCAGCAGGAATAATCGCTGCACTTCCTCTCAACTCGCGCATAAAGCGCTTACGACGGTCTTTATAAATCTGATGATTGTTCACAATAAATTGATCATCAATTAAACCTTAAGGATGGCAAGAACTCAAACATAGTGGAGAATGAGTTCAAATGATTCTTCAAGATTACCGAAGATAGCAAAGGTATGAATTCTGACATTCTATCTCTAGTAATTCTTCTTGCAGTTGTACTTACTGGTTCAGCAGCATGCTCAGGAGTGGAAGCTGCTCTTTTAACAGTCAATCCATTAAGAGTTCATGAGCTTGCTGCCAAAAACAACGCTGCAAGAGGTGCAAAAAAATTAGCAAAACTACGTCGTCGTCTTGGTAGAACACTTACTGTAATAACTATTGCAAATAACAGTTTTAATATCTTCGGGAGTTTGATGCTGGGAATTTATGCAACCATTGTTTTTCAAAGAAGCCTAGATAGAGCATTATTTTCAGTAGCTTTAACAATTCTAGTTTTATTATTAGGTGAAATAATTCCAAAATCAGTAGGCACAAAACTTCCCTTACCAATTGCTATTACAAGTGCACCAATTCTTGAATTCCTTAGTGTTTTGATGCGCCCATTAATAATTTTATTGGAACACTTATTGCCAGTCATTACTGCTGAGAACGAAATAACAACAGATGAAGAAGAAATAAGACAAATGGCTAGACTAGGCTCGCAAAAAGGCCAAATTGAAGCTGATGAAGCGGCAATGATAGGGAAAGTATTTCAGCTCAATGATTTAACAGCTAGAGACCTGATGACTCCAAGAGTTTCAGCACCAACATTAGATGGGGCAATAAAATTAGAACACTTGCGAAGTAAGCTTTTAAACAACAATTCTCAATATTGGGTTGTCCTAGGGAAAGAGGTAGACAAAATATTAGGAATAGTAAAACGCGAACGTTTACTCACAGCTTTAGTCCAGGGCCACAGCCAACTAACGCCTATAGACCTATGTCAAACAGTTGAATATGTACCTGAAATGATCAGAATTGATAGATTACTTACGTGTTTCAATAAAGACAAATCAGGGGTAAGAGTTGTTGTTGATGAATTTGGTGGTTTTGTTGGTTTGATTGGTGCTGAAGCAGTTTTAGCAGTTTTAGCTGGATGGTGGAGAAAATCAAATAAATGAATACATTAAAAGCAACCTCAAAAACTTGTAGCTTAATCCTAAAGGAATGGGCAAGTAACTTAGAGTTAACATGCTTGGAAAAATCACAACTTTCCGGTGAACTCAAGACATTAAATCGACAAATCAATAGATTACAAAATAGACATATTCGTTTAACAGTATTTGGAAAAGTAGGTGTTGGGAAATCAAGTCTACTTAATGCTCTTATTGGTGAAAAATGCTTTGCTACTGATATAGGCCATGGATGCACAAGAAAAACCACTGGAGCAATATGGAAACAGAAGGTCAACAGTCTAAAAACTATAGAATTAGTTGATACACCAGGCATTGATGAAATTGCCGCCAATTCTAGAGACCGTCTAGCCTCTAGAATTGCATTAAACTCAGATCTAATTTTATTTGTTCTCAATAGTGATATTACAAGTATAGAATTAAATGCACTAAATTTACTTCTCAAGACCGACAAGCCTATCTTACTAGTGTTGAATCGTTGTGATCAATGGAGTCAGGATGAAATACATGAAATTGTTCGAAGTATCAAGTATCGTCTACCAATTTCAGCAAAACAGCTTATTATAGAAACTGTTGCAGCATCTCCACGTAAAGCAAATATATCTCCTGAAGGCAAAGTAAGAAGGAAAGAATGTAAGCCTCAAATTCAATCATTAAAAGAAAGATTGATCAACTTACTAGAAGAAGAAGGATCTACTCTTTTAACAATCAATGCTCTTCGTCAAGCAGAAATTCTATACCGTTCTCTTAAATGTGGGCGTTTACAAAGAAGAAAGAGAGAAGCTCAAGGACTTATTGGCAAATTTGCTGCCATTAAAGCCTCTAGTGTCGCAGTCAATCCTCTGCTTCTTTTTGACTTTGCAACTGGAGTAGCCTTGGACACTGCATTAATAGTTCAACTAAGTAAATTGTATGGATTGGAATTAAAAGGATCTTCTGCAAGGAAATTATTGAAAAAGCTCTCTTTTCATAACGGCTTGATTGGTGGAACTCAACTTGGGATTCAATTTATTCTTGGAAGCATTCAAAACCTTTTACTCTTAACAACTCCACTTACTGGTGGATTAAGTCTTGCTCCCGCAGCTCCAATTGCTATTGCACAAGCAGCTGTTGCAGTTCAAACAACTAAATTAACAGGGAAATTAGCAGCGGCAGAACTACTTCAAAATAGTTATTTCCCAGGGCCTAGTCCAAAATCTATTTTGAGTAGACTTTCCAAAGCAAACCCTCATTTAGATAAATTTCTTAGCTATTGTGACATAATCCCTAGAGAAAAAACACAACATATAACAGCTCTTCTTCCATGAATATTAATACATACAGATCTATAGCTTTGTTAGGCACAAGTGCTGACCCTCCAACAAATGGTCACCAGGCTCTTTTGATTGGATTATGTAAATTATTTCCAAAAGTATTAACTTGGGCAAGTAATAATCCTGCCAAGGAACATAAGCAATCACTTGATCAACGCATTGAACTTCTTAATGCATTAGTAGAAAAAATTGCATTACCAAATCTAGAGTTAAAGCAAGCCTTAAGCCATGAATGGGCAGTTAAAACTCTTGAAAAAGCTTCAGAGTACTGGCCAAGACATAATCTAATTTTAATAATTGGTAGTGATCTAGTAAAGGATATACCTACTTGGTTTGAGGCGAAAAATATATTTAAGAGATCACAACTTGGTATTGTTCCTCGCAAAGGTTGGCCTTTAGAGGATACTGACTTGCAAACCATTAAAAATATGGGAGCAGAAAGCATATTATTACCTTTAACAATCCCAGAAACTGCCAGCTCAGATATTCAAAAGCAGCAAATTTTTTCTCAAGTTCCAGCAGCAATAATGCCAATTCTGAGAGAAAAAAAGCTATATGGCATATCTGAAAACACAAAATGAAACTTGCTTTAGCTCAATTAAATCCCCTTATAGGAGACTTAAGTGGAAACACTTCTAGAATTATTGCTGCCTGCAAAAAAGCTAATGACCAAAATGCCAATCTTCTTATTACTCCAGAATTATCCTTATGGGGATATCCACCAAGAGACTTACTCTTCAACCCAACCCTCATAGATCTTCAATGGGAAATGATTAAAAAAATAATAAGTCATATTAATACTAATGCTCCTAACTTATCAATTCTCATTGGTATAGCTGAGCCTACTCCTGATCGTCTACTACCAAAGTTATTTAATTCAATAGCACTTTTACAAAAAAGTGGGTGGGAAGTCATAGCTAGGAAGCAGTTGCTTCCTAGCTATGACGTATTTGATGAAAGAAGATACTTCCGAGCAGCAAGGAATTCAGGACTTTTGAAATTAAAAACAAACGAGAAAATATGGCATATAGGGCTAACAATATGTGAGGATCTATGGGTTGAGGAAGCAATTCAAGGCCAACGTTTAGCAGGGCCAGATCCTATATCTGATCTTGAAAAAAAGAGAATTGACCTACTCCTTAATCTCTCTGCATCTCCTTTTACACACCAGAAAGAGTTACTCCGTCAACAAATAGCAGCTAAAGCAGCTAAACGACTTCAATGTCCGGTCGTATACCTTAATCAAGTTGGAGGTAATGATGAATTAATTTTTGATGGCTCAAGTTTCGTAACTGATTGCGAAGGCAGGATAACTCTTTCTCTACCTAGCTGTGATGAATCAGTCTGTATATGGGACTCTGATTTCAAGACAAAAGTTCCAGAAAGAAAGATACAAGAACCTCAAGAGAGGATATTGGAAGCACTTGTACTTGGTCTTCGTGACTATGCTTTAAAGTGTGGTTTCAATAGTGCTTTACTTGGTCTTAGTGGTGGTATTGATTCTGCCTTGGTAGCAGTCATTGCATGTGCTGCATTAGGTTCTCATAGAATATCTGGAATATTGATGCCGTCTCCTTGGAGTTCTGAAGGGTCAATAGAAGATGCAACTGATTTAGCCAAAAGGCTAGAAATTAAAACAAAAACAATTCCTATAAACGTATTAATGGAACACTACGATAAGAGTCTTGAAATATCTTTTGGAGAGCCCCCAAAAGGATTAACTGCAGAAAATCTTCAGGCACGAATAAGAGGAACACTTCTTATGGCAATAGCGAATAATAAGAGACATTTACTCCTATCGACTGGCAACAAATCAGAACTTGCTGTTGGGTATTGCACTCTTTATGGTGATATGAATGGAGGGTTATCGGTTATTGGAGATCTTTATAAAACTTATGTATTCGAACTATGTGAATGGATAGATAGCAGCAAAGCCTATACACTTAGAGAAACCTTAGGGCTAAAAAGCGATGGTGAACTTATAGGTTCAGCAATTCGCAACAAGGCCCCAAGCGCAGAACTTGGACCGAATCAATTCGATAGCGACTTCTTGCCAGACTATAAGATACTAGATCGAATTCTCAAAGCCCTAATAGAAGAGCGAAGTCATCCTCAAACATTAATGGATCAAGGGTATAGCGCAAATATGATAAAGAAAGTGCAGAAGCTACTAAAACAAGCTGAATTTAAGAGACGGCAAGCCCCACCAACGTTGAAAGTAAGCGATCAAGCGTTTGGAAGCGGTTGGAGGATACCTATTGCATCAATGTAACGTTCAAGAGCTTAAGGTCAGACTCAAACAACAAAAGTTCCTAAAATAAAAAGTAAAATGCATTCATCTGTTTTATCTGCACCTATTGCAAGCATAGGTATTCCCAAAGAAATCAAATCAGATGAATTAAGAGTTGCCATCACTCCAGATGGTGTTAGAGAATTAGTAACTCAAGGGCTAGAAGTACGAGTTCAAACAGAAGCTGGGAAAGGAGTAGGAATTGAAGACAAAGCTTTTGCTAATGCAGGTGCAAAAATTGTTGATAGAGAAAGAGCTTGGGGAGCACATCTAGTTGTAAAGGTCAAAGAACCTCAGCCAGAAGAATATAGTCTATTAAGAGAAGATATGGTTCTTTTTACATATCTACATTTAGCAGCTAATTTAAAAGTATGTGAGGCATTACTTGATGCAAAAACGACCAGCATAGGATACGAAACAGTACAAATGCAGAACGGAAGCCTGCCTTTGCTTGCCCCTATGAGCGAAATTGCTGGACGATTGGCCGCTCAAGTAGGATCACATTTTCTCGAAAGACCTAACGGTGGAAGAGGTATTCTTCTAGGAGGCTGTACAGGAGTTCAACCTGCCAGAGTTGTCGTAATCGGTGCAGGTACAGTTGGTTGGAATGCCGCCAAGCTTGCTGCAGCGATGGATGCTGAAGTAATGCTTCTAGATCGTTCTCCTGAAAGGTTACGCAAATTAGATTCATCTCATAGAGGAAGACTTACAAGCATAGTTAGCAGCAGAGGGCTCTTAGAAAGATTAATCCCTACGGCCGACTTGGTCATTGGCGCTGTATTAACTCCTGGTGGTAGAGCTCCAACACTTATCGATGAAAATATGGTGATGCAAATGAGAAGTAAGTCGGTAATAGTCGATGTATCTATCGATCAAGGAGGTTGTATAGCGACAAGTGTTGAGACAACTCTTAAAGATCCTACTGTAAATATTCATGAGGTGCAGCATTATGCTGTAAGCAATATGCCTGGTTCTGTGCCATTCACGTCTACTGAAGCACTTAGCAGTGTCACATTGCCATATATTCTAGGTATTGCTGGTCGTGGACTTGAATCAGCAGTAACTGATAAACCAGAGATTGTCTCTGGTTTAAATACAATTGGTGGTTCAATCTGTCACCCAAGTGTTGCAAAATCTCTTGGTCTTCATCCCAGGCATCCAATGGCATGCTTGCAATAAAAGTTTTATTTAATATCCTGAACTTTATTAATTGGTCTATGCAAAGAGTCAATCGCTAACCCCTCTCTTAACGAAATCAATAAGCCAGCGGCTTCTAGATAATTATTTACAGAAAAGATTCGTGGTGAAATAATTTCTTTTAATTGACCTTTTAAACCTAAAGATTCTAGATCCACTTTTAAAACTCCTGAATTTGAAACAACTATAAGTGGAATATTTCTCTCAATACAACCGAGAATAGCTTCTCCACCTAGTGCCCCTTTTGGTACAACTACAGCACCTAAATCCTGAATACCAATCAACCCTGTTTGGCAAATATTGCTCATTCTAGGTAATAGCATTTTTGAGATTAAATCTGGCGCCCGACTTAATCCCACTAAAACAGAGGGGAAAAAAGTATATCCAATTTCCTCACCTGCAGCGCGGGGATCCAGCAAAGGTTCCATTGGCAATGGAGACAGAGCCGGAGCATGAGCGCATGGGATACACAAATGTCTTACCAATGCGTGACTAATAACAGCCTCAGCTCCTGCAAGTAAATCTACGCCTTTTCCTTGCCTGTAGGCATCTAAATCTTTACTAGCTAAATCATCCGGGAAACGTGTCACCACAGCTATAGCAGTTGCACCATTTTCCTTTAATCGATCACCAGCACTTAATAATGGATCTAAATTAATAAGTTCCCCCCAACTTGCACCAGTAGAAAAAGAGCTGAATGATATTTCCAGCGGAGAGTCTGTAGTAACCACTGGTCCAAGATCAAGGCCTAAGGCCGCCCGACAACCATCAACTACTTGCAAATGTCTTTGGCGCAAGTCTGTCTCTAAACCTGCATCTAGTAGAATACCAACTTTTTGCTTGCGAACAGGTCTCAAGAGAAACTCATCACAAACGAATCGATCTATACCATATCCTTCAACATATTGAATACGTTCATCATTCCAATATAGAGAAGCCCCATTCATTACATTGGGATGCGTAATTAAACACCCACTAGCTGCAGCAAGTAAGCGAGCAAAAGGGATCGCATCCCCTGCATATCCTCCAATTTCACAACCAATCCCTGTAGGGATTAATAAAAGAGATGGTAATGGAGGAAAGGACTTCAAGAACTTATTTAATGATTACAACAGCTTCTATGTTCAATTGCCTTAAGCCATTTGACCTATGAGATGGACTTATATCAGTAATAGCCCACCTTAAAGGGGCTCCATACTCTCTAAGTTTTTCTAAGGCAAATGAACGAAGCATATAAATTGGTACTGACTCTGGCCATTCCAATTGCAACTCTAAAGACTTTACTCTCAAATTCACATCAAGCCAGAAAGAGGAATAGGCAATCCTTATACACTTGCTCCACCAACAACTTCAAGAATCTCTTGAGTAATTGCTGCCTGACGAGCTTTGTTATATGTAAGATTTAAAGTCTTTGCCAATTCTTTTGCATTATCACTAGCATTATTCATTGCAGTCATTCTACTAGCCAATTCTGAAGCTGCTGCTTCTTGTAAGGCTCTAAGCAGTTGATTCTGTAAATAAAGAGGCAATAAAGAATTCAATAAATCGTCAGGACTTTGCTCGAAAACTACATCGGATGGCAACTTAGGTTCTTCATTTGCAGGAGCAGCACTCTTCTCAATTACAAGACGACTTTGTTTTGTAGTTATTCTAAAAATCTCATCATCCTCCTGGGCTATGCCTTGAGGATCAAGAGGAAGCAAAGTCTGAACTACTGGGTTGCAACTTACTAAGCTAATAAACTTTGTATAAACAACCTCAACTCTATCCGTACTTTCGGAAAGGAATTCAGATAATACTTCACTAGTAGCTTCTTCAGCATCTTTAGATGTTGGGACTTGTTCTAAATCCTGAAAGCAAGCACGAATTTTATACTGGTTGCTTCTATTCTGAAAATAAGTAATCGCCTTACGACCTATCAAGACCAAGCTGGTTTCAAAACCTAGGCTTTGCAATTCTGCATAACGTTGCTCAGTTCGCTTAATAACATTAGTGTTATAACCACCACAAAGGCCTCTATCACCAGTTACTGCAAGCAAAGTAACATTTTTAACTTGACGAGTTTTAAGCAATGGTGAGTCAGCTGACTCAAACTTCATACGCGACTGTATGTTCTCAAGAACTCTTGCTAACCGATCAGCAAATGGGCGACTTCTAAGAACCTGATCCTGGGCACGTCTAACTTTAGCAGCCGCTACAAGACGCATTGCCTCAGTAATCTTTCGTGTGTTCTTGACAGAAACAATTCTGTCTCTAATTTCCTTTAGGTTTGCCATTTAAAAAATCTCTTGGATACCTTTGTTAAGTTGATGCCAACATGGAGGCCTTCACATCGTTTATTGATTCTTTTAGAACTAACTCAATATCATCACTAAGTTTTTTCTCAGTTAAAACTTTACTTATAAAATCTGGTTTACTCGTTTTCAAGTATTCACGAAGTTCACCTGCAAATTGTGTTACTTGTTCAACCGGAACCTCATCAATCAAGCCTTTAACTCCTGCATAAACTACAGCCACTTGCTCTGCAAGATTCAAAGGTGCAAATTGTGCTTGTTTTAAAAGTTCCCTAAGGCGTTTACCTCTTTCTAGTTGTTGCTGAGTAGCTTCATCTAAATCAGATGCAAACTGAGAAAATGCTGCAAGTTCATCAAACTGAGCCAATTCTAGTTTTAAAGTACCGGCAATCTTTTTAATCGCTTTGGTTTGAGCAGCTCCACCAACTCGACTAACAGAGATTCCTACATTAATAGCTGGTCTTAATCCTGAGTTAAAGAGATCAGCACTTAAGAAGATTTGGCCGTCAGTAATTGATATTACGTTAGTAGGGATATAAGCCGATACATCTCCTGCTTGAGTTTCAATGATAGGCAATGCTGTCATAGATCCACTACCCATAGCATCAGAAAGTTTTGCGGCTCTTTCCAACAAACGACTATGGCAATAAAAAACATCCCCTGGATAAGCCTCACGTCCTGGAGGCCTACGAAGAAGTAGAGACATTTGACGATAAGCCTGAGCCTGCTTAGTTAAATCATCATAGATAACCAATGTAGCTTTACCTTGATACATGAAGTGCTCTGCTATAGCTGCTCCTGTATAAGGTGCTAGATATTGCAATGCTGCCGCTTCTGATGCACTAGCGTTTACAACAATTGTATAATCCAAGGCTCCCTTTTCTCTTAAGACCTCAACAACTTGAGCTACCGAAGCAGATTTCTGACCAATAGCAACATAAACACATACAACATCCTGGCCCTTCTGATTAATGATTGTATCAATAGCAATAGCGGTCTTACCAGTTTGACGATCACCGATAATCAATTCTCTCTGACCTCTACCGATAGGAATCATTGCATCAATAGAAGTAATACCAGTTTGCATCGGTTCATGGACCGATTTCCTTTTAATAATGCCAGGTGCTAATGATTCAATCAGACGAGAATCACTGGTAGCAATTTCTCCATTCCCATCTACTGGCTGACCAAGAGGGTTAACAACTCTACCAAGCATTGCATCGCCAACAGGAACTGAGGCAATCTTTCCTGTGGCCTTAACTGTGCTCCCTTCTTGAATTCCTAGACCTTCACCCATAAGTACTGCTCCAACATTGTCATCCTCTAGGTTTAAGGCTATTCCCTCAGTACCATCTTCAAATTCAACTAACTCTCCAGCCATAGCCTTTTCAAGGCCATATATTCTTGCAATACCATCACCGATCTGAAGAACGGTACCTACATTGCTTACTGAAACAGATTTATCATAATCAGCAATCTGTTTCTTCAAGATTGAACTGATTTCGTCGGGACGTATAGAAACCATGAGAGGAAAATGTGTTGAAAAGAAGGGATGTGGTGAAAGAGAAAGGAAGTTAAAAGAAAGAACTTGCTAACTAGCTTACCTTTGCTAGTGCAAGACCCAATCGACGCACTTGCCCAGAAAGGCTTGCATCAATAACCTTAGAGCCAACATTTATAACAAAACCACCAATTAAATCAGGGTCAACTTTTAGATCTAATTCCAAATTTTTTGTACCTGCAACAGATTGAACCGTTTTCAAAATTTCTTCCTGTTGACCATCATTTAAAGAAGTAGCAGAAGTTACAGTCGCAAGAGCAATATTACGTTGTTCTCTGTAAAGTTCCAACAATCTTTCTAAAACTGAGTTCAACACACCTATGCGTTGGCGATCAGCCAATAACTTCAATAGATTAAGAAAAGAAGGAGTAACTTCATTTGCAAAAATCTTTTCAAGTATTGCCTTCTTAGTTTCTATTTCAAGTACTGGTGATGACATTGCATGCCTAAAATCTATAGATTGATTCCAAATTTCCAATATTGATTTTGTCTGTGAGACTATATCGTCTACTTCATTTCTACTCTCAGCAACTTGCAGAAAAGCTTCTGCATATGGGGTAGTAATAGTATTAAGAAGTGGCATTAAACATCTCCTATATTTTTAATGGACTGTCTAAAAAATTTGTCTTGAGCTTTTTCATCAAAAGACCCAGAAAGATTTGAAAGAGCTCTTTCAATAGCCAATTTTGCAGCTTCTCTACGCAATTGAGCACTTACTCTAGCTGCTTCTAAGTTCAAATCTGAAGCGGCACCTTGTTTGATACGTGCCATTTCTTCAACAGTTCGCTTTTCACTTTCCAAGCGAATTGCTTCTGCTCTTGATTTGCAATCACTTCTAATCTTGTCAGCTTTCTTTTCAGCAGATGCAAGATCTAACTTTGCTTTTTTAAGCGCAATAGAAGCTTCTTCTAAACGATTTTCAGCATCTTTCAACTCTTGTAAGATTGAAGTACGACGCTTTTCAAGCATGCTTCCCAAGAAATTAGGAAGAAATTTATAGAGTCCAAATACAACAACTGCGAGGTTAAGAATATTTGTCTCAAATAAATTGAGATTCAAGCCAAAACCTTCGGTTGCTAGGAGTAGAGGATAATTCATTTCGCTGCAAGTAATCTTTGCACAATCAAATCGCCAAGCTTATCGGCATCTGACTTAAGCTCGTTAAGAGCAGATTCTCTTTGAGAATCTATCTCTCTTCTTGCATTCTCTTTGGAAGCATTTGCTTCAGAGTTAGCCAAGGCCAAAGCTTCTTTATAAAGCCTGTCAGAATCTTCTTCTGCCTCAGTAATAACTTTTTGTGCTGACTTTCTAGCTTCTTTAAGCTGATTTCTTAAATCAGTTTCAAGCTTTTCTACCTCAGCAAGCTTTTGCTTAGCCTCAGTTTGACTAGTCAAAACATAATCTTCTCTCTCCTCTACTACCCGACCAACGGGCTTAAAGAAAAGAGCGTTTAAGATATAGGTGAGGAGAACAACCTGAGCAGCCATAAGTGGCAGGGTTGCATCGAAGTCAAATAGACCCCCCTCACTAGCACCAAACAGAAGCAAGCTTGTCATGGGCAGGGCTGCGGAGATAAAAGCAAGACTTAAAAGTTTTAAGAGCTAGGAAAAAGCAAATAAATCAGGTTTGAGGAAGATCTAAAAAATGAAATCCACTTTTAGAAAAGATCAACCTCCCGATTTAATTACCTTTAGCCTGCAAATGGGTTGGCAAACAGAAGAACTAAAGCAACCACAAGACCATAGATGGTTAGCGATTCCATGAAAGCGAAAGAAAGAAGCAAAGTACCTCTGATTTTGCCTTCTGCTTCAGGCTGACGTGCAATGCCTTCTACTGCACCTTGTGCAGCGCTACCCTGACCGATACCAGGGCCGATAGCGCCAAGGCCTACAGCTAAACCAGCTGCAACAACAGAAGCGGCGGTGGTAATGGAATCCATAATTGAGCTAACGATGTGAAGCGCCTTCTAAGCGCGTATTAAGAGGAACCGGGAGTTTATACCTGCGAGGGGTACATCTCATAGTTTTAAAAGATGGGTTCGAAAGTAATCGAACCTAATCGCAAGGGATTTGCCAGAAAAATAAAAATCTCTAGCAACAAAAAGTTGATTAATGATGCTCCTCTACTGCTTCACCGATGTAGTAAGCAGCAAGAGTTGCAAAAATCAAGGCTTGAATAGCACTAGTAAACAAGCCAAGGAACATTACTGGAACAGGAAGAACAAGTGGTACTAGAAAAACAAGTACAGCAACTACAAGTTCATCTGCCAAAATATTCCCGAATAGACGGAAGGAAAGAGAAAGAGGTTTAGTGAAATCTTCAACAATCTTGAATGGGAGCATGATTGGCGTTGGATGAACGTAATACTCGAAGTAACGCAATCCTTTGTTGCTCAGGCCCGCATAAAAGTATGAAAGTGACACCAAAAGAGCTAAGGCAACGGTTGTATTTATATCCGCCGTTGGTGCGCCCAATTCTCCACTAGGGAGTTCAATCAGCTTCCATGGGATTAAAGCTCCTCCCCAATTGCTCACAAAAATGAACAAGAAAAGAGTACCTATAAATGGCATCCAGTCTCTATAGACTTTTTCTCCAATTTGTGTGCGAGCCAAGTCACGAATGTAATCCCAAAGAAATTCGAGAAGATTCTGAACTCCTTTAGGGTCACGTTCCATTTTCTTAGTGCCAACTACAACAAGAGTCAGCAATGCACCAATAAGTATCCACGAGGTCATAAAAACCTGACCATGAATTCTTATTTTCCCTAACTGCCAATAGAGATGTTGACCAACTTCTAAGGCAGCAAAAGGTAAACCAAATGGAGAGGTACCCATTTTTTAAATTAAAAGTCGCTAAAGCGACAGTGTGTCTTTTGTTAAGCCTTCAATGCCATCAAAATAATTATGAAGGAATCTTGTTTAAGCAGAAGGCTCAAGCAAGAACTGAATAATCAAAGACGGTTTATAAAGCAAAAAACCAACCAAAGCTGGTAATAACTGAATTACAGCCAATTTTGAAACTGCCAAAATCAGTACTACTGGGACTAACAATTGAAACTTGCTTACAGATGATGATGTTTTTCCAAGAGATCCAATACTTTTAGCGAGTAGGCGCAAATAAAGAATTCCAGAAAATGCTCCTAAAAGAAGACTAATAGCAGCATTCGAATCAAAAAAAATGATTGTTAAAATTCCTGCGATAGCAGTTACAACCAAGTTGACCCTAAAAATGCGCCGCTGAAACGACACATATTCATCAAATGAATCAACAGAACGAATCTGATTGGATTCAATTTCAATTGAAGGCTCAAGTTCATTGCCGCTTCCCGAATTCGCACACAAGTATTCCTCTCCATTAGGAGAATTTTTTAAATGTGTAGCAAGCCGGGATGCCAACAAAGGCTCCATGCTCCAAAGGCCCGCGGAATCTACCATGCAGTAGGTAAAAAAACCGAGTTATATCCAAAAAGTGCAGCAAAAACATTATTTTTGTAAGTTATTACGACCAAAAAACCAGGATTTACTAAAAAACAGGCTTTTTATCAATTAAATCAAATCAAAAAAGAACAATGAAATTACTAATAAGGTGTAATCTTCGAATAAAAAAATAATCTTGAAGTCAAAATATTTGGCTTAGCAAAAAACACATATAGATTTCTTTAATATTATTTTTAGATTAATTGTAGTTTTAGATAAAATTAATTGATTTTTATCAAATCTCCATATCAAAAAAATATTTTATTATCTTAGGGACTTGGCAAATTGGGTTTTAGACGGCTCAATAGGAAAAGCCATTTTTAAAAACCGCTTTGACGAGTCCCGCACATAAAAGGATTTATCAAGGCTCTTACTCTAAGAATATATCCACTGCAAACAATGCAAGAAAAATAGATAGAAAACCCTTACTGCAAAGGCTTATGCCACTTCCATGGGAAGAGTGGCCATCTGAAGCAAGATTATTATTAGCTTTTATGGTTTTATGGAGTATTACTGGTCTTTTTATTCTTGGTTCAGCAAGTTGGTGGGTAGCAAGTAAAGAGATGGGAGATGGTAGTTATTTCATAAAAAGACAATTTATGTGGCTTACTGCGAGTTGGACTATTGCTTGGCTAGCAGTTTCGATAAATCTCAGAAAGTGGTTAAAGATATCTAAACTATGCTTAATATCTTGCCTGATATTAGTTGCTGCAACTCTTGTTTTTGGAAGCACTATTAATGGTGCCTCACGTTGGTTAGTTATAGGGCCCATTATGATTCAACCCTCTGAACTCGTTAAGCCTTTCTTAATTCTTCAATCAGCTCATATTTTTGCTCAATGGGAAAGAATTAGAAGTAGTCAAAGGCTAATGGAATTAAGCATTTTTGGACTCTTAATTCTTCTAATTCTGAAGCAACCAAACCTTAGTACTGCTGCACTCTTAGGATCTCTTATATGGATGATTGCACTGTCAGCAGGAATAAATTTTAAAAACCTTTTTTCATCTGCATTTCTTGGTTTTGCTCTGGGGGCTTACAGCATTACAAGGCATGAATACCAGTTTAGGCGTGTTACATCTTTTATGAATCCATGGGATGACCCTCAAGGCAATGGATATCAACTTATTCAAAGCTTACTTGCAATAGGTTCAGGGGGGCTATTTGGAGAAGGATATGGACTTTCTACTCAAAAACTTCTGTATCTACCTTTTTTGAATACAGATTTTATATTTGCGGTTTTTGCAGAAGAATTTGGTTTTATAGGTTCATTCATGTTTATTACATTTCTAATATTAATAGCTTTTCTTGGACTCAGAATATCTCTTAGAAGTAGGAATAATTACACCAAACTAATAGCTAGTGGTTGCAGCATAATGCTCATTGGACAATCAATATTACATTTGGCAGTGACCTCTGGCTCAATCCCAACAACTGGTCTTCCCCTACCATTCATTAGTTACGGCGGTAACTCATTAATATCTAGCTTCTTAATAGGAGGGCTCTTGCTAAGGTGTGCTCTTGAATCAACTGGCTTAATTGGTGGGTTAAAAGTTAAAAAGAAACTCGCATAAAAGATTTTAAAGATTAAATTTATAAGGTGTTACGTTAATTACTATTTTTTCTTTAGACCTTGCTATTGCTGATCTTGCTCACACTAGTGAACAATTAATTATTCATGGCTTGGAGTCCCCTGGCCCGTTAACAATAATAATTGTTTTCACAAGCGGTCTACTTACAAGTCTTGGTCCTTGCTCCTTATCACTCTTACCTGTAACTGTTGCATATCTATCAGGCTTTAATAAGAATCAAAAGCCTTTTAACAAAAGTCTTATTTTTTGCAGTGGAATTCTGATTTCTTTAGTAATGCTAGGGATGCTGAGTGGTCTACTTGGGAAAATATATGGCCAACTACCATCAGGAATAGGAATAATTGTTCCAATTATTACGATTCTAATGGGACTCAATCTACTTGGAATTTTAAAAATAAGTCTTCCTAATGAGCCAAATATTGATTCTTGGAAAGGGAATCTACCAGGACCTTTAGCCCCTCTTGCAGCTGGCATGACTTTTGGTTTGGCTGCGTCGCCTTGTACAACTCCTGTTTTAGCAGTTCTTCTTGCTTGGATAGCCGAAAATGGCAACCCTGCTAGCGGTATTGTCCTTCTTACATGTTTTGGATCTGGACAAATAATTCCTCTTTTACTAGCAGGAACCACTGCTGCTGCAATCCCAAGGATTTTATCTATACGTGTAATTAGTCAATGGATACCAGCTCTAAGTGGTGCTTTCTTTTTATCAACTGGTTTACTAAGTCTTTTAGCAAGATGGGTATAAACATATGAAATATATAATCAGACTTATTAATTGGTTATCTAGTTTAAAAGTAGCAGTTATTTTATTGTTGCTAATTGCAATAGCAAGCGCAATTGGAACATCTCTTCCACAAAATGCACCTCTTACAGATTATCTAACAAAATATGAAAGCAATAAATTTCTTGGTTTAATTAATGGAGAAGCGATAATAAATTTACAATTAAATCATGTTTATTCAAGTTTTTGGTTCATAGGATTACTTACTTGGCTTTCTATTTCACTATTAACTTGTAGCCTAAAAAGACAAGTTCCTACACTAAAGAAAGCAATGGTGTGGATTGACTATAAAGATCCCAAACAAATACAGAAGCTAGCTATATCTGAGACTTTAAAGTCAAATAAATTATCAGAAGGGGTTGAAAAATTAGAAAGATATTTAACTACTAATGGATGGAAAGTAAAAAAACATCAATCTAGACTTTCTGCAAGGAAAGGTGCCATAGGACGTGTAGGCCCCCCATTAGTTCATCTAGGACTAATAGTTTTAATAATTGGAGCAACTTTTGGATCATTAAGAGGTGAGCAATTAGAAAGATTTCTTGCACCTGGAAGATCTCTGGATCTAATAAGTCCTAACAACGAAAATTCAATAAATCTAAAGTTAAGCAATTTTCAAATTGATAGAGGTCCTAATGGACAACCAGAACAATTTAGATCTAAATTATTAATTAATGATAAAAACCTAAATCAAACAATCAATAAAGAAATAAGCGTTAATCATCCATTAAGATATCAAGGAATAACTATCTACCAAGCTGATTGGTCACTTGCAGCAATTACAATAAATATAAATAACAGCCCTAAACTACAACTACCTCTGCAGAAAATAGATGAGCTGGGTGAACAAATATGGGGTGTATTAGTACCAAAAATAAATGATAAAAATGAACAATTCTTCTTGGCTCTTTCAAGTGAAGAAGGTCCAGTCAGAGCATTTAATAATGAGGGCAAGCAAATAGGATTAACAAGGCCAGGGGGAGAGAGTTTAACGATTGGTGAATCCAAAGTTAATATTGTAAATATACTTCCAAGTAGTGGAATTTTACTTAAATATGATCCTGGTGTACCCTTAGTCTATATAGGTTTTGGAATAAGTTTGATTGGAAGTGTCCTAAGCATTATCTCAACAAATCAGATTTGGATTATCTCAGAAGAAGATAGTAACACCATTTATATAGGAGGATTATCCAATAGAAATACGACAGGTTTAGCTAGTCAATTACCTATAATTATTCAAGAATCTTATTTATCTTAAACACCTTTTCTTGAGCCATGACATGTTGTTATAACAGTATGTACATTGCCTCTAGGATTAAAATCTGCTTTTATTTGAATCCAAGAAGGACTAGATGCTGAAACAATATCATCAAGTATTTTATTAGTAACCTTCTCATGAGAGATGCTTATATCTCGATAACTATTTATATAAAGCTTTAGAGATTTAAGCTCTATTACTTTTTCAAATGGCTGATATATCAATTTAATAACTGCAAAATCAGGATATCCTGAGAAAGGGCATTTGCAAGTAAATTCTGGTAGCTCTATTTCAATTTCGTAGTCCCTTTTAAGACTTGGATTTGGAAAACAAATGATCTCTGCATCAGCAATCAATCGTTCACCATAAGACTCGGATTCGTGCTTTTCCACAAAATTTGAATCAAACTAATGAATGAATAATATAAATATATTAATTCTTTTTTCTTGCTTAGAATAGAAATTCCAAAGGAAGAAATTTTGAAGGAAAGTTCAAAACCGTATCATTAATAACAAACATTTTTCTCGCTAGGCAGCGTAATAGAAGCAACCAAACAAACATTCTATATGGATCTCTGGCTTATTTCCTCAGGCAACAGAACTCATATAAGAGCTACAAGCGTCCATGGGATGCTTTGGCTACAAACACATTTTGAAACCAGTGAATGGGAGGCAATATCATCTCAACAAGTTGTACTAAGCAAAAATAATGCAGAAATGTTGACTAATGATGCTAAACAAGCAGGATTAATACTTAATTCAGTCCCAACCCTTGCAAGTTTAAGCAAAATCTAACGAAACCTTATTAAAATAGAAAAGGAAATCAGATTTAGTTTATGAAAAAGGTAGAAGCCATTATCAGACCTTTCAAACTTGAAGATGTAAAGATTGCTTTAGTCAATCTTGGAATAGTTGGAATGACTGTAAGTGAAGTTAGGGGGTTTGGTCGCCAAAAAGGTCAAGTTGAGCGCTACAGGGGCTCAGAGTTCACTGTTGAATTTCTTCAAAAGCTAAAAATAGAAGTTGTTATATCTGATGAAAGTGTAGATAGTGTTATTAAAGCAATTGCAGATGCAGCAAAAACTGGCGAGATAGGTGACGGAAAAATTTTCGTTTCGTCAATAGAATCTGTTGTGAGAATTCGCACAGGTGAATTTGATGACTCAGCTCTCTAATTGCAAAGTATTTTTCACAAGTTCTTCAATATTAGGAATTTTCTCCATTCCTTTAATTCCCAACCAAAGTAAATATTCATGATTACCTGCAGGACCAGTTAAAGGAGAAGCTAAAACACCTTTAGTTTTCCAACCTTCTAAGATTGAAAACTCAATAATTGAATTTAATGCCTCTATATGAAATCTTTTATCTCTAACAACACCTCCTTTACCAACTCGTTCTCGTCCAACCTCAAACTGAGGCTTTACCAAAAGCAATGCTTCTGGATTACTCTCAAGCAGCAATGATTTAATTGAAGGCAAAACAAGTCTTAAAGAAATAAAGGAAAGATCTGCAACTGCAAAGTTAGGATAAGGGTCTCCTAATCCATATAATTGGGAACTTTTTAAGTTCCTAATATTTGTTCTCTCTTTTAAAACAACCCTTGAATCATTTCGAAGTGACCAGTCTGTCTGTCCATATCCAACATCAATTCCATATATACGAGAGGCTCCTCTTTGCAAAAGACAATCCGTAAATCCACCAGTCGATATACCTGCATCAATGCATATTCTTCCTTGAATATTTATAGGAAAGGCATCTAAAGCAGCTGCTAATTTTTCCCCGCCTCTAGACACAAATCTAGGAGATTCTTTTACTATAAGATCAAGATCTTTGGAAACTTCTTGACCAGGCTTATCCAAAATATTTCCAGCAATATCTCTAACTTTGCCAGCTCTAATAAGTTGCTGAGCTTTTTCCCGAGATGGAGCACACCCTTTAGTCAGCAAGTGAACATCTAATCTATGTTTTTTGGCCATACAGTCATATAAGCAAACAAAAAACCGAATAAAAACCGCAGAAGTTAGCGAATTCTAAAAATCTCGGAGAGGATCTATCAAGACATCCCTATAGGACTTGTCGAGTAAACGCCCCAGATTGCCCCAAAAAAGGCAAATAACCTCTAATCGGTTTCTTCACATAGTACCGAAAAGGCAAACTGCTAAAATCTTTGAATTGCTTCAACCTGGAAGTTTTGTCTTATTAAAAAACCAACCTATCGATTTACCTCCTTTTCAATTGATTTCATGCAGAGGTGGAAGATGTTTAGTCAGGCAACAAAGTTGGGGCAAATATATTCATTGGGAAGTTGAGCATCACCGACTAAAGTCAATATAAACAAAAAAAAGAACGTCCTTTGATTGATCGCTACACACTCCCTGAAATGGGTAAAATTTGGACGGAACAAGCAAAGTTCCAAAGTTGGCTAGATGTTGAATTGGCAGCTTGCGAAGCCAACTTAAATCTTGGAAATATTCCACAAAGTGGAATGCAAGAAATACGAGAAAAAGCAACATTTTGTCCTAAACGTATTCTTGAAATCGAATCAGAAGTACGTCATGACGTAATTGCTTTTCTAACCAATTTAAATGAGAATATTGGAGATGCTGGGCGTTATATACATGTTGGAATGACCAGTAGTGATGTACTTGATACTGGTCTTGCATTGCAATTAAAAGCTTCTGTTAAACTTTTAATCAAAGAGAATAAAATACTTGAGGAAATAATACGTGCAAAAGCAAGAGAGCATAAAAATACAGTTATGATTGGAAGATCTCATGCAATACATGGGGAACCAATTACTTTTGGTTTTAAGCTGGCTGGCTGGTTAGCTGAAACAATTCGGAATCAAAAAAGACTTGAGCAATTAGAAAAAGATATTTCTGTAGGACAAGTAAGCGGGGCAATGGGAACATACGCAAACACCGACCCTGAAATAGAAAGAATAGTTTGTGATCATTTAGGGTTAACACCTGACACAGTAAGCACACAAGTCATATCAAGAGACAGACATGCTAACTATGTTCAAACACTTGCATTAATTGGTTCCTCATTAGATAGATTTGCCACAGAAATAAGAAATTTACAAAGAACTGATGTACTAGAAGTAGAGGAAGGATTTGCAAAAGGGCAAAAGGGTAGTTCTGCCATGCCTCACAAAAGGAATCCAATTAGAAGTGAGCGTATTAGCGGCTTGTCTAGGGTGCTGCGGAGTTATGTTGTAGCAGCGCTAGAGAATGTTGCTTTATGGCATGAAAGAGATATAAGTCATAGTTCTGCAGAAAGAATGATGCTACCTGACACCTCTATAACACTGCACTTCATGTTGAGAGAAATCAGTGAAGTTATAAAAGGGTTAGGAATATATTCAAATAATATGCTGAAAAATATGAATATTTATGGGGGAGTTGTGTTTAGCCAACGTGTACTTTTAGCACTTGTAGAGAATGGAATGAAAAGAGAAAATGCATATAAATTAGTTCAAAAGCATGCACATGATGCGTGGAATACGGAATATGGCGATTTTCGAGCTAACCTTAATAATGATAAAGCAATTACGGAGATTCTTTCGGAAGAGCAACTCAATAGTTGCTTTAGCACTGAAACACATCAATCGAATCTAGATGTTGTATGGAAACGACTTGAAATCTAAATTTCTCAAAGGGAGACAATTGATGAACGAATCACCAAAAAATGCTATGGATCCATTGCAAACTAAATGACTGAATCATTTCGCTTGGAAAATGACAGTATGGGTTCAATAGAAGTGCCAAACACTGCACTCTGGGGGGCCCAAACTCAAAGATCATTAATAAATTTTGCCATTGGTCAAGACAAGGTTCCTCTTAAATTAATTTATTCCTTAGTTAACATTAAAAGTGCTGCTGCAAAATGCAATTATAGATTAGGGGTTCTTTCAAAAAGCAAAGCAGATTTTATAATTAAGGCATGTAATGAAATAACTACCGGAGTACATGATGATCAATTTCCTTTAAGCGTCTGGCAAACAGGTAGTGGAACTCAAACTAATATGAATGTAAATGAAGTAATTAGTAATATTGCTTCACTAAGGAATAGCCATTTATTAGGTAGTCATCAACCTATTCATCCTAATGATCACGTCAATCGTTCACAATCAAGTAATGATGTCTTCCCTGCGGCTATACAAATAGCCACTACAAAAGAAATTATTTTCAATTTACTACCAGAAGTAGATCTGCTCATAAAAGTATTTGAAGAAAAAATGGACAAATGGAGGGATGTTGTCAAAACCGGTCGAACTCACCTTCAAGATGCTGTTCCACTTACTCTTGCCCAAGAAGCATCAGCATGGAAGGAGCAGCTGCTTACAGCAAGAAATCGAATATCTCATAGCCTAGATGAACTTTTCCCTCTTCCTTTAGGAGGTACCGCAATAGGCACAGGTCTTAATGCACCTGCAGGATTTGATAATGAAATTGCTGTTGAGATTTCCTCTTCTACAAAACTGCCATTTAAATCAGCTATCAATAAATTTGCGATAATGGCAAGCCACGATGGTTTAGTGCATACAATGTCTGAACTAAAAATGTTAGCTATATCACTCTTCAAAATAGTTAATGATCTTCGCCTTTTATCATGCGGGCCAAGAGCTGGTTTAGGTGAACTATTACTACCTGAGAATGAACCTGGAAGTTCAATAATGCCAGGAAAAATAAATCCAACCCAATGCGAAGCAATGACAATGGTATGCACCCAAGTAATCGCACTTGAAACAGCTGTTGCAATGGCTGGTAGTGGTGGTCACTTACAAATGAATGCCTATAAACCTTTAATTGGCCTAAATCTTTTACAAAGTATAGATCTACTTTCTAGTGCCTGCAAAAGCTCACGGGTTGCCATGGTTGAAGGCATTGAACCTAATGTCAGCAAAATTCAAAGCAATCTAGAACAATCACTAATGCTTGTAACCAGCTTGACACCTACAATTGGTTATGAAAAAGCTAGCAAGATAGCGCAATATGCTCACGCAAAAAATATCACCCTTAGAGAATCAGCTAAAGCATTGGGGTATATTGATGAAGAGACGTTCGACCGTATTGTCGATCCAAAATCGATGACAAATATGCAAAAATAATCATGACAATCAACTCTTATTATTTGATCGTTCTGTAGCAGGATTTGATCTCCTTTCAGAATCCATTTGTTCTTTAAAAAGATTTTCATCTTCACGCACTGGGAACCGATTAAGTGATTTCATAGCTTCAGAAGCATTACGTTTAAGATGACCACTAATGGCTATGCAGTGAGGAATCTGAGCAAGAAGATCAATAGTTCGACGCATTATTCTAACCACATCCCCCTCATCAAGAGAAGTATTAGAAATTAAGTCATCCCAAGTTATACCACAGCACCATTTCTCTACTAAGCCCATTAACTCAGGTTCAGAATAAATAGGAATATTTAGGCTAAGCCGGTCTTGAGAACGCTTCAATTCACGCCGAATACCAGCAAGATCATTTAATGCTTCTATTGATTCCGGAGAAGCTGAGAATCCAGTCCACAACTCAGGGCGGTTAATCTCTGTACTAATAGCCTGCAAAACAGCAGCCAAGCTACTAGGTTGCAATTCATCCAAATGACCACTCATTAGTACTAGTCCTAACCAAAGTTCATTATCACCTCGTAATACTCCAACTGTTTTACCTACATCTGTAGCTTCAAATTCTTCAAGGCATCCAAAATATTGCAAGATATCCAACAATGATAAGAAAGTTTCCCAATGACGATTTGAGCGATGATGTATTAATTGTTCTCTTTCTCTGATTTCAATCTGAAGTTGTTCCATACGTCTACGGTGCTTTTTAAGCTTCTTCCGGTCACCCCATTGATGAACCGGTAACTTAATCAACTCTCCTTCTAAATGACTTACTAATTTCGCCTGATTACATACTTCGCTAGCAAGATCATACTGAGGTGTTTTCATATCATGAATTTTGGATATCTCAAGAAGAGAAGTAGCGATTACTTCACTTAATTTATTCCCATAAGCTATTTCTCCAATTCTTCTAAGCCTAGGGGGGGTAATTGATTTTATCTCCAAACAACTCAACTCAGTGTGTAAACTAACAACAGATTGACAAGCAACTAGAACCCAAATATTGGAATCCGTCAGACATAATAATAATGGTAATTTTTGTATTCCCTCTATTTTTTCGACAATAACTGCAGGAACAACCTTAGATTGGAGAGAAGAAGTTTTTAGACTAATTAATGTCCCAGCTCTCGCAAATTGCAATGCTAAAGTTAATTCATGAGCAAGAGTTTCAGCAGCTTGCTTTTGGAGAATCCTAAGCAAACGTCTCTCCTCCTTTAAGCGACCTCTGCGCTTTTCATAATCCTCAAAATCATCCCATTGAACGTCTCCTGAAAATCCTTGCATCTGTGTGAACTGTTCTCGTAATCCATTAAGAAATTCTTCTTCTTCAAATAAATCTAGGCTTGCTAAATAACAACCAAAACTTCTTTGAACTAACTCTCTTGACTTCTCAAGATCATAACGCTGCAAAAGATTAAGTACCATTCCATAACTAGGCGTGAACTGACTCGTTAAAGGATTAGCAGAGCAAGTAGCCAGCTGTCCTGCCTCGCGAACACCCTCAAAACGACTTTGAACAGTCACGACATGACCTTGTGCATCCAAACCTCTGCGACCAGCTCTACCAGCCATTTGCAAGAACTCACTTCCCATTAAAGGTCTATGGCCATTTTCAGTGCGTTTTGAAAGAGCAGAAATCACCGTAGTACGTGCAGGCATATTTATTCCTGCTGCCAAGGTCTCTGTAGCAAAAACTACTTTCACTAAACCCTGTTGGAATAATTTCTCTATCAACTCCTTCCAGGCAGGTAAAACTCCAGCATGATGAGACGCAATACCTACTTTTAAGGCCTCAAGATGTATCCCTTGTCGCACTCCATCAGGATGCTCTTTAATATAACAATTCAAAATAACTTTGATTTTTTCTTTTTCCGCAAGAGAAACCAACTCGACTCCCCTCACTAAATCTTTTACAGCTTTATCACAACCACGGCGACTAAATATGAAGTAAATCGCTGGCAACATTTTTCTCTCTGCCATTTTTGTAATGACAAAATTAATTGAAGGAGATTCCGGTTGTAATGATTTAGATGATCTGCCCTTACGCTTTTGACCTTTTGGAGCTCTCCACACTTTACAGTTAGGATGTAATGCAGTTTTCGATTCATTTAATAAAGGGTGCAGTCCCTTAGCACTAGAGAAGTAAAAATTCAACGGAACAGGACGAAAATCACTAAATATCAATTCAGTAGGTCCATGCACATACTGAATCCAATCAGTAAGTTGAGCCGCATTAGCAACTGTTGCTGATAGGGCTACTAGTTGAACGAACGAAGGGCAATGAATTATTGATTCTTCCCACACAGTCCCACGCTGGGAATCATTCATGTAATGACATTCATCTAAAACAACTGCTTCAACTTCTCTCAAAGGGTCATCCTTCTCGTCGACCTCTGCATAAAGCATGTTGCGGAAGATCTCCGTTGTCATAACAGTGACAGAAGCGCCTCTATTAATACTTAAATCACCTGTTAAAAGACCAACATTATCAAAACCAAATTGATTGCGGAAATCGCGAAGCTTCTGGTTAGAAAGAGCCTTTAAAGGAGTTGTATATATAACTCTTTGTCCATGGGCAATAGCTCGATAGATAGCATATTCACCTATTAGAGTTTTTCCAGAGCCTGTAGGAGCACTAACTACTACAGAATGACCATAATTCAAAGCTTTTATAGCCTGAAGCTGGAAATCATCAAGTGGAAATGGGAAAATATTTTCTAAATCTAAATTATTATCAACAAGATTAGAAGCCATGGAATTCACCTCCAAACTTATCTAACTCATCCTAATGAGACAATCAAAACTGCTCATCTAATGCTTCCATCTCAAGAAAGGCTTACAAATTAATAGCAACAAAAGTCATTAGTCAATAATCTCATCAAACTAGATTCATGAAAAAAATTCCTGATTCAAGATTACGCAGAATAAGGGTTTGGGAACCAAGCGGAAGGAGCTGTGAATTTCGCAATCCTATAGAGAGTAACAAAGTCTCTCTGACTGATCTCGCAAGCAATGACTATCTAGGCCTTAGCCAACATCCTGCACTAATAGAAGCTGCACAAAAAACAATGCTATCTGAAGGTGTAGGCGCTGGAGCATCAAGACTAATAACAGGAACTCGACCAATCCATAAAAAGCTTGAAGAAGAATTAAGCAAATGGCTAGGTTTTGAGAAGGTACTACTCTTTCCTAGTGGTTTTCAAGCAAACTTAGCAGCCGTAAATTCATTAACAAATCGATATACCACAGTTATTGCAGATAGATTAATCCATCATTCATTATTAGTGGGAATCAAAACTAGTGGGGCTAAACTCAAACGTTTTGCACACAATGATATAAATGATCTTAAAAGACTTCTTGAAAACTGCATTAACCAACAACCAAATCAAACTCCACTGGTCATAACTGAAAGTCTGTTTAGTATGGAAGGTACTTGTCCGAGGTTAAAAGAAACTGCAGCTTTATGTAAGCAATATCGCGCAATGCTTTTTGTAGATGAAGCACATGCTATTGGTGTAATGGGCGAAGGGGGAAGAGGGCTATGTTATAAAATTTCGGAGCCTATCACAATGATTAGTGGAACCTTTGGCAAAGCTTTTGGAAGTGGCGGCGCATTTTTAGCAACAAGTAATAGTATAAGTGAACATATAATTCAAAGTAGTGGTGCCTTTCGTTACACAACGGCTCTTGCACCTCCTTTAGCAGCTGCAGCTCTAGCAGCATTGAGGCTAATTCAAGCAAATCCATCATGGGGTAAAAAGCTTCAAAAAGAATCAAATCTATGGAGAACAGAGCTTTTAAACGAAGGATGGAATATCCCTTCAGTAATTGGACCAATTATTCCTCTCTTGCTTGGGAGTGATACAGAATCTTTAGACAAGCAATATCAGCTCGAAGTCAATGGTCTTCTAACTATTGCAATCAGACCACCTACAGTTCCTGAAGGCACCTCACGTTTAAGGATTGTTTTAAGAAATAATCTTCCTACAAATACCTTGGAGAAACTAATTTTTCACCTTAGGAAGCAATCTTGAAACAAATTATAGCTATGCACGGCTGGTACAGCGATTCCAGCTATTGGGATAATTTGGGAAGGTATTTCAAATCAAATGGATGGATTTGGCAAAATCCTGAGAGAGGATATGGATATATCGAATCATCAGAGCCTTCTTGGGACTTAAATGATAAAGAATGCACTAATCAACAAGAAAAAAAACTTATTATCTGTCATTCCCTTGGTCTTCATCTGATCCCAAATCCAATTATCGATAAGGCCTCTCACATTATTTTAATTAATAGTTTTAGTCGTTTTATCCCTTTCGGTAGAGAAAGAAGAGCAATAACAATTGCTTTAGAAGGGATGAAAAAACAAATAGGTAGTAACACTGAAAGTAAAATGCTTTTAAAATTTGCAAAAAAAGCAAACAAATTTAATGTGAATAAAGTGCCTAACACTAGCAATTTCAACTCAGGAATATCTATTGAAGGTAGGGGGAAGCTAAGAAAAGATCTCGATCTTCTTATCAACACATCTAAATTACCTTCGGGTTTTAATAAAGAAGCAAAAGTACTTGTCGTAAATGGAGAAAGCGATGCAATAGTAAGTGACAATACTAAGTTTCTATTAATGGAAGAACTAAAAAATCATCTTGACAAGGATCCTGTAAATTGGATCCTCAAAGGGGAAGGTCATTTCATTGAACTTACTCAATTGATCAACAATGTAATGAACTGGTTAGAATCATATTAATGGCAGAGAATTTGGAACAACTTATAATCTCAAACTTTGATGAAGCATCATGCACATACAATAATCATGCTTATCTTCAAAAATTATATGCTATTAAACTAACAGATCATTGTGCTAAACAGATCATCAAACCTGGGCTTTGGCTTGACTTAGGCTCAGGAACAGGATTTCTAGCAGATGCTTTAGAAGCAAAAAAGCCTCGTCAATCTGTAGTGCGAATAGATGGATCCCAAAGGATGCTTAAACAGCAGGATAACAGTAAGCAAACAATATTATTTAATCTTTCTTCTGGTCTCCCAAGCTTTAAAGAATCTCCAACATTAATAGCTTCTAATTTTGCATTACATTGGCTAGAAAATCCAAAAGAGAGATTAGAAGAATGGTTCACTGCCCTAGCACCTCAAGGATGGTTGGCAATCGCTTTACCTGTAGAAGGTAGCTTCCCTGAATGGCATGACGCAGCAAAAAAAGCAAATGTGAATTGTACTGCCATGTCATTTCCTGCTCATGACTCACTCATAGAGGGTATCAATAGAGAGAATATAAAACTCCAAAAAGTAGAGTATTTTACACAAGAAGCCCCTAAGGTAAATTATTTATTAAAGCCATTAGTTCGCGTAGGTGCTCAAACAACTCCACATTCTGCACTTACTATTAGGCAATGGCGAAGAATTTATAAGTCTTGGGAAATTTCTTCAGAAAATTATTTTCCAAAGTTGACATGGTTAATCCAAATACTTCTAATTCAAAAATGAAGTCAAATTTTAAGCAACTAATAGTTTGCGGAACTGACACAGATGTCGGTAAAACAGTCGTGAGCAGTTTTTTAGTGCAAGGGTTAAATGCAATATATTGGAAGCCAATCCAAAGTGGATTAGATGATGGAGGAGACACATACAAAGTACGTGAGATTCTAAATCTTCCTCAAAGTCAATGTCTAACTGAACAATATAAGTTTAAAGCTGCAGTTTCTCCTCACTGGTCGGCCGAGAAAGAAAATAGATTAATAGAACCTGAACAGCTTCAGATACCTATTATTTCCCAGAATTTAATCATTGAAACAGCAGGAGGTGTAATGGTACCTTTAACTCGTGATTTTCTTCAAATTGATCTACTCCAAAAATGGATGTTACCTATTATTCTTGTAGCAAGAAGTGGTTTAGGAACTCTTAACCATACACTCTTAACAATTGAGGCGCTGAAAAGAAGGAAAATCCCAATATTAGGAATAATATTGAATGGAGAGTTTCATGAAGACAACCCCAAAACATTAGAACAATTCGGTAATATTCCAGTAATTGCTCAATTACCAAGATTTACAGCTATCTCTTCAAGCAATCTATTAGAGCAATGGGTAAAGCAAAATCTTGAGGAACGAATAGAAGATTTAATTAAATGCATTTAGTATCAATACATATCAATCAAACAGATTTTTAATCTTCTGATTAATATTTAAAATTACCGAATTAAATCAACTTGAAGAATGGATAACAATATTAAAATCTCAGGGGAGAGGGAATGGCATAAGAATCTATGGCATCCATTCACTCAAATCAAGTCTTCATATCCACCACAACACATAGTAAATGCTAATGGTGCCATCCTTTTTAGAGAAAATGGCAGTCCTCTTATTGATGCAATTAGTAGCTGGTGGGTTACACTTCATGGCCATTCAAATCCATATATTGCAAAGGCAATATTTGAACAAGCAAAAGAATTAGAACAAGTCATATTTGCTGATTTTACTCACTCTCAAGCAGAAAGACTTGCAGAAAGACTTAGTAAAGCTACTGGTCTTCAAAAATTATTCTTTTCTGACAACGGATCAACCGCAGTAGAAGTGGCTATCAAAATCGCCTTGCAATGGTGGTACAACCAAGGGGAATCTAGGCAGCAAATAATAGCTTTCACAGGTGCCTATCATGGCGACACCTTTGGAGCCATGTCTATAGGAGAACGTAACTTATTTAATGAGCCATTTGAAGATATGTTATTTCCCGTAAACCGAATACCTTGGCCGGAGACATGGTGGGGAGATACAACAATTGAAAGCCGGGAAAAAGAATCAATTAAAAAACTGGAACTATTACTTGAGACACCTACCGCAGCATTGATTTTAGAACCACTTGTTCAAGGGGCAGGAGGTATGCGAATGGTTAGGCCAGAATTTCTACAACAACTTCAAAAGATTATTAATCAATCCAAGACATTGTTAATTGCTGATGAAGTAATGGTGGGTTTTGGAAGGACAGGCTCATTATTTGCTTCTAAACGTGCAAACATTTCACCTGATCTAATGGCTTTGTCAAAAGGACTAACTGGTGGATGTCTACCTATGGGTGTCACTATGGCAAGTCAAAAAATATTTAACAATTTTGTTGAAGATGATCCACGAAAAACTTTTTGGCATGGTCATAGTTTTACTGCAAATCCACTAGGATGTGCAGCAGCCAACGCAAGCCTGGATCTTCTAGAAAACAATCCGAATGCCTATTTAAGATTTGAATCTCGGCATTTACCACACTTAAAAAAGATTGCTCAGCATCCCAAAATAAAACGACCTAGATTGATCGGGACAATTGCCGCTTTTGATTTAAAAACTGACTCGCAAGACGGATATCTAAATAATGCAGGCAAAGCAATAAAACGCTATGCATTAAAGCATAATGTATTTATCAGACCACTAGGTAATGTGATATATCTCCTACCTCCTCTATGTATTACGGACACTCAATTGGAGCATTGCTATAAAGTAATTAATTCCAGTCTAGATGAAATCTAAATTATGGTCCATGATTTAAAGCAGCTTCAACGTCTTGACGTGGTAATCCATAAGGAAAATTAAATTGACTAGTTTTTCCCTCACCTTCACTATCTATTTCAGACCAAATAATCATTAATTCATCTTGTTTAAAGTATATTTCAGCTGACCATTGAGCTATATTATCCCATCTCCATAAACAAGGATTTTGAGTGCATTTTTCTGCACCAAGATTAATTAACCATAATTCAAGTGCTCCTAGTGAATGTTGATTTAAAGGTGTCTCTGGTGACGGTAGGTTATACATTTGTTATCTAATTAGAAACAGAAATATCTTTAACAAGCGATTGATTGCTATACAGCCAACTTGGTTTTGCCTGTAAATCTTTTCCATCTAATACTGCAAATAAAATTCCTAATATCAGACTAATGCATAAAGCAACACACAATAGCAATAAAGAAAACAACTCGCCTCCAGACAAAGGTCTTCTATTATCAAGATTATTTACTTTCTTTAGCGAAACTTTATCGATTATTTTCAACTGATTTTCTTGGTCATCTCCGATACACTCATTCTCTCTTAAATCATTGTCATAAGCTTGTCGCTTAACAGGATCAGAAAGAAATTCATACGCCTCACAAACTTGGCGAAACTCCCTCGCTGCTTTATCAGCAGGGAGTAAGGTTGTATCT